>NZ_CP070977.1:1805373-2106268 GCF_018417535.1 Burkholderia pyrrocinia | reverse complement strand
CAGTGCCGACGTCGTGCCGCCGTCGACGATCGCCACTTGCCCGGGCGCGATCATCTGCGCGGCCCGTCGCGCGATGCGCCGCTTTGCCGCCGTTTCGAGCACCTCGCGCTGCGCGAACGGCGCGACGGCCGACGACGCCGGCAGCGCGCCGCCATGCACGCGCTGCAGCAGGCCTTCGGCCGCCAGCTCGCGCAGGTCGCGGCGGATCGTGTCTTCGGACACGCCGAATTGCATGCTCAGTTCGACCGCCAGCACCTGGCCGTCGCGTGCGAGCGCGTCGAGGATCGCTTTCTTGCGTTGCGTCGTCAGCATCGTGTTTGCACGAAATTTCTTGAAGTTGCACGAATATGCACGTTACCATGGGCGCCGTCTTTTGTCGAATGGGAGGCTGCGATGGCTGCAACGCGGGAGCGCGTGCGCATCGTCGATACGACGGTGCTGTCCGATGACTGGTATGTGCTGAAGAAGGTGACGTTCGATTTCCTGCGCCGCGACGGAACGTGGCAGCGCCTGAGCCGCGAGACCTACGACCGCGGCAACGGCGCGACCATCCTGCTGCGCAATGCCGGCACGGGCGACGTGCTGCTGACGCGGCAGTTCCGGATGCCGGCGTTCGTCAGCGGGCACGACGGGATGCTGCTCGAAGCGGCTGCCGGCCTGCTCGACGACGCGACGCCCGAAGCACGCATCCGCGCGGAGGCCGAGGAGGAGACCGGCTATCGCGTGCGCGGCGTGCGCAAGGTGTTCGAGGCGTTCATGAGCCCGGGCTCCGTGACCGAGAAGCTGCACTTCTTCGTCGGCGAATACGATGCGTCGCTGCGCACCGGCGACGGCGGCGGCGTCGCGGAAGAGGGCGAGGATCTCGAGGTCGTCGAGATGCCGCTGCAGGCGGCGCTGGATGCAATCGAGCGCGGCGAGATCGTCGATGCGAAGACGATCATGCTGCTGCAGTACGTCGCGCTGCGGGAAACCGCCGGCGCGCGCGCGGCGTGACGCCGCTGCTCGTGCTGATCGCCGGCCCTTATCGCAGCGGCACGGACGGCGATCCCGCGCGCATCGCCGCGAACCTGCACCGGCTGGAAGCGGCGGCGCTCGCCGTGTATCGCCGCGGGCATGTGCCGATGATCGGCGAGTGGGTGTCGCTGCCGCTTGCAGTCGCGGCCGGGTCGCGACAGGTCGGCGACGAAATCAGCGAGGCGTTCCTGTATCCGGCCGCACACCGGCTGCTGCGGCGCTGCGATGCCGTATGGCGGATCGACGGCGCGTCGCGCGGCGCGGACGCGGATGTCAGCCTCGCGCGGCAGCTCGGCAAGCCGGTCTATTTCGCGGTCGACGAGATTCCGGTCGTGCAAGACGATTCGGATAGCTGAGCAGGCGGGGAGGTGTCGGGATGCGGCATCGCCGGTGCCTCCCTGCGTCGGCTGCAGCGGGAAAGGCCCGGCGCCACGCGTAATCGCGACATTGCGATAGCGTCATACAGTTGCATCGCACATGCGGCGCGGTGCCCGAACCGGCGTATGATCGCGACGCCACTCGCGCACCGTTCGACGTTACCGCCGCCCCGTCATGCCGTTCCCCGATTCCGCCGCCTCCACCGCTGCCGCCACGCAGCTTCCCGCCGAGCTCGTCGCTGCCGCCGTTGACGCGCTCGAGTGCGCCGACGCGTTGCTCGTGACGGCCGGCGCGGGCATCGGCGTCGATTCCGGGCTGCCGGATTTCCGCGGTACCGACGGCTTCTGGCGCGCGTATCCGGCGCTGCGCCACGAGCGTTTCGAATTCCACGAGATTGCGTCGCCGTACGCGTTCCGTGCACGTGCACAGCTCGCGTGGGGGTTCTACGGACACCGTCTCGCGCTCTACCGTGCGACGGTGCCGCACGCGGGTTTCGCGATCCTGCGTCGCTGGGTCGATGCGATGCCGAACGGCGGCTTCGTGCTGACGAGCAACGTCGACGGCCAGTTCCAGAAAGCCGGTTTCGATCCGGCGCGGATCGTCGAGATCCACGGCTCGATTCACGCGATGCAGTGCCTGCGGCCGTGCTCGGACGACACGTGGGATGCGGCGCCGTTCGTGCCGGACGTCGACGAAGCCACGTGCCGGCTGGTCGGCGAAGCGCCGCGCTGCCCGCGCTGCGGCGGCCTCGCGCGGCCGAACATCCTGATGTTCGGCGACACCGGCTGGCTCGGGGCGTGCTACGACGCGCAGGAACGTGCGCTGGAAGACTGGATCGCGCAAGCCGGGCGCGTCGCCGTGGTCGAGATCGGCGCGGGCACCGCGATTCCGACCGTCCGCTTGCTGAGCGAACGGCTCGGCGCCGACGTGATCCGCATCAACGCGCGCGAAGCCCATGCGCGCCGTGCCGACGTGATCGGATTGAAGGGCGGTGCGCTGGCGACGCTGACTGCGCTCGACCGCGCATGGCGCGGCGGCTGACGCCACGCCACGGGCCGGCCGGCGACGGCCGCGCGGTTACGGCCGGGCGACGAGCGCCTGCACGAGCGCAGGCGCTTGCGGCGAACCGAGACCCGTCACGTAGTCGTAGCCGCCCGCTGCGTTGCAGACGCTGCCGCAACTGCCGTTGGACCCGGTCGTCACGTCGTGATAGTCGCTGCCGTACGCGGTTTTCCCGACCGTATAGAGCGAGTCGTAGGTGCCGCTCAACCGGCTCTTGCCGGCCGCCGCGCGCAGCGAATTCGCGATCGCGACGAGCGCCGACCATTGCGGCGCGCCCGCGCTCGTGCCGCCGACCTGGAACCAGCCCGCCTGCCCCTGATAGGTGACCGAGTCGTACACCGCGAAGCCGCTGGACGGATTCGCGTCGTAGCTGACGTCGGGCACGCCGCGCTTGCCGGCGACCGGAACCGGCCACGCGGTCTGGCCGGCCGGCTCGGCCTCGAGGGTGCTCACGCCGCCGCCGCTGCCGCTCCACGCCGCCTCGCCGACGTAGTTGCCGTACGTATCGATGGACAACGTCGTGCCGCCCACCGCCACCACGTACGGCGACGCCGCCGGGTAATCGGTCCCGGCGCCGCTGTCGCCGGACGATGCGACGAACGTGACGCCCGCGACGTTGAAGTGGCTGTCGAAGCCGGTTTCGCTGCTGAACTCGCTGCCGCCGAAACTCATCGACACGACCGACGCACCGCGCTTGACCGCGACGTCGACCGCGGCCAGCAGGTCGCTGAAGCTGGCCGACGCGGCCTCGACGAGCATGATCTTGGCCTTCGGCGCGATCGCGTGCACCCATTCGACGTCGAGCGACATCTCGAGCGCCCAGCCCGAATCGGTCTTGGGCCGTGTACCGTGTGCGTACACCTTGGTGAAGCAGCCGTTCGACGACGTGCAGGCCGGTAGCGAGAACGCGTTGCTGAACACGCCGAGATCGGCCTCGATCTTCGGGTCGTCGTATGCATCGACGATCGCGACGACCATCCCGTCGCCCTGGTTGGCGATCGTGTCGAACCCGTATGCGTGTCGGGTGAGCGCGGGCGTGAGGCCGGATACCGTGGCCGTGCTCGCGCGCGGCTTCGTGTGGAACGGCGGGCGCGCGTATCCTTTCGGCGCGCGGTTGCCTTCGACGTAGGACGGCGGTCCGTTGCCGTCGGCGAGCGCGACACTCGATGCGAGCAGCGACGCGCACAGCACAGGAATCAACATGGATGACAGGCGGATATTGTTCATTTTTCGAGTCTCCATGTCGATGGAGTAGGTTGGCGAAACAAGTTTACAAAATCGGCGAAGTCAATTGGATGGAATATCGGCCGGATACGGGAATGTCTGATAAGGGAAACTACGCGGAATCCCCGTGAAATTTTGGGGTTTTCAGGAGTGACGTGCGACGGATAAGGCTGCGTTATCGATTTTTTAAAAAGGCTTGTAAATAATCGATCAATTTTGAATTGATTCGTAATGTCCTGCGTAATGCGTCGGAAAATATCGAATGTGTCGGACTCGCGGGAATAATGAAATGCATCATGCGGGGGCGGCACGATCCGGCGCACGACGGCCCGCTCCGCCGGCATTGCCGCCGCGGCGCGATTCCGCATACAGTTCAGCGTCGGCCGCATCCGCCGCGCGGCGTCGTCAGCGAGGAGTGCCCTTGTTCTATTCGATCGTCGCGATCTTCGTCGGCGCCGGGCTCGGCGCGTTGCTGCGCTGGTTCCTGAGCCTCGCGCTCAACGAATTCTTTCCCGCCGTGCCGCTCGGCACGCTCGCGGCGAACCTGATCGGCGGCTACGTGATCGGCATTGCCGCCGTCGTGTTCACGGCTCGCGTCGGGCTGCCGCCCGAGTGGCGGCTGTTCGTGATCACGGGCTTCCTCGGCGGCCTCACGACGTTCTCGACCTATTCGGTCGAAGTGATGACGCACGCGCTCGAGGGCGAATTCGGATGGGCGTTTGCGGTGGCTGCCCTACACTTGACTGGATCGTTCGCGCTGACGGCGCTCGGCATGTGGACCGCGCGCGCGTGGCTCGCGGCGGCCTGAGCGTGCCGCCATCGGAGGGAGCGATGGACAGGATCTTCTTGCGCTTCTACCTGCACGAGCAGCACCGGCTGCACTGGAAGCCGCTGTGGGAATGGCTGCTGGAGGAGGCGAACCGGATGGGCGTCGCGGGCGGTTCGGCGTTTCGCGCGATGGCCGGCTTCGGCCAGCATCGCGTGCTGCACGAGGACCGCTTCTTCGAACTGCAGGGTTCGCTCGCGATCGAGGTCGAATTCATCGTCACCGAGGACGAAGCGCAGCGTTTGCTCGAACGGCTGTCGCACGAGAAGGTGCGCGTGTGCTACGCGATGATTCCGGCGCGCTTCGGCGTGATCGACACGCTCGGCGCACCGCCGGCGCAGGGGCCGGCGGCCTAGGTGTGAAGCATCGCACCCAGGGGCGTCAGATGCCGAACATCGTCAGCGACACGGCGGCGCGCGTGACGATCATCAGCAGCACTTGCACGATCACGAACAGCAGGATCGGCGACAGGTCGATGCCGCCGAGGTTCGGGATGATGCGGCGCAGCGGGTTCAGGAACGGCGCGGTGAGCTGGAAGAGGATCGGCATCGCCGGCGAGCGTGGATTGAGCCACGACAGCAGCGCCATCAGGATCGTCATCCAGATCACGAGGTTAAGCGCCCACTTCACGACGGTGAGCAGCGCGACCACGACGAGCGTCGGGATCACCGCGGCCGGATCGAAGCCGGCCATCACGACCATCAGCACGACGTAGACGAGCGCGGTCAGCAGCGCGGCGACGACGCTGGCCCAGTCGATGCCGCGCACGCCCGCGATCACGCGGCGCAGCGGCAGCACGAGCCAGTTGGTCGCCTGCAGCACGGCCTGCGTGACGGGGTTGTACGGCGGCACGCGGACGGCCTGCATCCAGACGCGCAGGATCAGCGCGGCGCCGAACAGCGTGAAGACGGTATTGAGCAGAAAACGGGCGATCTCGCCGAACATCGTTGGCATCCTTTTTTTACAGTCGAGTAGCGTGCGGCCGCCAACGCCGGATGGCGGCGCATCGGCCGACACCTTATCACGCCTCGTCTCGCGGCGGGGAGGGGTGCGCGGCCGCGCGCGCGAGCGACGTTTCGACGGCTTCGGCGAGCGCCGGCAGCGACGCCGGCGGCACGGCGCGCTTCGCCGCGAGCGCGACCGCGCGGCGCGTCATCAGCGCGTACAGCATCGCGTGATCGCCGCCGCGCGCTTCGAGCAGCGCGAGCTGGCGTTCGACGATGCCCGTATCGCCGCGCGACACGGGGCCGGCGAGCGCGTTCGCGAGCCCCTTGTCGCGCGCGGTCTCGATCGTGCCGGCTAGCATCGGCAGCAGCGCGCGCAGCGCGGCGTCCTCGTCGAAACCGAGGCCGCGCCACAGCTCGACCGCTTCCGACAGTCCGCACAGCGCGAAGCTTGCCGCGTAGTGCGCGGCCGCATGATAGAGCATCCGGCCGCCGGCCGGAATCGACAGCGGATGGCAGCCGAGTGCGGCAGCAAGTCGCATCAGCGTCGCGTGCAGCGCGCCGTCGGCTTCGATCGTGACCGAGCAGCCGTCGATGCGCGCGAGGTCGGCGTCGGTGCCGCCGAACAGGTAGAGCGGATGGAAGCCGCCGGTGGCCGCGCCTTGCCGTTTTGCCGGATCGAGCAGCGCGACCGCCGACGCGCCGCTGCAGTGGACGACCGCCTGACTGGCGGCGTGCGATGCGTCGAAGCGGAGCGCCGCGGCGGTCGACGCGAGATGGTCGTCGGGGACCGTCAGGAAGATCAGGTCGGCGGCGTCGGCGACCTGCTGCGGCGTGTCGACGGCCCGGCAGCCGTCGATGCGCGCGGCGAGCGCCGCAGCCGATTCGGGCGTGCGGCTCGCGATCGCGACGACGGGAAAGCCGGCCTGCGCGAAGCGCTGCGCGACACAGCGCGCGAGGCGGCCGGCGCCGATGAAGCCGAGGCGGGGTGTGTCGGGGAGAGGCATGGCAGCGGACTTAAGCGAAAACGAAGCAGCCGCCAGTATCGCAGGAATGACGGCGCGGCCGCGGAAGGTCGATTGCCGCGCGGACCCATGTATTCATTACCGGTATGCGGTGCGATCCACACGCGTATTTGCGTCCTGCATCACGGTCGAATCGCGATTTTAAAATCCGACCCCGAAATGCATCGCGCGGGCGTTCGTCTTGAATTGTCGGCGTCTTGTCTCAAATTTGTAATCGTTGATTACGTACGCGTGCCCGCCGCGCGCGCCGTATCCGGTAAGACTGACCGGCCGTCGCGTTGCGACCCGACTCGTCGGACGGAATCGCGCGATCCGCAAGGGTCGCCGCAGGCTGCGGAAGCCGCGCTGCACGGCGGCTCCGGCCGCGTGCGATTGCAATTTGCAACAAATGCGCGACACGCGAGGGGCGGGTTTTCGCTACATTGCTTCCATGCGACGTGCATGCCCGCCGTTGCCGACAGGAGCGCAAAAAATACCGCTCCAGCAGGAGAATCGAAGTGAAAAAGCTCATTCCGTTCATCGCCGCCGCCGCGCTGGGCCTGGGTGTCGCAAGCGCCGCGCAGGCTCACGTGTCGATCGGGGTCGGCATCGGTATCCCGGTTGCGCCCGCGTACCCCGTCTACGCACCGCCGCCGCCCGTGTACTACGCGCCGCCGCCTCCGCCCGTCTACTACGCACCGGCACCGGCCTACTATGCGCCGCCGCCTGCCGTGGTCGTCGGCGGCTACGGCGGCTACGGTGGTTACTACGGTCGTCCGTACTGGCGTCATGGTTACGGCGGCTGGGGCCATCACGGCTACTGGCGTCGCTGACGCGTCCCGCGCGGCCTGACCGCGCGTGGCAAAACGGCGCAACGTCCCGCGAGGGGCGCTGCGCCGTTTTTCGTTGGGGCCGCCGCTCGACGCGCGGCCCGTGCAGGTCGGCTTGGCTTACGCCGCGTGCACGATCAGGTCGCGGTAGCCGCCGACGATCACGCTGTACGAGAAATACGCGAACAGCAGCGCCGACGCGATGTGGCACGCACGCATCAGCCCGGCGCCGGCGCGCTTGCGGCCCTGGCTCGCGAGCGTGCACATGAAGAGCGTCCACGCGAGGCCGCCGAGGAAGAAGCCCGACAGGAACACCGACGCGGTGGCCGGCGTGGTCGCGCCGGCTTTCGCGATCAGCGCGCCGCCGACCGCCGCGAACCACAGGATCGCGCTCGGCGACGACATTGCGAGCAGCATCCCGCGCATGAAACTGCGCCGCGCGCTCGCGCGCGGCGGCGGGGCATCGTCCGCGTCGTCGTCGGCCGCGTTGGCCGGCGCCAGCGCTTCGCGCGCCATCTTCCACGTGAGGAACAGCAGTACGGCGCCGCCGCCGATCCACACGATCCAGCGCACGGGTTCGAACTGCAGCATCACGGCCATCCCCGCGAGCGCGAGCGCCGCGTAGACGAGATCGCCGACGCACGAGCCGACGCCGAGCCAGAAGCCCGGCCGGAAGCCGTGCGACAGCGTCAGCGACAGCATTGCGACGTTCACGAGGCCGATGTCGAGACACAGCGACAGCGACAGAAAGAAACCGTCGGACAGCATCGAGGCGGGGGGGAAGCTCATCTTCGTCGTTCTGGTGGTGGGTGGGATGCACGGGCCGGCGGGCGCCGGCCGTACGGCCTCAGAGTCCGATCTCCTGCCAGAGCCGGTCGACGCGGGCCTTCACGGCCGCATCCATCTCGATCGGGCGGCCCCATTCGCGGTTCGTCTCGCCCGGCCACTTGTTGGTCGCGTCGAGCCCCATCTTCGAGCCGAGGCCGGCGACCGGCGACGCGAAGTCGAGATAGTCGATCGGCGTGCTGTCGACCATCACCGTGTCGCGCACGGGGTCGACACGCGTCGTGATCGCCCAGATCACTTCCTTCCAGTCGCGGATGTTCACGTCCTCGTCGACGACCACGATGAACTTCGTATACATGAACTGCCGCAGGAAGCTCCACACGCCGAACATCACGCGCTTCGCGTGGCCCGCGTAGCTCTTCTTCATCTGGACGATAGCCATCCGGTAGCTGCAGCCTTCGGGCGGCAGGTAGAAGTCGGTGATCTCCGTGAACTGCTTCTGCAGCAGCGGCACGAACACCTCGTTGAGCGCGACGCCGAGCACCGCGGGCTCGTCGGGCGGTTTGCCCGTATAGGTCGAGTGGTAGATCGCGTCGCGGCGCATCGTGATGCGCTCGACGGTGAACACCGGGAACCACTCCTGCTCGTTGTAATAGCCGGTGTGGTCGCCGTACGGCCCTTCGAGCGCGTGCTCGTACGCGGCGGACGCGTTGCCGGCCGGACGCGGCGGCGCGCCGGCCGGAGCGGGGGCAGGGGTGCCGTCCTGCGGATGGATGAAGCCTTCGAGCACGATCTCCGCGCGCGCGGGCACCTGCAGCGTGTCGACGCCGGGCGTCAGGCACTTCGCGAGCTCCGTGCGGCTGCCGCGCAGCAGGCCGGCGAACTGGTATTCGGACAGCGAATCGGGCACGGGCGTCACCGCGCCGAGCGTCGTGGCCGGATCGGCACCGAGCACGACCGCGACCGGATACGGCTTGCCGGGGTTCTGCAGCGCGAATTCGCGGAAGTCGAGCGCGCCGCCGCGATGCGCGAGCCAGCGCATGATCAGCTTGTTGCGGCCGATCAGTTGCTGGCGGTAGATGCCGAGGTTCTGGCGCGACTTGTTCGGCCCGCGCGTGACCGTCAGGCCCCACGTGACGAGCGGCCCCGCATCGCCGGGCCAGCAGGTCTGGATCGGCAGCTTGTGCAGATCGACATCGGCGCCTTCCCAGACGATCTCCTGGCACGGCGGCGACGAGACCGACTTCGGCGCCATGTCCCACACGGCCTTCGCGAGCGACAGCAGCTTGCCGGCGTCCTTCAGGCTCTTCGGCGGGTCGGGTTCCTTCAGCGCGGACAGCAGGCGCCCGAGATCGCGCAGCGAACCGAGCGCGGCGTCGTCGCCCGCATCGACGCCCATCCCGAGCGCGACGCGGCGCGGCGTGCCGAACAGGTTGCCGAGCACGGGAAACGCATTGCCGGGCGGCGCGTCGAACAGCAGCGCAGGGCCGCCGGCACGCAGCACGCGGTCGCACAGCTCGGTCATTTCGAGCACGGGCGACACGGGTTGCGTGACGCGCCGCAGTTCGCCGAGCGCTTCGAGGCGCTGGATGAAATCGCGTAAGTCTTTGTATTTCATGAAGAAGGTCCGGGCCGCCCGCAGGGCGGGCGACGGTGGGCGGGCGCAGCGGCCGGCTGCGGCCCCGAATCGACCGACGATTTTACCCGGCTCGCCGCATGGACGCCCGGCCGAGAAAAAAGTCGACCGCGCGCAAACGCCCTACGGCACGGGGCCTCCGATCTGAAGGTCGGTTTTAAATTACTTTTTGTTATGATTTCAATGTTTTATAGTGTTGACGATCTATAAAACCCTGCTAGAATCCGCTCACATTGGCTGCAGGGTAAAAGGCTTCGAGCCGCCAATCACCGATCTTTGACGCAGCGCGTCACCGTCCGCCGAATCCTGCACGGCGTATTCGACGGCTTTAGTCGTAGTCCCAGCCAGCGCTACCAGACGCTGGTTTTTTGCGTGGGTGCCACCGCGTATGCCCGTCTCGCCCACTGTGCGAAGGCGCCGGCCCTCTTGCACCGTGGCCCCGAACGGTACTTATACCGTTTCCCCGATGCTTGCACGTCCCAACCAAGGCGTGCGGCGTCGTGATTCCGCGGCACGTATTCTGTCTCGCCATCGAGCCGAGCGAGCCGCACGAGTCATGTTCATGGGAGATGATCTGAATGAACGCTTGGTTATCGTGGCGTCCCACTGAGCAGCATGCGCAAATCGTGCGCAACATGCTGCGTCGCGGGACGCGTGTCAGTCACCATCTATTCAGCGTTGTCGGCTGTCTCGCTGTCGCGGTTGCACTTGCACTGTGGCTGCTGCCAACCGTACGCGGCACGCTTGCCGCGAAGCTGATGCCGGTCGTGTCCGCGGCCGTGCAGGCCGGTCCGGCCCGTTTGCTGACCGGCCATCCGCTGCCGAACTTCGCGCCTGCCGGCGCGCAGCCGCAGCAGGAAGAAAGCCCCGAAACGGACGCGCTTGCGGTCGGCCTCGACGTCGCACCGGAAGCCGCCGCGCAGGGCGACGCGTCCGATCCGGCCCGCAACGGCCCGTCGCCCGTCGCGCTTGCCAAACTGATCCCGACCCAGCGGGTGGCGGCCGATGCGCGCGACGATCGTGCGCTCGCGTCGAACCGCGAACAGGCGCTCGTCGCGACCTATCTGTCGCGCCGTTACCGCATCGCGCAGGAGCCGCTCGGCCAGCTCGTGAAAGCCGCGTTCCAGACCGGCCGTGACGTCGGCCTCGATCCGCTGCTGCTGCTGTCCGTGATGGCGATCGAATCGGGCTTCAACCCGTACGCCGAAAGCGGCGTCGGCGCGAAGGGCCTGATGCAGGTCATGTCGAAGGTCCATTCCGACAAGTTCGAGTATTTCGGCGGTACCGATACTGCACTGCAGCCGCTTGCGAACCTCCAGGTCGGTGCACTCGTGCTGAAGGACTGCATTGCCCGCGGCGGCTCGCTCGCGAACGGCCTGCGCCTGTACAACGGCTCGACGAACCCCGACGACACCGCATACGGTGCGAAGGTGATGGCCGAGCGCGGCCGCCTGCGCGACGTGTCGCACGGCCGCAGCGTGTCGGTCAATGCACCGCAGGCGCCGGCGAAGCCGATTGTCACGGCCGCCGCCGTGACGGCAGGCGGCGCGAAGCGCGTGCATGCGACGCTCGAAACCGCGACGTCGGCGAAGACGGCCGCGCCGAAGGAAACCTCGCCGCAGGACGACGCGAGCGTCGATACCGCGAAGCAGTCGCACGGCGGCCATTCAGAGCTCGGCGCGTAACGTACGGCAGTAACGTACCGCACGGTTCCGGCCGGCAGGAAATGCAAAAGGCACCCGATCGGGTGCCTTTTCTTTTTGGCGGTGTGTGGAACGGCCGGGGTGCCGGCCGCGGTGTCAGTGCTGCCCGAACAGTGTCGCGAGCCGTTCGACCGCTTCTTCGAGCCGCGAGTAGGCCGTCGCATAGGACAGACGGATATAGTCGCGCGGCGCATGGACGCCGAAGTCCATGCCGGGCACCAGCACGACGCCAGCGTCGTGCAGCATCGCCTGCGTGAGCGCGGCGCTGTCGCCGGCCGCCGGGTGGGCGACGCCGCCGCAATGCGCATAGACATAGAACGCGCCGTCCGGCATCACCGGCACCGTGAAGCCGAGCCGTTCGAGCGCCGGTGCGATGAAATCGCGGCGGCGTTTGAATTCGAGCCGGCGCGCTTCGTAGATGTCGAGCGTGGCCGGTTCGAAGCACGCGAGCGCCGCGTGCTGCGCGAGTGCGGACGGGCAGATGAACAGGTTCTGCGAAAGCTTCTCGAACGTTCCGACCAGCGCGGGCGGCACGACGAGCCAGCCGAGCCGCCAGCCCGTCATGCTGAAATACTTCGAGAAGCTGTTCACGGTGACGACATCGTCGCCGAACGACAGCGCCGACACGGGCGCCGCGTCGTAGCTGAGCCCCTGGTAGATCTCGTCGACGATCGTGAAGCCGCCGCGTGCGCGTACGGCTGCGACGATCCGCTTCAGCTCGTCCGGCTCGAGCGACGTGCCGGTCGGGTTCGACGGCGATGCGAGCAGCACGCCGCGCGTGCGGTCGCTCCAGCGCGAGCGGACGTCGTCCTCGGTGAGCTGGAAGCGCGCATCCGGGCCGCTCGGCACGAGCACCGCGCGGCCTTCGGCCGCCGCGACGAAATGCCGGTTGCACGGATACGACGGGTCGGGCATCAGCACCTCGTCGTCGCGGCCGACGAGCGCGAGGCACGCGAGCAGCAGCGCGGCCGATGCGCCGGCCGTCACGACGATCCGTTCGGGGCTGATCGTGAGGCCGTACGCGCGCGCGTAGTGCGCGGCGATTGCTTCGCGCAGCGGCGCAATGCCGAGCGCGCTCGTGTACTGCGTGACGCCGCGGCGCAGCGCGGCCGCGGCCGCGTCGACGACAGGCTCCGGCGCGGTGAAATCCGGTTCGCCGATGCCCATGTGGATAACATCGCGCCCGGAGGACTCGAGCCGCTGTGCCTCCTTCATCAGTTCCATCACGTAGAAGGGCTGGATCGCGTCGACGCGTGCGGCGAGCGTGACGAGCGAATCGGCGGTGGTATTCATCGGTCGGGCGGGGCGAGGAGGGCGGGGGAATAAAAAACGGGCGCTTGCGCGCCCGTGGACAAACGGTATCAGCCGTTGCGGCGCGCCTGCGTTTCAGCGGGGCGCAGCTTCGCGGCGAGCTTGTCGAGCACGCCGTTCACGTACTTGTAGCCGTCGGAGCCGCCGAACGTCTTCGCGAGTTCGACAGCTTCGTTGATGATCACGCGGTACGGCGTTTCGACGTGGTGCGTGAGCTCGAACGTCGCGATCAGCAGCACCGCGCGTTCGACCGGCGACAACTGGTCGATCGGACGGTCCAGCGACGGCGTCAGCGCTTCGACGAGCGTCGCGTGCTCGCGGATCACGCCGTGCAGGATGGCTTCGAGCAGCTCCTTGTCAGCCTTGTCGTAACCGAGCGCGCCGCGCAGTTGCGCGTCGATCTCGCCGGAGGGCGCGTTCGACAGCAGCCACTGGTACAGGCCCTGCGTCGCCAGCTCGCGCGATTGTCGGCGGGCGCTCTTCTTCATGCGCGCTCCTCTTCGTCGTCTTCGTCTTCTTCTTCGTCCTCGTCGTCGTCGTCGTCGCCGAGCTGGTCGAGCGCCATCGTCAGGTTGGCCATCTCGACGGCGACGCGCGCGGCGTCACGACCCTTTTCGGTCATGCGCGCGACGGCCTGCTCGTCGTTTTCGGTCGTCAGGACCGCGTTCGCGATCGGCAGGTTGAAGTCGAGGCCGATGCGGGTGATGCCCGCGCCGCTCTCGTTCGACACGAGTTCGAAGTGGTAGGTCTCGCCGCGGATCACCGCGCCGAGCGCGATCAGCGCGTCGAACTGGCCGCTTTCCGCGAGCTTCTGCAGCGCGAGCGGGATTTCCAGCGCGCCGGGCACCGACACGAGCAGCACGTCTTCACCGGTGACGCCGAGGCGCTCCAGTTCTTCGACGCACGCGTCGGCGAGACCGTTGCACACGGGTTCGTTGAAGCGCGATTGCACGATGCCGATACGCAGGCCGTCGCCTTCGAGATTCGGTTGGTATTGTCCGATTTCCATGATCTTGTCCGTGGTGTGGATGAGCGGTTATAGGGCGAAAGCGTCGTGGCGGGTTACGCGTTGGACGCCGGGCAGGACTTGGCTTCGCCGCCGGGCATCGGAATGAAGCCCGTGACTTCGAGGCCGTAGCCGGACATGCTGCCCAGCTTGCGCGGATTCGACAGCACCTGCATCTTGCCGACGCCGACATCGCGCAGGATCTGCGCGCCGATGCCGAACGTCTTGAAATCGACCGGCCGGCGCTTGAGCGCAGCGGCCTTTTCTTCCTCGTCGAACGCCTTGAAGACGTCGATCAGGTGTTCCTTCGTGTCGCCGCAGTTGAGCAGCACGATCACGCCGAGGTCGCGTTCCGCGATGTCGCGCATCGCGGCGTCGAGCGTCCACGAGTGCGTCGACACGCCCGTTTCGAGCAGATCGAGGACCGACAGCGGTTCGTGCACGCGCACCGGCGTATCGACGTCGGGCGACGGCGTGCCGCGCACCAGCGCGATGTGCGGCGAACCGCTCGGCTGGTCGCGGTACAGCACCGCGCGGAACGTGCCGTGCGCGGTCTGCATCGTGCGCTCGGCGATCCGCTCGATGATCGATTCGGTGCGGCTGCGGTACTGGATCAGGTCGGCGATCGTGCCGATCTTCAGACCGTGTTCCTTTGCGAATTCGATCAGGTCGGGCAGGCGCGCCATCGTGCCGTCGTCCTTGATGATCTCGCAGATCACCGCGGCCGGCGTGAGGCCCGCGAGCGCGGTGAAATCGCAGCCGGCCTCGGTGTGGCCCGCGCGCACGAGCACGCCGCCCGGCTGCGCCATGATCGGGAACACGTGACCCGGCTGCACGATGTGCTCGGGACGCACGTCGTGCGCGACCGCCGTGGCGATCGTGTGCGCACGGTCGGCGGCCGAGATGCCGGTCGTCACGCCTTCGGCCGCTTCGATGCTGACCGTGAACGCCGTGCCGTACTGCGTGCCGTTGCGGTAGGTCATCAGCGGCAGGTGCAACTGCTTGCAGCGCTCCTGCGTCAACGTCAGACAAACCAGGCCGCGGCCGTACTTGGCCATGAAGTTGATCGCTTCCGGCGTGACGAATTCGGCGGCGATCACGAGATCGCCTTCGTTTTCGCGGTCTTCTTCGTCGACCAGGATCACCATCCGGCCGGCTTTCAGCTCGGCGATGATGTCGAGCGTGGAGGCGAGCGTCATAAGGGGGCGAGAAAGAGGAAAGTGCGTATTTTACGCCAGCCGGACGGCGTTTCGGCTGGCGCGGGTTGTGCGCGGCCGGCAAGCGCTCCGGAAGGCGGTGCGGCCGGCCTGCGCGGCCGGCCGGCCCGGGCCGCCGAACGTTGCCTGCACGCGGGTGCGGGCGGTTGCGGGCCGGGCCGTGCCCGGCCGTGCGTCATGCGTCATGCATGCTCGTTGCGCCCGCCGAGGTAGTCGAGCTTGCCGAGCTCGACGCCGCTGTGGCGCAGGATGTCGTACGCGGTTGTTACGTGGAAGAAGAAATTGGGCAGCACGAAGTTCAGCAGGTATGACTGGCCGGTGAACTCGATCGGGCCGACGCGCATTTTCAGCACGATCTGGCGCGCCTCGCTGCCGTCGATCTGCGCGGCGTCGAAGCTTGTCAGGTAGTCGATCGTCTTCTGGATGCGCGCGTGCAGTTCGTCGAACGTCTGCTCGACGTCCGGGTAGCTCGGGATCTCGGTGCCGGCGAGCCGCGCCGCACAGCCCTTGGCCGTGTCGGTCGCGATGTAGACCTGGCGGACGAGCGGCAGCATGTCCGGGTAGAGGCGCGCGCCAATGAACACCGACGGGTCGATCTGCTTCTCGGCCGCGTGCGCCTGCACCTTGCCGAGGATGTGCTGCAGGTTGGTCAGGCCGCGGATCAGGACGGGCAGCGAAGCCTGGTACATCGAGATGGACATGGGAACGACTCCTGTGGGAAGAACGGCGGCCGGTACGCGGCGCGTCGTGCGTTGCGGCGTTGAAACCGCTGTCGACGCATCTTAGCGCGACGGCATGACCCGTGCGCGTCGTTGGCCATTCGGTCGAGGATCGGGCCCGCGGGTCGACGAGCGGATGCGACGGGAATCGTTTCGATGGGGGCAGGTCAATCGGAATCGACCGGCTGACGGGACAGGCTATGATTGGAAATGGGGCCAGGGCGTTGCCTCGTATTGACGAGACAGCGAAGCGCTGGAACGCGGATCGCCCGATCGGGCGACTCACCAAGTAAGCCAGCAGCAATGAAGCTCGTGAATGAGCAAATCAATGGATCGATCCATTTTTTCTCCCTCCCGGACTTTCAATAAGCTAACGCAGTGAGTGATGGGGCATGACTTTACCTTGCTCGCGGTTCCCCTTCGGAAAGTTATGATTCGCCCCCATTCATTGGGCGTAAAGCGACCAAGGACCGCTCCGGTAAACGCTAGGCTAAGAGGACGGTCACAACCAGTGGTAGTAGGTGTCATATCGTCGCAGGTTTCCAGGCGACAGGAGCCGCGGACGGACCATACATGAACGGCGCTGGCACATACTGAAAGTGTATATACTTCGTTAGTATATTGGGATTGGTTGGAGGGATGTATGGCGAAAGAGGCGGTTTTCACGATGAAGCTCGAGCCGGAATTGCGTGACGCGTTCATGGCCGAGGCCGAGGCGGCACATCGACCGGCATCGCAACTCATGCGCGAACTGATGCGCGCATTTATCCAGCGTCAGCGCGAAGCGCGCGAGTACGACGAATTCCTTGGCAGGAAGGTCGAGGCGGCCCGCGCCTCGGTGCGGGCTGGGCAAGGTAGCTCGAACGATCAAGTTGCGGCCCGATTTGCGAAACGGCGAGCTGGCGCCGCGGGCAAGGCATGAGGGTAGTCTGGGCCCCGGAGGCTGAAGCGGATCGCGAACTGATATGGGAATACATCGCGAGCGATAGTCTTGCCGCCGCGGCGCGCATGGACGAACTGTTCGACGCCCCGCGCAACGGTTGGCGGACTTTCCCGAATCAGGTCGTTTAGGCCGCATCGCGGGGACGCGTGAACTGATTCCGCACGAAAACTACCGGCTCGTGTACGAGATTTCGGGCAGCATCGTATGGATACTGGCACTGGTTCATACGCCCAGGATGTGGCCACCGGTACGTGATAACGCTTGAATGACCTGCTGCTACGAGCGCCCCAAAGGAGACGACGTCGACAGCATCCGCTCGACATACCGCGCGATCATGTCGACTTCCAGATTGACCTTGTCGCCGGCCTTCAGGTGGCGCAGCGTCGTGACCTCGACCGTATGCGGAATCAGGTTGATCGAGAATTCGCAGCCGTCCGCGCGATCGTCGACCGTGTTGACGGTCAGGCTCACGCCGTTGACCGTGATCGACCCCTTGTACGCGAGATAGCGGCCGAGCTCGCGCGGCGCGACGATCCGCAGCTCGTGCGACTCGCCGACCGGCGCGAAGCGCGACACGGTGCCGAGGCCGTCGACGTGGCCCGACACGATGTGCCCGCCAAGGCGGTCGTGCGCGCGCAGCGCCTTCTCGATGTTGACTTCGCCGGGTTGGCCGAGGCCGACCGTGCGGTTCAGGCTTTCGCGCGACACGTCGACGTCGAACGCGGTGTCGGTCTTTTCGATCACCGTCATGCACGCGCCCTGGATCGCGATGCTGTCGCCCAGCGCGACGTCGGCGAGGTCGAGCCCGCCGGCCAGCACGGTCAGGCGGACGCCCGCATCGGCCGACGAGCCGAGCGGACTGATCGATTCGATGCGGCCGACGGCGGCGACAATTCCGGTAAACATCGTGACGATCCCGTTCAGTGCGTGGCGTCGGACGGTGCGAATCGCGCCAGGATCCGCAGATCGTCGCCGATCCGCTCGATACCGTGAAACGACAGTCGCGTGCGTGCGTCGAGATTCGCCGGCGCGGCGAGGTCGAACATGCCGGCCGCGTCGGCGCCCAGCAGGCTCGGCGCGAGATAGACGAGCAATTCGTCGACGCACTGTTCGCGCAGCAGCGAGCCGTTCAGCTTGTGGCCGGCCTCGACGTGCAGCTCGTTGACGCCGCGCGCACCGAGCGCCGCCAGCATCGCGGGCAGGTCGACCTTGCCGTGCGCATTCGCGAGCGGCACGATTTCCGCGCCGCGCGCCTTCAGCACGTTCGCGCGCAATTCGCCGGCGGCGTCGAGCCGGCCGCAGAAGATCAGCAGCGGTGCGCCTTCGAGCAGCCGCGCGTCGAGCGGCAGGTCGAGGCGGCTGTCGACCAGGATGCGCTGCGGCTGGCGCGGCGTGTCGATGCCGCGCACGGTCAGCAGCGGGTTGTCCTCGCGCACGGTGCCGATGCCGGTGAGGATCGCGCAGGCGCGCGCGCGCCAAGCGTGTCCGTCGAGGCGTGCGGCATCGCCGGTGATCCACTGGCTTTCGCCGGACGGCAGCGCGGTGCGGCCGTCGAGTGACGCGGCGGTCTTCATCCGCACCCACGGGCGGCCGCGCGTCATCCGCGACACGAAGCCGATGTTCAGTTCGCCGGCTTCGTGCGCGAGCAACCCGCAGCGCACGTCGATGCCCGCGTCGCGCAGCATGCCGAGGCCGCGCCCCGATACCTGCGGGTTCGGGTCTTCCATCGCCGCGACGACCTTCGCGACGCGCGCTTCGATCAGCGCGTTCGCGCACGGCGGCGTGCGGCCGAAATGGCTGCACGGCTCGAGCGTCACGTAGACGGTCGAGCCCGCGACGTCGTGGCCGCGCGAGCGCGCGTCCTTCAGCGCCTGCACTTCCGCGTGGTCCTGGCCGGCCGGTTGCGTGAAGCCTTCGCCGATCACGTCACCGTCCTTGACGATCACGCAGCCGACGCGCGGGTTCGGCGCCGTCGTATACATCCCGCGCGCGGCGAGCGCGAGCGCGCGCTCCATGCGGGCGAAATCGATATCCGAGAACATGCGCGCGGCCCCGGGTCAGGCGGCGAGTGCCGCGAACGCGCGGCGCGCGGCCGCGAGCGTCGCGTCGATCACCGCGTCGTCGTGCGTGCTCGACACGAAGCCGGCCTCGTACGCGGACGGCGCGAAGTACACGCCCTCGTCGAGCATCAGGTGGAAGAAGCGGTTGAAGCGCTCGGTGTCGCTCTTCGTGACTTCCGCGAAGCTGGTCGGCACGCGCTCGGCGAAGTAGAGGCCGAACATCGCGCCGATCGAGTCGGCCGCGAACGGCACGCCGACTGCACGCGCTTCGGCCGCGAGGCCTTCTGCGAGACGCTTCGTCTGCGCGGTGAGCGCGTCGTAGAAGCCCGGCGCCTGGATCAATTGCAGCGTCTTCAGGCCCGCGGCGACCGCGATCGGGTTGCCCGACAGCGTGCCGGCCTGGTAGACGCCGCCGAGCGGTGCGAGATGGGCCATGATGTCGCGGCGGCCGCCGAACGCGGCGGCCGGCATCCCGCCGCCGATCACCTTGCCGAGGCAGGTGAGGTCGGCCGTGATCCCGTAGTACGCTTGCGCGCCGCCGAGCGCGACGCGGAAACCGCACATCACCTCGTCGAAGATCAGCACGGCGCCGTGCTTCGTGCACAGCGCGCGCAGCGCGTTCAGGAATTCGGGCGTGCCGCGCACGAGGTTCATGTTGCCCGCGACGGGCTCGACGATCACCGCGGCGATCTCGTCGCCGAACGCGCCGAATGCTTCCTCGAGCGCGGCGACGTTGTTGTATTCGAGGACGGTCGTGTGCTTCGCGATGTCGGCGGGCACGCCGGCCGACGTCGGGTTGCCGAACGTCAGCAGGCCCGAGCCGGCCTTGACGAGCAGGCTGTCCGCGTGGCCGTGGTAGCAGCCCTCGAACTTGACGATGCGGCTGCGGCCCGTGAAGCCGCGTGCAAGACGCAGCGCGCTCATCGTGGCCTCGGTGCCGCTCGACACCATTCGCACCTGCTCGATCGACGGCACGAGCTTGCAGATTTCCTCGGCGATCTCGATCTCGGCCTCGGTCGGCGCGCCGAACGAGAAGCCGTCGGCCAGCACGTTTTGCACGGCCGTCAGCACTTCCGGATGGACGTGGCCGACGATCATCGGGCCCCACGAGCCGATGTAGTCGATGTACTGCTTGCCGTCGGCATCCCAGAAATACGGGCCTTGCGCGCGCGCGACGAAACGCGGCGTGCCGCCGACCGAACGGAATGCGCGCACCGGCGAGTTGACGCCGCCGGGAATGGTCTTCTGGGCGCGTTCGAAGAGGATCTGATTATTGGACATGAGCGAAACCTGCGAGAGAAGGGCGCGGGGGCCTGTGCACGGGCCGCGGCGCCTGGGCGGAACGATCGTCTGATTGTACCGGAGACGCGCGCGGCGGGCCCGCTGGCCGGTCTGCGGCCTTTCGGCGCGCAGGGACGCAGGCGGGGGCCGGAAACGAGGGCTCCATTCGATCCGGCGACCGATCCGGTTAGAGCGGCGGCTTGCGCTTGCCGGTCAGCTCGGCCCAGCGTTTCTCGAGCGGGCCTTCGACCATCGGCTTGATCGACGTGCCGGACGTCTGCGCATCCCAGGTCTGTACCGAGTACGGGTGGACGCGCAGCGCGTCGCGCGCGATCACGACGTCCTGGTGCGCGTCGACCAGCCAGTCGTACACGAAGTCGATGCACAGCCGGTAACCGCGCTTCGTCGACGGATCGGGCACCTCGTACGGCGCGCGCGTCACGTAGCCGGAGCCGAATACACCTTTGGGCTCTTTCGCGACGCGGTGCAGGAACACGCGGTCGCCCGGCAGGATGCTGCGCGCGAAGCCGCAGCCCCACACGTCATGCACGGCTTCGCCGGCCTTCACGCGCGCGGCGACGTCGGGCAGTTCTGGCCATGGCCATTTCTTGGGGCTCCAGATCAGCAGGAAAGCGGTCATCGGTTCGGTCGTGCGTCGAATTGGTCAGACAAGAGAAGCAAGCAGCAGCAAGCTTAATCGAATCCGCGCGCGATCCCGCGATCCCGCGCGACGGGCGCCGCGCCGGTGTTTCCTGGCCCGCTCCCGCACACGGCCCGCAGCACGCAAAAAAGTTGCGCGTACAATCATGGGCCCGAGCGCGCCGTCTGCGGCGCGGCCCCCGTCTTCACCGCCACGCGCGCCCCGATGCGCGCGGGCTTCAATCCGGATACCCATGTCTCACGTCGTCCGGCGCCGGCCCGATGCCCGGCTGATCCTGTTGCTCGGCGCGCTCGCCGCCTGCGGGCCGATCGCCACCGACATGTACCTGCCGAGCCTGCCGTCGATCGCCGACGGCTTCTCCGTCAGCCCCGGCGCCGCGCAGCGCACGCTGACGAGCTTCATGGCCGGCTTCTCGATCGGCATGCTGCTGTACGGCCCGCTGTCCGACACGTGGGGCCGCCGCCCCGTGCTGCTCGGCGGCATCGCGCTGTTCACGCTCGCGAGTATCGGCTGCTTCGTCGCGGGCTCGATCGACATGCTGATCGTCGTGCGCTTCCTGCAGGCGCTCGGCGCCGGCGCCGCGTCGGTGCTGGCCCGTGCGATCGCGCGCGACGCGCACGAGCCGAGCGACGCGGCGAAGGTGCTGTCGATGGTCGCGATCGTCACCGCGGTCGGGCCGCTGCTCGCGCCGTTGATCGGCGGCCAGATCCTGCGCTTCTCGGGCTGGCGCGGTGTGTTCGTCGTGCTGGCCGTGTTCGGTGCGGTGTGCGCGGCGACCGCGTACCTGCGCGTGCCCGAAACCTGGCCGAAGGAGCGGCGCAAGAGCACGGCCGTGCTCGCGTCGTTCGCGTCGTACGGGCGCATCCTGTCCGATCCCGTTGCGTGGGGGCACATGCTGTGCGGCGGGATGGCGTTCGCGTCGATGTTCTCGTACATCACCGCGACGCCGTTCGTGTACATCGAGTATTTCCACGTGTCGCCGCAGCACTACGGGCTGCTGTTCGGCCTGAACGTCGTCGGGATCATGATCGGCAACTTCGCGAACACGCGGCTCGTCGGCCGCATCGGCTCGCTGCGCATCATCGCGGCCGCGTCGCTCGTGAGCTGCATCGCGTCGCTCGCGGTCGCGCTCGTCGCGCTGACCGGGTGGGGCGGGCTGTGGTCGATCGTCGTGTGCCTGTTCTTCGTCGTCGGCGTGGTCGGGATCCTGTCCGCGAACTGCACGACCGACCTCATGCATCGCTATCCGCACAACGCGGGCGCGTCGGCCGCCGTGTTCGGCGCGATGCAGCTCGCGCTCGGCGCGCTGGCGAGCGTCGCGATCGGCGCACTCGCGGACGGCACGCCGTTCGCGATGGGCGTGACGATCGGCGTCACGGGCGTGCTGTGTTTCGCCGGCCGCTACCTCGTGCTGCGCTGGCACGGGCGGCCGGTGAAAGCAGGCGCCTGAACCGGCAGCCGGGCGGCACCATGAACAACGCCACCGCGCGCGATGCGCCGGTGGCGTTGTTCTTTGGCGTGCAGGAAGCGGCCGACGCCGCGCCGTGCATCAGTCCCGCGCGACGTCCTTCGCCGCCGGCGACGCGCCGTGGCTCAGCCAGTCGAGCACATCGGCCGTTTCGTCGTCGCTTGCGCGCGCCTTTGCCTGCGCGACGGCCTCGGGCAGTTCGCCGTTCGTCGACGCGCGGCGGATCGCGACGCCGACCGCGAGGATGTCGATCATCAGCAGATGCAGGATCCGCGAGATCATCGACAGTTGCGACTCGCGCATCTCGATGTGGTCGGTCTCGAGCGCGACGGTCGCGCGCTTCGCGAGCGGCGTGTTGCTCGACGTGATCGCGATCACCTTCGCGCCGGCCTGCATCGCGACGTCGAGCACGCGCAGCAGCTCGGGCGCACGCCCCGACTTCGACACCGCGACGATCACGTCGCCCTTGCCGAGCAGCGCGGCCGACGCGGCCTGCATGTACAGGTCGCCGTATGCGATCGTCGGAATCCCGAAGCGGAAGAACTTGTAGTGCGCGTCCTGCGCGACGATGTTCGAGTTGCCGAGCCCGTAGAACTCGATGCGCCGCGCGCCGTTCAGGATCTCGATCGCGTTCTCGACGTGCTCGAAGTTCAGGTGCTCGCGCAACTGCAGGATCGCCGACACCGTGTTGTCGAGCACCTTCGCGCCGAAGTCGGTGGCCGTGTCGCCGAGATGCACCTGGCTGTGGCTCATCGGGATCGTGCCGGTGAGGCCGGTGGCGAGCTTCAGCTTGAAGTCCGACAGCCCCTGGCAGCCGAGCGAGCGGCAGAAGCGGATCACGGTAGGCTGGCTCACGTCGGCCTTGCGCGCGATGTCGACGATCGGATCGTTGATGATCGAACGCGGATGGTTCAGCGCGAGATCGGCGACGCGGCGCTCGGCCGGCGTCAGCGCGTCGCGCATCTGGCGGATCCGTTCGAACACGGCCGACGACGCACCGCCCGAGCGGTTCGACAGTTGCTCCGCGAGAATCGCCGACACGCCGAGGAACGCCGGGTATTCTGCGGTGATCAGGTAGGTCGGGATGTTCTCGAGATAGTGCGTGAAGCGGCCCTTCGCCTCGAAGCGCGCGCGGAACGACGAGCGCGTGAACAGTTCGCCGAGCTTCAGCGCGACGCCGCCGCCGATGTACACGCCGCCGAGCGCGCCGAGCGTCAGCGCGACGCTGCCCGCGAATGCGCCGAGAATTCCGCAGAAGCATTCGACCGTCTCGAGCGCGAGTGCGTCGCCCGCATGCGCGCGCTCGACGATCTCCACCGTGTCGACGGTCGCGGCCACGCGCTTCTTGTCGCGCGCGGCGAGCGCGCGATAGATGATCTCCATGCCGGGGCCCGCGCACACGCGCTCGAACGACACGTGCGGAAACTTCTTGCGCGCGTACTGCAGCACCAGATCCTCGCGCTCGTCCTGCGGCGCGAACGACGCGTGGCCGCCCTCGCTGCCGAGCGCGATCCAGCGGTCGTCGGCCGGAATCAGCCCCGACACGCCGAGCCCGGTACCGGGCCCGAGCAGCCCGATCACGCTGTTCTGGCGGCGCGTGCCGCCGCCGACCTGCACGCGCTGCGCGTCGGTCAGGCCCGGCAGCGCCATCGCGAGCGCGGTGAAGTCGTTGACGACGAGCAGCGTGTCGAAGCCGAGCGCACGGCGCGTCGCCTCGATCGAGAAGCTCCAGTCGTGGTTGGTCATCGTGACCTGGTCACCGTCGACCGGATTGGCGATCGCGATCGCCGCGTGGTTCACGCGGCTGATCTTCACGTCCTTCAGGTACTTGCGGATCGCGTCGGTGATCGTCGGATAATCGGCACCGGGATACACGCGGATCTGTGTGATCTCGCCCGGACCGGTTTCCAGCGCGAAGCGCGCGTTGGTGCCGCCGACGTCCGCGAGCAGGCGCGGGCCGTCGGCATGCTGGCCCGCGACGGCCGCCTTACTTTGCGCACCAGTAGACATCGAGCTGGGTCCCCTTGTCGTTGGCCAGTTGGGAAATCGCGTTCTTCTGCAGCGACGCGGCCGCGGCGTCGAGCACCTCACGCTTGGCGGGGCCCGCGATCAGCAGGAACAGCCGGTCGACGCGCTTCAGCGCATCGAGCGAGAAGCTCACGCGCGCATGCGGCGCGGCGCCCGGATGCACGGCGACAAAGCGCTCGGACGTCGAGATCGCGTGGTCCCATTCGGGCGCGTCGGCGAAGATCGACGCGGTGTGGCCGTCCTCGCCCATGCCGAGCACCGCGACGGTGGGCACGCGGTAATCGGCGTTCGCGTTCAGCGCGGCGACGTGCGCGTCGAGCGCGCTGCGCGTGTCGACGAGCGGCAGGAAGCGGGCAGGGGCCGCCGCGTGCTGCAGCAGCGTGTCGCGCACGAGGTGCGCGTTGCTGGCCGCGTCGTCCTCCGGCACCCAGCGGTCGTCGACCAGCGTCACGTCGACGCCGGCCCAGTCGAGCGCCGCATGCGACAGCGTTTGCAGGAACGGGCGCGGGCTCGTGCCGCCGGACACCGCGAGCGTCGGGCGCACGGGGCCGGCAAGCGCGGCGCGCAGCGCATCGCCGACGGCGCGCGCAAGCGCTTCGCTTTGCGCTTCCTGGGTGTCGAAAGCGTGGATCTCGATCACATCTCCTCCGGACTGCTTTGTCTGTTCAAATCGTACGAATCGTGGGGCACGTTGCCGAGCGCGGTGGCGCGCACGGCAACGGCTTGCATCAGTTTTCTTCTTCGAGCCAGCAGGTGTCGTGCTGCGCGAGCATCGCGCTCGCCGCGGCCGGCCCCCACGTGCCCGCCGCGTACGGCTTCGGCGGCTTCAGCGTGCGCGCCCATTCGTTCAGGATCGGCTCGACCCAGCGCCATGCGGCTTCCTGCTCGTCGCGACGCACGAACAGCGCGAGCCGGCCGTTGATCACGTCGAGCAGCAGGCGCTGGTACGCCTCCATCTGCCCTTCCTTGAAGAACTGGTCGAACGCGAGATCGAGGTGCACGCTCGCGAGGTTCATCCCTTCGCCGGGCTGCTTCGCGAGGCAGTACAGCCGGATCGTCTCGTTCGGCTGCAGCCGGATCACGAGGCGGTTCGCGCCGGGCCGCAGCGCGGTCGGTCCGAGCGCCGAGTGCGGCACCGGGCGGAAGTTGACGACGATCTCCGCGACGCGGTCGGCAAGACGCTTGCCGGTGCGCAGGAAGAACGGCACGCCGGCCCAGCGCCAGTTCTCGATCTCGACCTTCAGCGCGACGAAGGTTTCGGTCTGGCTGTCGGGCTTCACGCCCGGCTCGGTTGCGTAGGCCGGCACCTGCGCGCCCTTGATCACGCCCGCATGATACTGGCCGCGCACGGCAACCTTGCCGATGTCGCGCGGATCGACCGGCTTCAGCGCCCGCAGCACGCGCAGCTTCTCGTCGCGCACCGAGTCGGAATCCATCGAATGCGGCGGCTCCATCGCGACGATCGACAGCAGTTGCAGCAGGTGGTTCTGCACCATGTCGCGCAGCGCGCCCGTATTGTCGTAGAAATCGCCGCGTGCTTCGACGCCGAGTTCCTCGGCGATCGTGATCTGGATGCTCTCGACCCATTCGCGGCGCCACAGCGGCTCGAACAGCGCATTGCCGAAGCGCAGCGCGAGCAGGTTCTGCACCGGCTCCTTGCCGAGGTAGTGGTCGATCCGGTAGATCTGGCCTTCCGCGAAGATCTCGCCGACCGCGTCGTTGATCGCATTCGACGAACGCAGGTCGTAGCCGAGCGGCTTCTCGAGCACGATGCGCGAACCTTCGCTCAGCCCGACCGACGCGAGCGCGTTGCAGATCGGCACGAACAGCGACGGGCCCGTCGCGAGATAGAACACGCGGATGCCGGGCAGCGACGCGATCGCGTCGCGCAGCACGACGTAGTCTTCCGCGCGGCCGAGGTCGAGCTTCACGTACTCGATGCGTTCGAGGAAGGATTTCCACGCGGCTTCGTCGAACGCCTTGCCGGCCGCCTTGACCGCATGCGGCTTCACGTGCGTGTCGACCCACTCGAGATACCCCGCCCGATCCGATTCGTGCCGTGCCACCGCGATGATCCGGCCGCTCTCCGCCAGCATGTTCGCGCGGTGCGCTTCGAACAGCGCGGGCAGGATCTTGCGCATCGACAGATCGCCGGTGCCGCCGAAAAGTACGAAGGTAAAGGTGGAATCGGTATGCATGTGTCTCCGCCGGGTTGGGGGTGCTGGGAAGCGATCCGTAGTGCGATAAAAATATTTTTGACACTGAATTGTAGTTTAACTACAATCCGCCGCAAGGGGTAGCACCTGGGCGAAGAAAAAAAGAAGTGCGGTCGATGAACTGCGCGAGCTTCGCCTTCGGGAGCGCCTTGTGCCGAATGTTATCGGACATTGATGGTGCGCATCGTTCGCGCACCGTCGGCCCCGGGCTCGCGCCGCATGATCGCGGCGGGCCAGAAACACAAAGAGGAGACACGCCGTTGAATCTCGATTCACGCTTTCTGTAAGAGCCCGGCCGGTCATCGGCCCCGTACGCTGCATGCGTCCCGCGGCTCGATTTCCCCGTCGTTATCAAGAAGCCGGTTCCCGGTCAGGGGACCTCACGAGTTGATTCAGTCTGGAGGAGATAAGTAATGAAAGTTCGCTCGATCATGGGTGCGCTCTGCGCCGCAGGTCTGATGGCTGGCGCCGTGGCGGCGCAGGCAGCCGAGAACGTAACGGTGCTGCACTGGTGGACCTCGGGCGGCGAGTCGAAGGCCGTCGGCGTGCTGAAGGACGACCTGCAGAAGCAGGGCTATGTGTGGAAGGACTTTGCGGTCGCGGGCGGCGCCGGCGCCGCGGCGATGACCGCGCTGAAGACCAAGGTGATCAGCGGCGACGCACCGTCGGCCGCGCAGATCAAGGGTCCGCTGATTCAGGACTGGGCCGACCAGGGCGTGCTCGTCAACGTCGATTCCGCCGCCGGCGACTGGAAGCAGAACCTGCCGCCGGAAATCGACAAGATCATCAAGTACAAGGGCCACACCGTTGCCGCGCCGTTCTCGGTGCACCGCGTGAACTGGCTGTACATCAACAAGGCCGCGCTCGACAAGATCGGTGCGAAGGTGCCGACTACCTGGCCCGAATTCTTCGCGGTGGCCGACAAGCTGAAGGCCGCGGGCATCCAGCCGGTCGCGATGGGCGGCCAGCCGTGGCAGGACCTGACGCTGTGGGAAGACGTGGTGTTGTCGCAGGGCCCGGCGTTCTACAAGAAGGCGCTGGTCGATCTCGACCAGGCGACGCTGACGTCGCCGCAGATGCTGTCCGTGTTCGACACGGTGCGCAAGATCCAGGGCTACTTCGATACGGGCCGTAACGGCCGCGACTGGAACCTCGCGACCGCGATGGTCATCAACGGCAAGGCCGGCATGCAGTTCATGGGCGACTGGGCGAAGGGCGAGTTCGAGAACGCGGGCAAGAAGGCGGGCAAGGACTACATCTGCGCGGCGGTGCCGGGTACGGCGAATTCGTACACGTTCAACGTCGATTCGTTCGTGTTCTTCCAGCAGAAGGGCGAGAAGGCCCCGACGGCGGGCCAGATCTCGCTCGCGAAGACGATCATGACGCCGGACTTCCAGGAGCAGTTCAGCCTGCTGAAGGGCTCGGTGCCGGTGCGCCTCGGCGTGAAGATGGACAAGTTCGACGACTGCGCGAAGAAGTCATATGCCGACGAGCAGACCGCGATCAAGTCGGGCGGCTTCGTGCCGTCGCTCGCGCACGGGATGGCGCAGAGCGATGCGACCGCCGGCGCGATCACGGACGTCGTGACGAAGTTCATGAACTCGCAGCAGGATTCGAAGAGCGCGGTCGCCGCGCTCGCGAAGGCCGCGAAGGTCAAGTAACGCGCGACAGGCGCCCGGCCGGGCACGCTTCATCGGCCGGGCGTTTTTGCAAGTGCAGCAAACGGGCTCGCCCGCGGGCCCGTGCCGTACCCGGCGCCGGCCCGGCCTGCGTCGCCCTCGTTCCAGGAGTCGAATCAAGTGGCTGCCCCTTTTAGCGGAAACGGATCCGGCGCTGCCGCCGCACGGCGTACGTCGCCGATGTCGGCCTTCGCCGATCGCTGGATCCCGAAGCTCGTGCTTGCGCCGAGCGTCGCGATCGCCGTGGTATTCATCTACGGCTTCATCCTGATTACCGGCTATCTGTCGCTGACCAACTCGCGGCTGTTGCCGAACTACGAATTCGACGGCTTCGGCCGTTACTCGGACCTGTTCCAGAACGACGTGTGGTGGACCTCCGCCGCGAACCTCGGCTGGTTCGGGATTCCGTTCATCGCGGTCTGCGTCGCGCTCGGGCTGTTCCTCGCGATCCTGCTCGACCAGCGGATCCGCAACGAAGGCGCGCTGCGCGCGATCTTCCTGTACCCGATGGCGCTGTCGTTCATCGTCACCGGCACCGCGTGGCAGTGGATCCTGAACCCGGGCCTCGGCCTCGAGAAGGTGATGCACGACTGGGGCTGGACGAGCTTCTCGTTCGGCTGGCTCGACGATCCGGACAAGGCGATCTTCTGCGTGGTGATCGCGGCCGTCTGGCAGTCGACCGGCTTCGTGATGGCGCTGTTCCTCGCGGGGCTGCGCGGCGTCGACGCCGAGATTTTCAAGGCCGCGCAGGTCGACGGCGCGACGCTGCCGACCATCTACCGCAAGATCGTGATCCCGAGCATGCGCCCGGTGTTCTTCTCGGTGCTGCTGATCCTCTGCCACATCACGATCAAGACCTTCGACCTCGTTGTCGCGTTGACGGCGGGCGGCCCGGGCACGTCGTCGTCGCTGCCGGCGATGTTCATGTATACGTTTTCGTTCAACCGCGGCCAGCTCGGGCTCGGCGCGGCGTCGTCGGTGATGATGCTCGCGACCGTGGTCGCGGTGCTGGTGCCGCTGATGTATATGGAATCGAGGAGCACCCGCAATGCAGCCTAAGATGACGATCAGCCGGGCAGTGATCTACGCGGCGCTGATCCTGTTCGCGCTGTATTTCCTGTTCCCGATCTACGTGATGCTGTCGACGTCGTTCAAGGACCTCGACCAGTTGCGCACCGGCAACCTGCTGACGCCGCCCACCAGCTGGACCGTCGATCCGTGGGTGAAGGCGTGGAGCGGTGCCTGTACCGGCGTGCGTTGCGACGGGATGAAGCCGTTCTTCCTGAACTCGCTGCAGATGGTGATTCCGGCCGTGCTGATCTCGTCGCTGATCGGCGCGTTCAACGGCTACGTGCTCACGCACTGGCGCTTTCGCGGCGCGGACGCGCTGTTCACGATGATGCTGGTCGGCTGCTTCATCCCGTTCCAGGTGATCCTGCTGCCGATGGCGCGCCTGCAGGGGATGCTCGGCCTCGCCAACACGATTCCCGGCCTCGTGTTCGTGCACGTCGTGTACGGGATCGCGTTCACGACGATGTTCTTCCGCAACTTCTACGTGAGCGTGCCGTCCGAGCTCGTGAAGGCCGCGCGCATCGACGGCGCGGGCTTCTTCACGATCTTCACGAAGATCCTGCTGCCCGTGTCGCTGCCGATCTTCATGGTGTGCCTGATCTGGCAATTCACGCAGATCTGGAACGACTTCCTGTTCGGGATCGTGTTCTCCGGCGTCGATTCGATGCCGATCACGGTGGCGCTGAACAACCTCGTCAACACGTCGACGGGCGTGAAGGAGTACAACGTCGACATGGCCGGCGCGATCATCGCCGCGCTGCCGACGCTGCTCGTCTACATCGTCGCCGGCCGCTACTTCGTGCGCGGGCTGACGGCGGGCGCGGTGAAGGGGTAGGCGCGGCTTTATCCGATATGACGAACCGGCCGCGCACGTCGCGCGGCGCATCGAAACGAACCCGACGCGGCGCCGCAGCGCCGCGCGAGACGAGACAGAGGATTCACAGCATGGCAAGCCTTTCCATCCGTGACGTGTACAAGACCTACCCGAACGGGGTGCCGGTCCTGAAGGGTGTCGACATCGAGATCGAGGACGGACAGTTCCTGATCCTGGTCGGCGGATCGGGCTGCGGGAAATCGACGCTGCTCAACATGATCGCCGGGCTCGAGACCGTCACGAGCGGCGAGATCTGCATCGACGGCAAGGTCGTCAACGACCTGTCGCCGAAGGATCGCGACATCGCGATGGTGTTCCAGTCGTACGCGCTGTATCCGTCGATGACGGTGCGAGAGAACATCTCGTTCGGCCTGAACATCCGCAAGGTGCCGAAGAACGAGCAGCAGCAGATCGTCGACCGCGTGTCGCAGATGCTGCAGATCCAGCACCTGCTCGACCGCAAGCCGGGCCAGTTGTCGGGCGGCCAGCGCCAGCGCGTCGCGATGGGCCGCGCGCTCGCGCGCGATCCGTCGCTGTTCCTGTTCGACGAGCCGCTGTCGAACCTCGACGCGAAGCTGCGCATCGAGATGCGCGCCGAAATCAAGCTGTTGCACCAGCGCCTCGGCACGACGATCGTCTACGTGACGCACGACCAGATCGAGGCGATGACGCTCGGCGACCGGATCGCGGTGATGAAGGACGGCGTGGTCCAGCAGTTCGGCGCGCCGCAGGAGATCTACGATTCGCCGTCGAACCTGTTCGTCGCGGGCTTCATCGGCGCGCCGCCGATGAACTTCATCAACGGCAAGCTGGTCGAGCAGGGCAGCGGAATCGCGCTCGAGATCGATACGGGCCTCGCGCGCAGCGCGCTGAAGCTGCCGTTCGACGCGAAGCGGATGAACGGCCACGTCGGCCGCGAGGTGATCCTCGGCCTGCGTCCGGAGCGCATCACCGACGCGCGCAACGCGCACAACGGCGAGGCGTCGAGCCTGCAGCCGATCGACGTGCGCGTCGACGTGACCGAGCCGACCGGGCCGGACACGCACGTGTTCGCGCAGGTGAACGGCAAGCGCATCGTGAGCCGCGTGCATCCGGCCGCGAACCCGCAGCCGGGTCAGACGCAGTCGCTGTTGTTCGACGTGTCGAAGGCCGTGCTGTTCGATCCGGCATCGGAAGAGCGGATCGCGTGAGGCGGCGCTCGCGCGCTGAATCAAGGATAAGGGGCCGTCTCGAATGAGCGGCCCCTTTTGTTTCCGGCGATGCGGCTGGCGCTGCGGCGGCAGTCAGTGCGGCAGCCGCACGTCGAACTTGAACGTCGCCAGCCGCGCGACGAGGATGAAGCCGGTGGCGAGCAGCACGCTGTACACCGAGTCGAACTGCAGCCACACGAGCAGCAGGTAGAACCAGCAGCCGACGAACGCACAGGTCGCATACGGCCGCGAATCGCGCAGGATCAGCGGGATGTCGTTGCACAGCACGTCGCGGACGATCCCGCCGACCACGCCGGTGATCACGCCCATCATCACCGCGATGAAACGCGGCATCTCGGCATCGAGCGCGATCGCCGTGCCCGAGATGCTGAAGATGCCGAGCCCGATCGCGTCGGCGACGAGCAGCAACCGCTCGGCCGACAGTCGCGACAGCATCCGCAGCACGAACGGCGCGAACAGCGCGAGCACGAAGATCGCGATCACGTAGTCGTCGTGCACGACCCAGTAGAACGGCCTGCGCTCGAGCAGGATGTCGCGCAGCGTGCCGCCGCCGAACGCGGTGGCGAGCGCGACGACGAACGTGCCGACCGAGTCGAGGCGGTTCTTGCGCGCCTCGATGAAACCCGAAATCGCGAACGCCAGCGTCGCGATCGCCTCCAGTACGGCGATCGCGAGCGTCAGCCTAGGATGCGGCACGCGGCCCCCGGTCGGCGGGCGCCGCGAGCGGTTGCAGCAGCACGAGCACCGCGCCCGCACCACCGTCGTGGCCGCGCGCCTCGCAGAACGCGATCACTTCTTCCTTCTGCACGAGCCACGCGCGCACCTTGCCCTTCAGCACGGGTTCCTTGCCGATCGAGCCGAGCCCCTTGCCGTGGATCACGCGCAGGCAGCGCAGCCCTTTCTTGCTGGCTTCGCGGATGAATTCGGCGAGTGCGTCGCGCGCCTCGTCGCGACGCATCCCGTGCAGGTCGAGCTGCGCCTGCACGATCCACGCGCCGCTGCGCAGCTTGCGCACGACGTCGCGGCTGATGCCGGGGCGGTGGTAATACAGCGAGTCGTCGCTGTCGAGCACCGTCTCGGGATCGAATTCGTCCGACAGCGTCGCGTTCAGCACGTCTTCTTCATCGCGCTGCGTCTGCTTCGGCACCGGGTCGGGCGGCATGCGGCCGGCCGCCGCGCGCGGCGGCGCGTTCAGCGGCTGGACCGTGCCGATTTCGTTGCGGAACAGGTTCGCGTCGGCTTCCGTCTTGCGCTCGGCCTTCGCGGTTTCGACGCGCTCACGCTCGCGCCGATCGGCTTCGCCTTGCAGCGACTTGCGCAACGCGCCGAGGCCGGCGAGGCCCTGGCCGCGCAACGCGGCCGGATCGGGTGCGGGCGGCGGGGCGGCCGGCGCGGGGTTCGCGGGACGGGCGGCGATCTTCCGCTTCGCGGGATCGCTCGGATGGGGCTGGTTCTTCGCCATGATTCGGTAGCAGGGCAGGCGCGTTCGGGCGCGCGGGCAAAAAAAAGCCGCTGCGCGGCGGCAGCGGCTTTCCGGTCGAGCCCGCTTCGCGGCAGCGGACGCCATTGTAGCGCCCGGCGCGGCAAGGCTCGCGGCTTACTTCTTGTCGTGCAGGCTTTCGAGGTAGCGCTGCGCGTCGAGCGCGGCCATGCAGCCCGTGCCGGCGCTCGTGATCGCCTGGCGGTACACGTTGTCCTGCACGTCGCCCGCGGCGAACACGCCCGCGACGCTCGTCGACGTCGCGTTGCCGTGCAGGCCGCTCTTCGTCAGGATGTAGCCGTCCTTCATCTCGAGCTGGCCCTGGAACAGGTCGGTGTTCGGCTTGTGGCCGATCGCGACGAACACGCCTTGCACATTGAGGTCTTCCGTCGTGCCGGTCTTCACGTTCTTGATGCGCAGGCCCGTGACGCCCGAATCCGCGCCCGTCACCTCGTCGAGCACGTGATCCCACTTGATGTCGACGACGCCTTCCTTTTCCTTCTCCAGCAGGCGGTCGATCAGGATCGGCTCCGCGCGAAACTTGTCGCGGCGGTGGATCACCGTGACCTTCTTCGCGATGCCCGTCAGGTAGAGCGCTTCCTCGACGGCCGTGTTGCCGCCGCCGACCACCGCGACTTCCTGGCCGCGATAGAAGAAGCCGTCGCAGGTTGCGCAGGCCGACACGCCCTTGCCCATGAACGCTTCCTCGGACGGCAGGCCGAGGTACTGCGCGGACGCGCCGGTCGCGATGATCAGCGAATCGCACGTGTATTCGCCCGAGTCGCCGATCAGGCGGATCGGCTGCTCGTGCAGTTTCGCGGTGTGGATGTGGTCGAAGACGATTTCGGTGTTGAAGCGCTCGGCGTGATCGAGGAAGCGCGCCATCAGTTCCGGACCCTGCACGCCTTTCCCGTCAGCCGGCCAGTTTTCGACATCGGTCGTGGTCATCAGCTGGCCGCCCTGCGCGATGCCGGTGATCAGCACCGGGGACAGGTTGGCGCGTGCCGCGTAGACGGCGGCCGTGTAGCCGGCGGGGCCGGAACCGAGAATCAGGACTTTGGCGTGTTTGGGCGTGGACATGTGCGAATCCGTAAAAGGCGGCCGTGGCGGGCGGGGTAAGGGCTCGCCGAACGATCCGGGTTGACCGGGATGCCGTCATAGATGGGTATCAGACGCGCATTATAAAGGCCCCGTTGCTGCGCTGCCGAACGAGAGTTTCAATCGTGCCGATAGCGTTTCGCGGCGCGCCTCCCGCGCCGGCGTGGCGAGCCGGGCGGCCGGCCGGCATGCGGCGGCGCGTTGTCGCAGGCCCGGCCAAGGGTGCGGCCGGCCGGCTTGCGGTCGCTGGCGGCGCCCGGTTCGGCCCCCGTCCCCGTTATGTAACCGTCATTTACACTTGGCGGCCCGGTGCAGCGTTTACAATAAGCGCGATCGAACGACAGGCGGGCGCACGGCCCGTCCTCTTTATACGGATTCATGGCAAAAGCTCCTTATTCCGCCCAGGCACAGGCGTTGCCGCACCGGATGTCGAAGCTCCTCACGGAGATCCGCTGGATTCTCCAGGTCGCGCTCTGCGCATTTCTGGTGATGGCCCTGCTGAGCTACAGCCGGCGCGATCCGAGCTGGACGCACGCCGCGCAGGTGGACCACATCTCGAACTGGGCCGGCCGCGTCGGCGCGTGGACAGCCGACATCATCCTGCTGCTGTTCGGCCTGTCGGCCTACTGGCTGATCGTGCCGCTCGGGCGGCGCATCGCCGTCAACTACCGCCGTATCACGCGCCACGAGGCGGTCGCAGACGAACCCGAGCGGCCGATCGGCTGGCTCACCGAAATCTTCTCATTCGTGCTCGTCGTGCTGGCGTGCGACGGCATCGAGGCGCTGCGCATGTGGTCGCTGAAGGTGCAGTTGCCGCGTGCGCCGGGCGGCGTCGTCGGCGAGGCCGTCGCGGGCGCGATGTCGCACGCGTTCGGCTTCACGGGCGGCACGCTGCTGCTGTTGATCGCGCTCTCGATCGGCCTGTCGCTGTATTTCCGCTTCTCGTGGCTGTCGGTTTCCGAGCGCGTCGGCGGCGCGATCCTGTCGGCCGTCAACGTCGCGAAGCTGCGCCGCGAGGCCGAGCGCGACCGCAAGCTCGGCGAAGCCGCGGCCGTGCGCCGCGAAGGCAAGGTCGAGGAGGAGCGCGTGCGCATCGAGGATCACGAGCCCGTGACGATCGTGCCGCCGGTCGTCACGCCGGCGAAGTCCGAGCGTGTCGAGCGCGAGCGCCAGGTGCCGCTCTTCACCGACCTGCCGGGCGATTCGACGCTGCCGCCGGTGTCGCTGCTCGACCCCGCGCCGAAGACGCAGGAAGCGATTTCGGCCGATACGCTCGAATTCACGTCGCGCCTGATCGAGAAGAAGCTGAAGGATTTCGGTGTCGAGGCGAGCGTTGTCGCCGCGTATCCGGGCCCGGTCGTCACGCGCTACGAGATCGAGCCGGCCACCGGCGTGAAGGGCAGCCAGATCGTCAACCTCGCGAAGGATCTCGCGCGCTCGCTGTCGCTCGTGTCGATCCGCGTCGTCGAGACGATCCCCGGCAAGAACTACATGGCGCTCGAACTGCCGAACCAGCGCCGCCAGACGGTGCACCTGTCCGAGATCATCGGCTCCGAGGTGTATGCGGCCGCATCGTCGGCGCTGACGCTGAGCCTCGGCAAGGACATCGGCGGCAAGCCCGTGTGCGCGGATCTCGCGAAGATGCCGCACCTGCTCGTTGCCGGCACGACCGGTTCGGGCAAGTCGGTCGGGATCAACGCGATGATCCTGTCGCTGCTGTACAAGGCGACCGCCGATCAGGTGCGCCTGATCCTGATCGATCCGAAGATGCTCGAAATGAGCGTCTACGAAGGCATTCCGCACCTGCTGTGCCCGGTCGTCACCGACATGCGCCAGGCCGGCCATGCGCTGAACTGGACGGTCGCGGAGATGGAGCGCCGCTACAAGCTGATGAGCAAGCTCGGCGTGCGCAACCTCGCGGGCTACAACAACAAGATCGACGACGCGGCGAAGCGCGAGGAGAAGATTCCGAACCCGTTCAGCCTGACGCCGGAAGATCCCGAGCCGCTGGGCCGCCTGCCGAACATCGTCGTCGTGATCGACGAGCTGGCCGACCTGATGATGGTCGTCGGCAAGAAGGTCGAGGAACTGATCGCGCGGATCGCGCAGAAGGCGCGCGCGGCCGGCATCCACCTGATCCTCGCAACGCAGCGTCCGTCCGTCGACGTGATCACGGGCCTGATCAAGGCGAACGTGCCGACGCGGATCGCGTTCCAAGTGTCGTCGAAGATCGACTCGCGCACGATTCTCGACCAGATGGGCGCCGAATCGCTGCTCGGGATGGGCGACATGCTGTACCTGCCGCCCGGCTCCGGGCTGCCCGTGCGCGTGCACGGCGCATTCGTCGGCGACGACGAAGTGCATCGCGTCGTCGACAAGCTCAAGGAGCAGGGCGAGCCGAACTACGTCGAGGGCCTGCTCGAAGGCGGCACCGCCGACGGCGACGAGGGCTCGGCCGGCGCGGGAACCGGCGAAGGCGGCGGCGAGTCTGATCCGCTGTACGACCAGGCGGTCGAGATCGTCATCAAGAACCGCCGCGCGTCGATCTCGCTCGTGCAGCGTCATTTGCGGATCGGCTATAACCGCGCGGCACGGCTGCTCGAGCAGATGGAACAGTCGGGGCTCGTGTCGGCGATGTCGTCGAGCGGCAACCGCGAAATTCTTGTGCCGGCGCGCGACGCGGAATGAGTCCGCGGCGCCCGCAGCGCCGGCCACCCAGGGAGAAAACCGCATCATGCAGCAACTTTCGTTCGTCCCTTCCCTTCGTTCGACGCGGCGCTGGCTCGGCGCGGCGTTCGCCGGCGCATCGCTGATGCTCGCGGCGACGCATGCGTTCGCGGGCGGCACCGAACAACTGAAGGCCTTCGTGTCGCAGGTGCGTTCGGCGAAGGGCGACTTCACGCAGCAGATCGTCAAGGCGCCGGCCAAGGGCGCGAGCGCTGCGCAGGCTGTGCCGAAGCCCACCGACAATTCGAGCGGCACGTTCGTGTTCGCGCGGCCGGGCAAGTTCATCTGGACGTACCAGAAGCCGTACCAGCAGGTGCTGCAGGCCGACGGCGACAAGCTCTACGTGTACGACCGCGACCTGAACCAGGTCACCGAGCGCAAGCTGAACGGTGCGTTGGGCGCGAGCCCGGCCGCGATCCTGTTCGGCAGCAACGATCTCGACAAGAACTACACGCTGCGCGATGCCGGCGAGAAGGGTGGCATCGAGTGGCTCGAGATGTTGCCGAAGGCGCAGGACACGCAGTTCCAGCGGATCGGCATCGGCTTCCGGAACGGCACGCTCGCCGCGATGGAGCTGCATGACGTGTTCGGCAATGTCACGCTGCTGACGTTTACGAACATCCAGACGAATCCGCCGCTGAAGGGCGATACCTTCAAGTTCGTCGTGCCGAAGGGCGCGGACGTGATCACCGGCTGACCGGCGCCGCGCGCCGCTCTTCCGGAAACGACACGGGCCTGCCGGCGACGGCAGGCCCGTGTCGTTTCCGGGCACGGGCACTGGGCGCCAGGCACGGCGGCGCCGTCGCGCGGCTGTCATAATGTCGGGCCCGGCGGCTGGTTCGGTCGCCATTGTTTGATGTGGAGCGAGGGTTCATGTCCGACCTGTTTCAAGTCGAGCCGCGCCGGCCGCTTGCCGAGGCGCTGCGGCCGAAGACGCTCGCCGAGGTGATCGGCCAGACGCATTTGCTGGGCGAAGGCAAGCCGCTGCGGCTCGCGTTCGAATCGGGCAAGCCGCATTCGATGATCCTGTGGGGGCCGCCCGGCGTCGGCAAGACGACGCTCGCGCGGCTCACCGCGCTCGCGTTCGACTGCGAGTTCATTGCGCTGTCCGCGGTGCTCGGCGGCGTGAAGGACATCCGCGAGTCGATGGAGCAGGCGAAGGACACGCTGAACCGCACCGGCCGCCACACGATCCTGTTCGTCGACGAGATCCATCGGTTCAACAAGGGGCAGCAGGATGCATTGCTGCCGTTCGTCGAGTCGGGGCTCGTGACCTTCATCGGCGCGACGACCGAGAACCCGAGCTTCGAGGTCAACTCGGCCTTGCTGTCGCGTGCGCAGGTGTACGTGCTGAAGTCGCTGGACGACGACGAGATGCGCCAGTTGCTGAAGCGCGCGCAGGAAATCGCGCTCGACGGCCTCGCGTTCGACGACAAGGCGATCGATACGCTGGTCGGCTATGCGGACGGCGACGCGCGGCGCTTTCTGAACCTGCTCGAGCAGGCGCAGACGGCGGCATCGTCAGCCGGCGTCGCGACGATCGATGCCGATTTCGTCAGCAGCGCGATGACGCTGAACGCGCGGCGCTTCGACAAGGGCGGCGACAACTTCTACGACCAGATCTCGGCGCTGCACAAGTCGGTGCGCGGTTCGAGCCCTGACGGCGCACTGTACTGGTTCTGCCGGATGATCGACGGCGGCGCGGATCCGAAGTATCTCGCGCGGCGCATCGTGCGGATGGCGTGGGAAGACATCGGTCTTGCCGATCCGCGCGCGCTGCAGATGGCGAACGATGCGGCTGAAACCTACGAGCGGCTCGGCTCGCCGGAAGGCGAACTCGCGCTCGGGCAGGCGGTGATCTATCTCGCATGCGCGGCGAAGAGCAACGCGGGCTACAACGCGTTCAACCAGGCGATGGCGTTCGTGAAGCAGGACAAGTCGCGCGAGGTGCCCGTGCATCTGCGCAACGCGCCGACCAAGCTGATGAAGGAACTCGGCTACGGCCACGCGTACCGTTACGCGCACGACGAACCGAACGCGTATGCGGCCGGCGAGACGTACCTGCCGGACGGGGTGCGCGAGCCGCACTGGTACAAGCCGGTGCCGCGCGGGCTCGAATCGAAGATCGCCGACAAGCTCGCGTGGCTGCGCGAGCTCGATCGCGAGGCCGGCAAGAAGGACTGACAGGCAACGCGCGGATTGGCCGGCGCCCCGTTCCGAATGCGTTAGCGCTTGCGGCCCGGCTGCTGTTTCTTCCAGTATTCGAACGGCTCTTCGTGGCAGTCGATGTCGAGCTCGGCGACCCGTGCTTGCAGGCGTTCCTGTGCGTCGGCGATCGCGAGGTTGTAGATCGCGGGCGCGATCTCCTCGACGAAGAAGTGCAGCAGCGCGCCGGCCTGGATGTTGCCGATCGGCTCGTCCATGTTTTCTGTGAAATAACGTTGCAGCGACGCGATTGCGCGGTCGCGTACTTCCTTGTCCAGTTCGATGGCCATCGGGTTCCTTGAAGGGCGGCGAGGCGGATGCGTGGGTGTCGTTCGACGCGTTACGTGCGGCCGGTGCAGGCGTTTCGCCGTCCGCAATGGTTTGGCACAATGTGATGCTCCGGCCGCTTAGGCGAGCCGGCATGGCGATACTGCCACGACCGGCCGTTTTCGGGCATCGTCCATCAGGCCGGTGCCGTGGCGGCCGCGCGGTGCGTTAGAATTCCCGTCTCATACAACGATTTTCCAAGTCCTCCCATGCTCGACATCCAGTTGCTGCGCAAAGACCTCGACGGCGTCGCCAAGCGCCTCGCCGATCGCGGCTACACCCTCGACATCGCCGCGTTCTCCGCACTCGAAGCGGAACGCCGCGCGATCCAGACCCGTACCGAAGAGCTCCAGGCGCGCCGCAACAGCCTGTCGAAGCAGATCGGCGCGATGAAGGGGAAGGGCGAGGACACGTCGGCCGTGATGGCCGAGGTCGGCGGGATCGGCGACGAGATGAAGGCGGGAGAAGCCAAGCTCGGCGACATCCAGGCACGCCTGTCCGACCTGATGCTGGGCATGCCGAACGTCGCGCACGAAAGCGTGCCGGTCGGCAACGACGAAGCCGACAACGTCGAGGCGCGCCGCTGGGGCACGCCGCGCCAGTTCGACTTCGTGGTGAAGGATCACGTCGATGTCGGCACGCCGCTCGGCCTCGATTTCGAGACGGGCGCGAAGCTCGCCGGCGCGCGCTTCACGATGCTGCGCGGCCCGATCGCGCGCCTGCACCGCGCACTCGCGCAGTTCATGATCGACACGCACACGCAGCAGCACGGCTACACCGAGACGTACACGCCGTACATCGTGAACCCGGAGATCCTCTACGGCACGGGCCAGTTGCCGAAGTTCGCGGACGACATGTTCCGGGTCGAGAAGGGCGGCGCGGAGAACACGGTCACGCAATACCTGATCTCCACGTCCGAGATCTCGCTGACGAACACCGTGCGCGAGTCGATCGTCGACGCGTCCGCGCTGCCGATCAAGCTGACCGCGCATTCCCCGTGCTTCCGCTCGGAAGCCGGTTCGTACGGCCGCGACACGCGCGGGATGATCCGCCAGCACCAGTTCGACAAGGTCGAGATGGTGCAGGTCGTCGCGCCGGAAGCGTCGTACGCGGCGCTCGACGAGATGGTCGGCCATGCGGAGGCGATCCTGCAGAAGCTCGGCCTGCCGTACCGCGTGATCACGCTGTGCACGGGCGACATGGGCTTCTCGGCCGCGAAGACGTTCGACCTCGAGGTGTGGCTGCCCGCGCAGAACACCTATCGCGAGATCTCGAGCTGCTCGAACACCGAGGCGTTCCAGGCGCGCCGGATGCAGGCGCGTTTCCGCAACGCGCAGGGCAAGCCCGAGCTCGTGCATACGCTGAACGGTTCGGGTCTCGCGGTCGGCCGTACGCTCGTTGCGGTGCTGGAGAACTACCAGAACGCGGACGGCTCGGTCACGGTGCCGGAAGCGCTGCGTCCGTACATGGGTGGCATGGAGCGGATCGACGCGCCGGCACAGGCGTCGTGAAATCGGCTGCCGAAGCCCTCGCAAAAAAATTTGCGGAAAGGGCTTGTCAGCTCAGAAAAGATCGTTTTATAATCTTTTCTTGCCCGGACATGACCAGCCGGGAAGTGCAGTAAAACGGAGAGGTGGCAGAGTGGTCGAATGTACCTGACTCGAAATCAGGCGTACGGTTTCCCCGTACCGTGGGTTCGAATCCCACCCTCTCCGCCAGTACAATAGTAAAAACGGGCCTTTCGGCCCGTTTTTCATTTCTACCCGCCAAACGCGAACGTGTTGTTTTGGCGCGTCGCTTCCGCCGCCACCAACGTTGCTTGTAGCATCCCACAAGCATTCCTCCAAGCATGCGCGTTGCCTCGTAGCTCAACCGGGTTTGAAGCCCGGTGTAACGCTGGGCGAAAGGGCGTCCCGAATTGGGACAGGTGTCCCCAAGTTGAGACTGGCATCAGCGCTGTGCGCCGTTACTTGGCCGTTACTGAAACGTTACCGACGCGATACCGGCCTGATATCGGACCGTCACCGAAGGGTACCGAAACTTTCAGATTGCGATGGCAGATTACGCAATAGTAAAAAGCGGCATAGTCAACAACATCATTGTCTGGGACGGAGATACTTCGCCATGGCAACCGCCAGCAAGCAGCCAAGCCATTGCGATACCGGTCGGGGCAAATGTTGGAATAGGCTATCCATACGATGGCACGACCTTCAGTGCACCAGTCACACCGGTGTAGCTTCCCGGAACACAAATGGCCAGCGTGCCGGTTCAGGGAGTTTGAACGAAGCGCTGAACGCGACTTGGGCCAGCACCGGAAAACTCGTCAGTTCGGTTCACTGAGCGCCACGATTCTTAGACGTGTCCCGGCGGAATGAAACGTGGATTGCGCCAAGCTTGAACGCCATCCACGATCAGTTCGGGTCTCCAGTTCTTGACTTGGTAGAAGGCGGGGCGCTCCATTTCAATCAACCAGCCGTTGGGCGTCAGCATGTCGTACAGCCGTCCTTCGATGTGCTTCGAGTGAGTCCCGATCAGAACGTAGGCTACCTTCTCGTTCAGGATCGGCAGGCACGATTCGATCAGGTCGGCCTCGCCGCCCTGGATATCGATGTGCAAGAGATCGATGCGATCTCGGTCGCCAATTGCTGCCTCCAGGGAAACCATCGGCAACAAGTCGTGGCTGCCAGTGGCCACGGCCTGGTCTTGCTGCTCTTTCGTAGCACCGAAGACCGGCTCCAGTCCCCATTCGTGGCCAGCGTGTTCCTGACGCGGGAAGAGGGCGGCCCCATCGGCGGCTGCAGCGACGCCGCGGTGCAGCGTGTATTCGTCCTGTGAGAACCCGTTGCGCGCCAGTGCCTCGCGGGCGAACTCGAGATGGCCCTCGTCGCCCTCGATGCCGACAGCATGTACCTTGCGGCCGGTACGCTTGGCTGCCACGCCGGTGTTATTCATCCAGCAACCCCATCCGCAGCCAAGTTCGATCATATTGAAGGTGTCTGGGCGCGCCAATTCCACGGCATGCAACGCGGAGGCCCATTCCGCGATGTCGGCGTGCCAGTTGGCCGGCAGGGGGAAATGGTCCAGTTTGCCGCCTTGACCTGCCAGGAAGGGGAGAATCTTGGGGTCCACCAGCACGCCAAGCCAGTTCGTCTGGAATCCCGGTGTGGGCTTTCGGTCATGCACTTCGTGGCGGCGCATGCATTCGAGCGCGTCAAAGTTGGCGTAATAGGCGAAGAAAGGTGTGCGACGCGTGGCCTCCACCAGATTTTCCAGATTGCGAACTTGATCTTCGGCGTCGCGAGCTCGCACTTCTGCCGCTTGAAGTGCCACGGCTAGTGCGTTACGGTTGTCATGCAACTTGCGGATCGGGCCGATCGAACGGCCAAGACTTTTCATCAAGAACATGCCGTTTTACTCCTGCGAGGTGTGATCTCGTGTCGCGAGTCTATCAGGTGTCCGATCGGCGAGTGACATCAAAACCGGTACGTAGCCATCAGCAGGTTTGCGCCTGCCGATATGGATGGATAGGGATTCCACTTCTGCGGCATCCGATAGTGCCGGAAGGACAGGCTGAAAGGTTCGCGTTCGATGCTCGCTCCTACAGGTGGCCGAGCTGCGCGACTGTCTTGAACGATGCGTCGACCATCCGGGTCGTCTCCCGCGTGTCCTCATGCCGGGTTTGCCAGAAAATCCACGGTCCACCCTCGACCGAGAAGCGCCAGCCGCCGTAACTGTAGCCTGGTGCGAGCGTCAAGGCGATGTCTTGTGTATGGCCCTGGCCGCCATACCGTTGCGTCGGAGCGAGGTCATTCATGACTCGGTGGAGATGCCGGTTGATGCGTCAGAACCTCGACGCTTCCCCGCGGACCCCAGGGCGACGGTTGGCTCATGAGAGTAGCAGCGCTCTGCCATGTGCTGCGGAACCTCACAGCCGTGGACATCCGCTGTTCGTATTCGCGCTGCTTGTCGTTGTCCTCATCTCGACACCGTTCCCCGCGCAAAGGGCATTCGTTCATTTCGGCATCGCCGATCCGCACACGGCGTTGACCGTGTCCCACTACGACCTGCTGCGCAGCGGGCAGCTTCGGCAATTCAACCTGTCCGAATCGCAAGGACTTGCTTCGTTGCCGTCGTTCCACGTGATGCTGCTGCTCGCGTATGCGGTGCGCATGTGCGTGACGTGTTTCCCGTCGCGGTCGTGTTGAACGCAGTGGTGATCATGGCGACGGCGACACAGGGCGGCCGCCATCTGGCCGACGTAATCGCCGGGATCGTAATCGGCGTGCTGTCGATTATCGTCGTGCGTCGGTGGATGGCAGGCTCGCGCACTACCGCGACGACCGGGCCACGTGCGACACATCCGACCTGACCGGCCGCCGCCGCGCCGCCGCTCTCCGCCGCTTTCCTCAGTTTTAAGCCTTCGCGTCCCGCGCCGTTAACACGGTGCGGTGGCCGGCGCCCGTGCCGAGCCGCATCCGTCCCCCGTCGACTCAAGGTCCCATGAAGCTGAGCTACAAGATTCCCCTCGCATTCGCCGTCGCGCTGTTGCTGATGTTCGGTGGCGCGCTGTACGGCATCCACATCCTCAACCGGTCGATCGATACGTTCGCCGAAGACGTGCAGACGAACGTCGGCGACGAACGGCTCGTGGCGGCCACGCTCGTGCAGTTCAAGCTGCAGGTGCAGGAATGGAAGGACACGCTGCTGCGCGGCAAGCAGCCCGACAAGCTCGACCGGTACTGGCAGGCGTTCCAGGCGCGCGAGCGTACGGTCGACTCGCTCGCCGCGCAGCTCGTCCGTCAGTTGCCGCCCGGCGAGAGCCGCTCGCTCGTCGAGCAGTTCATGCGTGCGCACGCGGCGATGGGCGACGGCTACCGGCGCGGCTTCGACGCGTTCAAGGCGGCCGGCTTCGAGCCATCGGCCGGCGATGCCGCCGTCGCGGGCGTCGACCGCGAACCCGCGGCACTGCTGGAGCGGGCGGCGAAGTCGATCGCCGACGAGAGCGCCGCCGTGTCGGCGCAGGCGAGCCGCGACGCGCAGCGCGCGACCACCGCGAGCCTCGCGCTGATGCTGGTCGTGCTCGGCGTCGCGATGGTCGGCGCGTTCCTGTTCAGCCGCGCGATCCTGCGCCCGCTCGACCGTGCGGTTGCGTGCGCGCAGGCCGTCGCCGAAGGCGACCTGACGCGCGACGTCGACGCAACCGGCCGCGACGAGATCGCCGACCTGCTGCGTGCGTTGCAGACGATGCAGACGAGCCTGTCGGGCGTCGTGCTCGAAGTGCGGACGCATGCCGAAGCCGTCGCGACGGCGAGCGCGCAGATCGCGTCGGGCAATCACGATCTGTCGTCGCGCACCGAGTCGCAGGCCGCGTCGCTCGAGGAGACGGCGGCCAGCATGACCGAACTGACGGGCATCGTGCGCCAGTCGGCCGAGCATGCGCAGCACGCGGCGCAGCTTGCGCGCGACGCGTCGAATATCGCGTCCGCGGGCGGCGGCGTGATGACGGATGCCGTCCACACGATGAACGGCATCGCCGACAGCGCGGCAAAGGTCGGCGAAATCATCGCGGTGATCGACGGCATCGCGTTCCAGACCAACATCCTCGCGCTGAATGCAGCCGTCGAGGCGGCCCGCGCGGGCGAGCAGGGGCGCGGCTTCGCGGTCGTCGCGGCGGAGGTGCGCACGCTCGCGCAGCGCAGCGCATCGGCCGCGAAGGAGATCAAGGAGCTCATCGAGCAATCGACGCACCGGGTCGACGAGGGGGCCGTGCTGATCGGCCGCGCGGGCGAATCGATTCACGAGATCGTGGGCGCGGTGCAGCGCGTCACGACGATCGTCGGCGAGATCTCGTCGGCGTCGCAGGAGCAGAGCGGCGGCATCCAGCAGGTGAACGTCGCGGTCACGCAGATGGACGAAGCGACGCAGCGCAACGCGGCGCTCGTCGAGCAGGCCACGGCCGCGACGCAGGCGCTGGCCGAGCAGGCGAGCGCGCTGCGGCACGCGGTGGCCGTGTTCAGGCTGCCGGAAAGGGCGTGACGGCGTCGCCGTCGCGCGTGGCGCCGAAGGAACCGGATGCCGGCGCGGCGGCGGTGTTCAGCGGTGCGCGTCGTGTCGAGCGTGCGCCGCCTCCCGCCGGCCCGTCATCCGCAATCACGCCGCGGCCGGATATTGCGCGAGCACCTTGTCGCGGATCGACGGCTTGATGTTCGATTGCGCCATGTCGCCGCCATAGTGCGCGACGACACGCGGATTCATCACGCGATACCAGAGCGGCGGCACGTACGCGAACAGGATCATCGTCGCGTACCCGGCCGGCAGTTGCGGCGAATCGTCGAAGTGGCGCAGCGCCTGGTACGAGCGCGTAGGATTCGCATGATGGTCGGCGTGCCGCTGCAACTGGTACAGGAACAGGTTGGTGACGACGTGATTGCTGTTCCACGAATGCTGCGGCGTGCAGCGCTCGTAGCGGCCGCTCGGCAGCTTGCGGCGGGCGAGCCCGTAGTGCTCGACGTAGTTCACGACTTCGAGCAGCGACGCACCGTAGACAGCCTGGATCACGAGGAACGGGATCGCGACCTTGCCGGCCATCGCGATCGCGATGCCCCACACGACGACGGTCATCGCCCATGCGTGCAGCACCTCGTTGCGCCAGGTCCACGGTGCATGCCCAAGCCGCTCGAGGCGAGCTTTTTCGAGCCGCCATGCCGAGCGGATGCTGCCGGTCACGGTGCGCGGCAGGAACGCCCAGAACGACTCGCCGTAGCGCGCGCTCGCCGGATCCTCGGCCGTTGCGACGCGCACATGGTGGCCGCGGTTGTGCTCGACGTAGAAGTGGCCGTACGCGACCGGCGCGAGCGTGATCTTCGCGAGCCAGCGCTCGAAGCGATTCGTCTTGTGCCCGAGCTCGTGTGCGGTATTGATCGAGATGCCCGTCGCGGCGCCGAGCGACAGCGCGAAGCCGACGTAGTCGTACCACGCGAGCGCGTGCGTGCCGACGATCCACACGCACATGAAGAACGCGACGTATTCGACGAACGTCGCGAGATAGACGATGAACCGGTAATAACGCTTCCGTTCGAGGTGCGGTACGACGGCCTCGGGCGGATTGTCGCGATCGTCGCCGATCAGCGTGTCGAGGATCGGGATCACGCCGAACGCGAACAGCGGGCCGAACCACCAGAACACGTGTAGGCCCGTCGACAGTGCGAGCTGGGCGGAGAGGATCGGCAGTGTGATCGTCAGCGCGCCGAGCAGCCACAGGTAACGCTTGCCATCCGACCAGCCCGAAGCCGATCCGTCGGTCATTGCCATTGTCTCCCTCCAGTCGGCCGGCCCGAGGGCGGCCGCATGCACGGTTGTTCGAATCCTCGTTGGTCCGCGACGCGCGCGCGGTGGCACCGGATCGTCGTCCGGTTCTGCCTGTTATACGACTCGTGCGCACGCTTTCCAAACTCCGGCGCTAGGCGCGATGCTCCAAACGGAGGGCCGCGTGCGGCGCATGCCGGGAAGGGCCGGCACGCGCTGATTGAAACATGCAGGGGAGGCCGGATCGGCCCGCGCGACCCGCGTGTTCGTCAGATGAATGGCGCGGCGTGACGCGCGCGGGCATCGGCCCCGCGGGCTCGCAACGGATGTTGCGTCGCAATAAGCGAAATGGGGCGGGTATCGACGGGGCGCCTTTTTCGGCTACATATATTACGGATCATTACGACATCCCGGACGAGATGCGAAGCGACCCGAAACGCGCTTGCAGCGCATCGCAAGGCGAACGGAGCGAGGCGTCGAACGAAGAGGTCGCCGCCGTCGTCCGGCGGCACGCATCGATACGGCGATGCTGCACCTGCACACCGGTTGGCGCACACCGCCGCTGGCGACACCTGCCGCCTTTCGATTCGCGCCGCCATTTGAAAATAACGATTTGACTCATGCCCCGCTTTCGGTTGAAGCTAGTAACTTGCTGTCCGAAGGGGGCTGTGCCTGCATGAGTTCGACCTTGACCGTTCGTCGTATCGCTGCCGACCAGGGCGGCGTGTATCGCGAACTCCGCGCCGCATCGCTGCGTGAGCCCTACGCGCCCGGCGAAGCGCCGGAGGCCGAATTGCTGAACGTCGAAACGGACGCAGCGTCGGCGATCGCCGCGCAGCGCGCCGTGTCCGACGAGTCGACGACTTTCCTGCTGTACACCGAAGGCCATCCGGCCGGCATGATCGGCGCGTACTTCGACAACACTCCCGATCGGCGAGCGTTCGTCAGCGAGCTGTGGGTCGCGCACGCGGTGCGTCATCTGCGCGGCGGCGTGCTGTTGCTGGAGACGGCCACCGCATGGCTCGCCGAGCGCGGCGCCAACGACGTCTATGCATGGATCGCCGATGCGAACCGCAACGCGATCCGTTTCTACGAGCGCGCGGGTTTCGGCAATACCGGCGAACACGCGCCGATCGCGCGGATGCCCGGCGCGATGAAATCGCTGTTCGTGTCACAGGTGAAGCACTGAAGTGACGTCAAAGCACGGGCCGCGCGGCGCAATGAAAACCTGGTCGCCCGCTTGCCTGCCCGCCTGCCGGTTGCGCGCCCGCCCGGGCCGTCGCAACCCGGTGTCCCAAAAATAATGGCCGCGCGCGTGGACGCCTGTAAAATACGCAAAAAATTTTTGCAGAGTGTCCATGTCGCTTAAAAAATCGCCATTCTTCGAGCTGCGCAGCGGATCGGTCGATACGTTGCTGTTCACCGTGAAGACGACCGATCTCGACGCGTTGCGTAGCGAACTGGTCAAGCGCTTCGAAGCGACTCCCGAGTTTTTCGCCGACGATGTCGTCGCGATCGACGTCCGCCGCCTGGCGGAGGGCGAGCGCGTCGCGCTGGCCGATATCCGCCAGATGCTGAACGACGTGCGGATGCGTCCGGTGGGCGTGGTCGCATTGGCAACGCAGGGCTGGGCGGGGGAAGCCGGCCTGCCGTTGCTGGAGGCGCGCGATCGCCGTGCGCCGGCCGTGAAGCCGGCCGAGGGCGCGGAACCGTCGCCGATCGCCGAGGCCGTCGTCGCTGCAGCCGCCGCAGTGGCGCCCGAGCAGGCGTCCGCGCCGGCGTCGAGCCAGGCGGGCGGCCAGACGCTCGTGATCGACCGGCCGTTGCGTTCGGGGCAGCAGGTTTACGCGAAAGGGGACCTCGTGGTGCTCGCGCCGGTCAGTCACGGCGCGGAGATCATCGCGGAAGGCAACATCCACATCTACGCGCCGTTGCGCGGCCGCGCACTTGCGGGCGTGCACGGCAATCACGACGCGCGCATTTTCTGCACGTGTCTTGAACCGGAACTGATTTCGATCGCGGGTATCTATCGAACAACCGAGAACCCGTTGCCTGCCGAAGTACTGGGCAAATCGGTACAGATCCGGCTCGAAGAGGAAAAACTGATGATCGAACCGCTGCGCCTGACGTAATTCACGCGGTGCGCTCCGGATCGATCGGCTCTCATTGACGAACACAGGGTATTGGGTAAATGGCAAAAATCATCGTGGTGACCTCGGGCAAGGGCGGCGTGGGCAAGACGACGACGAGCGCGAGCTTTGCGTCCGGTATCGCGCTGCGTGGCCACAAGACGGCCGTGATCGACTTCGACGTTGGCCTGCGCAACCTCGATCTCATCATGGGCTGCGAGCGTCGCGTCGTGTACGACCTCGTGAACGTGATCCAGGGCGAAGCGAACCTGAACCAGGCGCTGATCAAGGACAAGAAGTGCGAGAACCTGTTCATCCTGCCGGCGTCGCAGACCCGCGACAAGGATGCGCTGACGCGTGACGGTGTCGAGAAGGTGCTGAACGACCTGGTCGCGATGGACTTCGAATACATCATCTGCGATTCGCCGGCCGGTATCGAAGCCGGCGCGCTGCACGCGATGTACTTCGCCGACGAAGCGCTGATCGTCACGAACCCGGAAGTGTCGTCGGTGCGCGACTCGGATCGCATTCTCGGCATCCTGTCGTCGAAGACGAAGCGCGCGACCGAAGGCAAGGATCCGATCAAGGAACACCTGCTGATCACGCGCTACAGCCCGAAGCGCGTGAGCGAAGGCGAGATGCTGTCGCTCGAGGACATCAGCGAGATCCTGCGCATCAAGCTGATCGGCGTGGTGCCCGAGTCGGAAGCCGTGCTGCACGCTTCGAACCAGGGTCTGCCTGCCGTGCACATCGACGGCACCGACGTCGCCGAAGCGTACAAGGATGTCGTCGCGCGCTTCCTCGGCGAAGACAAGCCGCTGCGCTTCACCGATTACCAGAAGCCGGGCCTGCTGCAGCGCCTCTTCGGCAGCAAGTAACGGAGGCCGCCCATGTCCATCCTTTCGTTTCTCCTCGGCGAGAAGAAGAAGTCCGCATCGGTCGCGAAGGAGCGCCTGCAGCTCATCATCGCGCACGAGCGGGTCGGCGGCCGGCCGCCGGCCGATTACCTGCCCGCGCTGCAGAAGGAGTTGGTCGCGGTCATCTCGAAGTACGTCCATATTTCGAACGATGACATTCGCGTGAGCCTCGAGCGCCAGGACGATCTCGAAGTCCTCGAAGTGAAGATCGAGATTCCGCAAGCCTGACCTTGCGGTGTCCCTCCGCACGGCGGCGCCTGTCGCCGTGCGCGTCTTACGCCCTGTTGCACTTTCGGGCACGCCGTAACACGGCGTCTGTCGGCCGTTATCGGGCCTCCCGCATTGAACGAATACGCTCGCGTTACTTGTTCAACCAGGAGGTTGTGATGGCTGTCTCTACCGTTCAACGCCGTATCGTTTCGCTCGCGCTGTTTGCCGCGGGCCTGTCAGCCGTCGTCGCACCGTTTGCCGCGCATGCGGACGAGATTCTCGTCGGCGCGCCCGTGATCGCGCCGCAGGGCCGCGTGGTCATCGCCGAGCCGGTCGCCGTGCGCACCGAGGAAATCGTCGTCGTCGCGCCGAATGCGCCGCCGCCCGTGCGCTACGAGGTCGTGCCGACCGCGCGGGTGGGCTACGTGTGGGAGCGCGGGCACTGGCACTGGGACCATGGCCGCTACGTGTGGATCGACGGTCGCTGGGAAGCCGAGCGCGTCGGCATGCAATGGGTGCCGGGCCACTGGGACCAGCGCGGTCCGAACTGGTTCTGGACCCGCGGCCACTGGGCGTGATGGAGGCGCGTGATGAAAAGAACCGCAATCGCCATCGCGCTCGTCGCGATCACGCTGGCCGGCTGTATCGTCGTGCCGGCGCGGCCCGTCTACTATCGGCCGGCACCCGTCGTGATCTACTGAGCGTCGCGCGGGCCGGGCAGCGCCGGGCCGTAGGCGCCGGCCGCCGCCGGCCCGTCGTCGTGCGGCGCCGGCGCGTGTGCCGCGTGCTCGTCCGGCGCTGTGGTGGCCGGCTCGTCGCTGTTTTCGTCGCGCAGCGTGTCGAGCGGATCGGCGGGCGCGGCGGTAGCATCCTGCGGCTCGGTGACGCCGGTCGTCGCCGCCGCGGTTGCCGCAGCCGGTTCCGTGGCCGCAACGGGCGGCGCGAGATAGCGCTGGGCGAGCGTTTCGTAGAGCGGCGGCGCGAAAAAGCGCGACACGCGGCTCGACACCAGTGCGGTGGCCATCAGCGAAATCACGAGCGCGTGGCCGTTGATCATCTCCATCACGATCACGAACGACGTGATCGGCGACTGCGTGACGGCCGCGAGGTAACCGACCATCGCGAGCGCGATCAGCATCGGCAGGCTCATGTTGCCGAACACGATGTGCAGCAGGTTGCCGAACCCGGCGCCGATCGACAGCGACGGCGCGAAGATCCCGCCCGGGATGCCCGGCAGGTACGATGCGACCATCGACACCATTTTCAGGAACGGGTAGAACACCGACAACTGCTCGCGGCCGTCGAGCAGGCCGCGCGCTTCGGCATAGCCGCTGCCGAACGTCGTGCCGCCGGACACGAGGCCGACGACGGCGATCACGAAGCCGCACAGCGCGGCGAACGCGATCGGCCGCTCGCGATACAGGCCGAGCAGTTGCGCGGGCAGCCAGCGCCCGGTGTTGAGCAGCAGCCAGCAGAACAGGCCGCCCGCGATGCCCGTCACGATCGCGGTGACCAGCACCGCGAGCGCCAGCAGCTTCGGAAAATGGGGACCGGCATCGATCGTGCCGAAATAGGTATAGTTGCCGTTCAGGCCGAGCGCGACGACACCGGCAAGGATGATCGCCGTGATCAGCACGCCGCTCGCGCGCGCGGAGAAGCTGCGGGTCAGCTCCTCGATCGCGAACACGATCCCGGCGAGCGGCGTATTGAACGCGGCCGACAGCCCGGCTGCCGCGCCGGCAAGCACCAGTTGGCGTTCGATCTGCGCGTTCGAGCGCGGGTAGAAGCGCCGCAGGTTGAACATCAGCGCCGCGCCGACCTGCACGGTCGGCCCCTCGCGACCGATCGTGAAGCCGCCCAGGATGCCCAGGAACGAGACCAGCACCTTGCCGAACAGGATACGCAGCGTCAGCAGCCGGGCGCCGAACGCACTCGGGCGCGCATGCAGCGTCGCGATCACCTGCGGGATGCCGCTGCCCTCGGCGCCGCGGAAGAACCGGCGCGTGAGCCATGCCGACACGGCGGCGATCGCCGGCGTCAGCAGCAGCGGCAGCCACACGGCATGATCGCGCATCGTCCGGAAGGTCTCGTAGCCCCAGTCGATCAGCCGCGCGTAGAGCACGGCCGCGAGGCCGACGACGATCGCGCCGAGCCAGAAGACACCGTACTGGCGCCAGATTCGCAGCGAGCGGCGGGTGAGGACCGGAAACAGGGCGGGAAGGGCGGGGCGTGGCATCGGCGCGGGCCATCGGACAAAGGACCGATTATAAAAAGGAACCGGGGCCAAGCAGTGGGCGACAGCGTTTCGCAAGCTTGTAGCATTTTGTTTCAAATGTAATTCAGGAGTAATGTGCGCGGCGGACATCCGTCGTTAGCATCCCCAAATGGCTGGCTCTTCCCCGCAAACGTGAAACGCATCCTCATCGTAAAAGTGACGTCGCTCGGCGACGTCGTCCAGACGTTGCCCGTCGTCGCGGACCTGCATCGCGCCTTTCCCGGCGTGACAGTCGACTGGGCCGTGGACGAATCGTGCGCCGAGGTCGTGCGCTGGCATCCGGGCGTGAGCGCCGTCCTGTGCGCGCCGCTGCGCCGCTTCAAGAAGCTCCGGAATGCCGGCGACCTGAAGGCGATTTCGGCGTCGATCGGTGCATTGCGTGCGCATCGCTACGATGCGGTCATCGACCTGCACGGCGTCTACAAGAGCGCGATCATTTCGGCGCTGGCGCGCGCCGCGCGCCGCGTCGGTTACCAGACGCAGGATCTCGGCGAAACGGGCGCACGCTTCGCGTATTCGCATCGTTTCGGCCCGCGGCCGGACTGCGACGCATGGCACGGGATGCGCGTGAGCGCCGGCGAGGCGCTCGGCTACGTGCCCGAAGGCGTCGCCACGTACGGCGTCGTCCCACCGCAGGACGCGAGCCTGCCGGCAGCCGTGACCGACGGCGCGCCGTTCATGCTGCTGTTCCATGCGACGTCCAATCCCGACAAGAAATGGCCGGCCGACCACTGGGCCGCGCTTGCCACGCAGATGATGGCGCGCGGCGTGCGCGTGCTGTTGCCGTGGGGATCGGCGGCCGAGCATGACGATGCGCAGGACATCGCCGCGCGGGCGCCGGGCGCGGTCGTGCTGCCCGCGATGACGGTGCGCGAGCTCGGCGCGGCGCTCGGCCGGGCCGCGCTCGTGGTGGGGGTCGATACGGGGTTCGTGCACATGGCGCACGCGCTGCAGCGGCCGACCGTGATGATTTTCGTCGCGACGTCGCGCCACCATTGCGGCATCGGCGGCGCACCGAATGCGCTGTCGATCGGCGAGCCGGGCACGATGCCGTCCGTCGAGCAGGCGCTGGACGCGATCGATGCGGTCGGCCCCGCCTACGGCGCGCTGCGCGCGCGGCTGACCGCCTGACGCAGCGGGGCGGGCCGGTTCAGGCGAGCAACGCCTCGACCGTGATGACGGCGGCGATGGCCGCCAGATTCGCCAGCAGTGCCTCGAACACGAGGCCGCGCCACGTCTTCGGCCGGAAGCGCAGCGCGAGCAGCAGCGCGCCACCCAGCGCCAGCGCGAGGATCAGGACGAGATCGGCATTGCCGAGGCGGACGTTCATGGCGGCGGCTCCTTCGGGGCGGGATTCCGGGGGCGCGCAGCGGCGCACCCAGGATCGAGTATAGGTAGCGCCGGCCGCCGCACAACCCGGGTCGCCCCGGAGACTCAGACGAGCGACGCGTCGCGCGTTTCGCGCATCAGCAGCACGCCGACCAGGCTGATTGCCGCCGCGACCGATACATAGCCGCCGACCCACGACAGCCCGCCGCGCGCAGCCAGCAGTTGCGCGATATACGGCGCGATCGACGCGCCGAGGATCCCGCCGAGGTTGTACGCGACGCCCGCGCCCGTATAGCGGACGTTGGTCGGGAACAGTTCCGGCAGCAACGCGCCCATTGGCGCGAACGTCACGCCCATCAGGAACAGCTCGATCGTCAGGAACAGCGCGACGAGCGGCATCGAGCCGCCGCCGAGCAGCGGTTCCATCGCGAAACCCGACAGCAGCGCGGCGATCGCGCCGACGACGAGCACCGGCTTGCGGCCGAAGCGATCCGACGCCCACGCGGAAAGCGGCGTCGCGAGCCCCATGAACACGACCGCGAAACACAGCAGGCCGAGGAAGCTCTGGCGCGGAATATGCAGCGCCGACACGCCGTACGACAGCGAGAACACCGTCGAGATGTAGAACAGCGTGTAGCAGACGACCATCGCGAGCGCACCGAGCAGCGTCGGCTGCCAGTGTTGCGAGACGAGCGTCGCGACCGGCACGCGCACGCGCTCGTTGCGGTCGAGGGCCGCCTGGAACGCGGGCGTTTCGGTGATCTTGAGTCGCACGTACAGGCCGAGCGCGACGAGCACCGCGCTGACCAGGAACGGGATGCGCCAGCCCCAGCTGCGGAACTGCTCGTCGGACAGCGACAGCGCGAGCGCGAAGAACAGGCCGTTCGACATCAGGAAGCCGACCGAGGGCCCGAGCTGCGGGAACATCCCGAACCAGCCGCGCTTGCCCTGCGGCGCGTGCTCGGTCGCGAGCAGCGCCGCGCCGCCCCATTCGCCGCCGAGGCCGATCCCCTGGCCGAAGCGCAGCACGCACAGCAGCACCGGTGCGAGCGTGCCGATCGCGTCGTAGCCGGGCACGAAGCCGATCGCGGTGGTGGACACGCCCATCACGAGCAGCGACGCGACGAGCGTCGATTTGCGGCCGATGCGGTCGCCGAAGTGCCCGAACAGGAACGAGCCGATCGGGCGCGCGATGAACGCGATGCCGAACGTGACGAATGCGGACAGCGCCTGCGCGGTCGCCGAGCCGTGCGGGAAGAAGACGGGGCCGATGACGAGCGCGGCGGCCGTCGCGTACACGTAGAAATCGTAGAACTCGATCGCGGTGCCGATGAAGCTCGCGAACACGATGCGCCGGTGGCTGACGGCGCCGGCCGAACCGGTTGCGTGTGCAACGGTCGGGGGGGATGCGGACATGGATGTCTCCGTTTTGTCGTTGGGGCGGTCGGCTGTGCGTGCGGTCGGGCAGGCGGACGCCTGCCGGGGGCAGCCGAGCGGATGATGCGGTGGCGGTGTGGACGCGCGTCGTGGCGCGGACGTCACCCGCCGGTCGACGATGGAGACGGGTACGTCGCCGCCGCCTGGTGCCGGCGTGGTCGGCTCGCATGCCGGGTGGGGCGCGCGAACGCGCGCGCGGCGTGATGGCCGCGCGATTGCGGAAAATTATAGCCAGCGCTGCCGTACGCCGGCAATCGCGGCGCGGCGGGCGGTCAGTCGAGCGATTGTGCCTGCGCGGACGCGGTGCTTTGCAACTGGAAGTGGCCGTCGTCGTTGAAGAGCCAGCCTTCCATCATTTCGATCTGGCCGTTGCCGTCGAGCAGTCGCGCCGGCGGCGCCGGCAGCGGCGCCGAGCGGCGCAGCGACGCGAGCGCGAGCGCTTCCGCTTCGCTGTCGCCGTTGCTGCGATAGACGGAGGCGTTGACGAGGCGGCCGTTGCGATCGACGGTGAATGCGACGACGACGAGCGAACGGAGCATCGCCTGCGGTGTGCCGCGCAGCATGCCGGACGGATTGCGTTCGGCGACACGTTGCGCAACCTCGACACGATACTGGTCGCGGCTCGCGCTGCGCGTGATCGACGGAATCGTCAGGATCGAGTGCAGCGACGGCGGCGGCGTGATCGTGCACGCGGCAAGCATGGCGACGACGGCCAGCGCAGCAATACGCAGCCGGTCGACGCGCGGACGGAGAACGGGGCGCATGGGAGATAGCCAGAAGTGACTATAGAAAAATGATAGGCGTACGCACGCAAGCCGATATCGGGAGAAACGCATAACGCGCGATGCCGGGCGTTGCGATCGCTGATGATGACGGCCGGGCGCCGCCCCGTGCGTCGCGATGTGACGTGACATGTGACAGCGCGCTCGACCGGTTCGCGTTGCGGCAGCGCATGCGCATGCCGGCGTAGATGTTGCAAGATTGAAAGGCACGCGCTCGACGCACATGCAGGCTCGCGACGCTCGTCCGACCGCGCGCAGCGGTCGCCGCATGCAGCACCGCGGCCGATGCGCGCGCAATCGCATGCGATCCCGCTTGTCCGTTTCAGAAGCCGTGCGTGACGAGCGACAGCACCGACAGGTCGGGGTGCGTGCCGTCGATGATGCTCTTGCCGATGTGCACGGCTTCGTGGACCGCTTCATCGATGCTCGCGAAGCTTTCCTCGCCGTCCGCGTGGAACGGTACCGCGTGGCCGGGCAGTGCGGGATTCGCGCCCGGATGGCACACGTAGCCGGTGTAGGTGTAGCGCGTGTCGTTGCCGGGCGCGGTGGCCGTCACGACATGGATCTCGAAGCCTTCGTAATCGACGTGTCCCGTCGGTGTCGACAGTTCGGTCATGGCGATCTCCGTGTGCCGCGCGCAGGGGTGGCGCGTGCGGCATCGAGTACGCGGCGGCGGTCGTGTCGCCGTGTTGAACGAATTCTAGGTGATAGCGAAGCGGGCCGGGAGGCATCCGGCGCGGCGCGACGGCGGCCGTTATGCGAATTCGGTGGTGCGCTGCCGCGAACGCACGTTCCGTCCCGACTGACGGGCTTGCGGGCACGGCGGCGTCATTGTTTGCAGCGCGCGTCCTTTCGCTGCACGACGACGATCACCGGGTACTTCTGGCCGTGGTCGAGCTCCACGCGCGCCACGACGGTCAGCGTCGCCGGATCGGAATCGTCGTATACGCTGACCTGTTCGTTCCGGAGGTAGGTCACGCCGGTGCAGTTCGACGTGCGTCCGTCGTCCGACACCTTGCACTGGAGATCGTTGTCCTTCAGGTAGTTGTAGGGTGACGGGCTCGCGAGGTATTCGCTCAGGCCGCGCGGCGAGCCGCCGACGCCGGTCACGTACGCGATCGCGCACGACGCCTGCGCGTCGCTGCCGGAGGCGGTGTCGGCCGCGGCATGCGTGCTGACGGCAGCCAGCATGGCGACGAGCGACGAGGCGAGGAAGGGTTTCATGACGTGGGGTTTCCCGTTTCGGGATTCGGAGCGCGGGATTGTAACGGCATCCGGCGCGACGCGTCGGAACGTGGGGGAGCGGCGTGCGGACAAACAAAAACCCCGTCATTCGGCGAATGGACGGGGTTTGGCGAACTTCCTGGCGGAAGCGGTGAGATTCGAACTCACGGACAGTTTCCCGTCGCTGGTTTTCAAGACCAGTGCCTTAAACCGCTCGGCCACGCTTCCACGCGAGGCGGCATTGTAACCGAAATGCCGCGTCTGTCGACCGGAGTTGGCACTTCAGTGCTTACTCCGGTCCCATGCTTCGCGGTCGACCGGAGATGGCACTTCAGTGCTTGCCCCGGTCCCATGCCTTCGCATGCATCGCTTCAATCGTCGCGCAGGAACAATTCCTGCAGGTCGTTGAGGAAACGCTGGCCAAGCGGCGTCGGCGCGATCTGCGCGAAATCGCGCGCGATCAGCCCGCGCCGTTCCGCTTCCTTCAGCGCCGGCTCGATCGTGCTCATCGGCAGGCCCGTGCGTTCGGCGAAGCTGTGCACGGGGAAGCCCTCGACGAGCCGCAGCGTATTCAGCATGAACTCGAACGGCAGGTCGCGCGCGCCGACTTCACGCTCTTCCTGCACGGCCGTGCCGGCCATCGCCTGCTCGATGAAGGTCGCCGGATGCTTGTAGCGTGCCTGCCGCAGGATCCGGTTCGGGAACGACAGCTTCGTGTGCGCGCCCGCCCCGATCCCGAGATAGTCGCCGAAGCGCCAGTAGTTCAGGTTGTGCTTGCACTGATGATTCGGCTTCGCGTAAGCGGACACCTCGTAGCGCCCGTAGCCGGCCTCGGCGGTGCGCGCGTGGATCCATTCCTGCATGTCGGCCGACGCGTCGTCGTCGGGGACGACGGGCGGGAACTTCGCGAACAGCGTGTTCGGTTCGAGCGTCAGGTGATACAGCGACAGATGCGGCGGCGCGAACGACAGCGCGGTCTCGATGTCGGTACGGCATTCGTCGAGCGTCTGGTTCGGCAGCGCGAACATCAGGTCGAGGTTGAAGTTGTCGAAGTTCTTCGCGGCGATCTCGACGGCCGCGCGCGCCTGCGCGGTGTCGTGAATCCGGCCGAGCGCCTTCAGGTGCGCCTCGTTGAAGCTCTGGATGCCGACCGACAGCCGGTTCACGCCGCTCGCGCGGAACTGCGCGAACTTCGCGGCCTCGAACGTGCCCGGATTCGCCTCGAGCGTGATCTCGGCATCGGCGTCGAGCGGCAGCAGCGCGCGCACGTCGGACAGCATCCGGTCGAGGCCGGCCGCCGACAGCAGGCTCGGCGTGCCGCCGCCGATGAACACGGTATGCACCTGCCGTCCCCACACGAGCGGCAGTGCCTGCTCGAGATCGGCACGCAGCGCGTCGAGGTACTCGGTTTCCGGGAACCGTTCGCCTTTCCACTCGTGCGAGTTGAAATCGCAGTACGGGCACTTGCGCACGCACCACGGAAAATGCACGTACAGCGCGAGCGGCGGCAGCGACGTGAGCCGCACCTGTCCGGGCGACGTGAACGTCGCGACGACGCGCGCGCCGGTTTCCGCGGCCTGGCTCATGGGGCCTCCCGCAGCGAATGGGTATCGGGCACGGTCATGCTTCCTCCGCGAGCCGCGCAAGCAGCGCCTTCAGCGCAAGCGCGCGATGGCTGTGCGTGTTTTTCACGGCCGGCTCGAGTTCGGCTGCCGTCGCGCCGAGCGACGGCAGGTAGAAATACGGGTCGTAGCCGAATCCGTGCTCGCCGCGCGGCGTGTCGACAATTTCGCCCGCCCAGCGCCCTTCGGCGAACAGCGGCTCGGGATCGTCCGCATGGCGCACGAGCGCGAGCACGCAGCAATAGTATGCGCGCCGGTCGTCGACGCCGCGCAACTGCTCGACGAGATACGCGTTGTTCGCCGCGTCGCCCTTGTCGCGACCCGCGCGCTGCGCATAGCGCGCCGAATAGACGCCCGGCGCGCCGCGCAGCACGGGCACGCACAGGCCGGAATCGTCGGCGATGGCCGGCAGCCCGGTGAGCCGCGATGCATGCCGCGCCTTCGTCAGCGCGTTCTCGATGAACGTGCCGAACGGCTCTTCCGCCTCGGGCACGGCAAGGTCGCCCTGCGGGACGATCTCGATGCCGACCGTCGCGAACAGCGCGGTGAATTCGCGCAGCTTGCCGGGGTTGTTCGACGCGAGAACGATGCGCGACAGCGGCGCGATGGTGCGATCGTCAGGCATCGCCGGCGCCCAGGACGTCCTTCTGCAACTGCACGAGCTCGGCGATCCCGCCCTGCGCGAGGTCGAGCAGCGCGTCCATCTCGGCGCGCGAGAACGGCACGCCTTCGGCCGTGCCCTGGACTTCGACGAAGCCGCCGGCGCCCGTCATCACGACGTTCATGTCGGTGTCGCACTGCGAATCTTCCGCGTAGTCGAGGTCGAGCACCGGCGCGCCTTCGTACACGCCGACCGAGATCGCGGCGACGTGGTCGGTGATCGGCGAGCGCGTGAGCTTGCCGGCCGCGATCAGCTTCGACACGGCGTCGTGCGCGGCGACGAATGCGCCGGTGATGCTGGCCGTGCGCGTGCCGCCGTCGGCCTGGATCACGTCGCAGTCGATGTGGATCGTGCGCGGGCCGAGTGCCTCGAGATCGAACACCGCGCGCAGCGCGCGGCCGATCAGGCGCTGAATTTCCTGCGTGCGGCCCGTCTGCTTGCCGCGCGCGGCTTCGCGGTCGCTGCGCGTGTGCGTCGCGCGCGGCAGCATGCCGTACTCGGCGGTCAGCCAGCCTTGCCCGCGGTCGCGCAGGAATTCGGGCACGCGTTCCGCGACGCTCGCGGTGCAGAGCACCTTGGTGTCGCCGAATTCGACCAGTACGGAGCCTTCGGCGTGTTTCGTGTAGTGGCGCGTGAGGGCGACCTTGCGCAGTTCGTCGGCGCGGCGGCCGCTCGGGCGGGAAAGGGAGGACGTCATGTGGGAATCGCGGAAGGAGAGGAAACCGCGATTCTAGCGCCGAACGGCAGGCTTGCCCGGCGGGGTGGTCCGCAAAAATGGGATAATGCGCGCTTCCCGCCCCGCGCTTTCCGATGCGCCGGGCGCCTCGACATATCCCCGCCCGCGAGGGCACTCAGACGGCGAGACGAACCATGATCTACAGCATGACGGGCTACGCGAGCGCAACGCGCGAACTCGCGACGGCCACCGGCAACGGCGGCACCAGCGTGTCGGTCGAACTGCGCACCGTGAACTCGCGCTTCCTCGACCTGAATTTCCGGATGCCGGACGACGTGCGCGCGTGCGAACCCGCGCTGCGCGAAATGCTGATGAACAAGCTGTCGCGCGGCAAGGTCGACGTGCGCATCAACCTGCAGCGCGGCGAACAGAGCATCGGCGCGGGCGCGCTGAACCAGTCGGCGCTCGGCCAGCTTGCCGATCTCGAGCGCGCGGTGCTCGACTCGTTCCCGGGCGTCGGCCGCCTGCGCGCGGGCGAGATCCTGCGTTGGCCCGGCGTGATCGCGGAAAGCGGCGTGTCGGCCGACGCGATCCGCGACGCGGTGCTCGCGTGCGGCAAGGAAGCGATCGGCGAGCTCGTCGTCGTGCGTTCGCGCGAAGGCGCGCAACTGGCGACGATGCTGCTGTCGAACGTCGCCGAGATGGAAGCGATCGTCGCGCGCATCACGCCGCTCGTGCCGGAGCTGATCGCGAAGCATCAGCAGAAGATCGTCGAGCGGCTGCAGGAAGCGCTCGGCATCGCGGCGCCGGAAGGCAGCGCGCCGATCGTGACGCGCGAGGAAGCCGCGGAGCGCATTCGTCAGGAAGTGACGATGTACGGGATCCGGATCGACATCGCGGAAGAGCTGTCGCGGCTCACCGCGCACCTGAACGAAACGCGCCATGTGATCGAGAAGGGCGGCCGCGTCGGCAAGCGTCTCGATTTCATGATGCAGGAACTGAATCGCGAAGCGAACACGCTCGGCTCGAAGGCGGCGGCGAAGGAACTGGCCGACGCGTCGATGGCGCTGAAGCTGCTGATCGAGCAGATGCGCGAGCAAGTGCAAAACCTGGAGTAACCGAGATGAAACAACCCCCACGCTCACTGCGTTCGCTCGGGGGGGCGCAGCCCCCCCGTCTCCACCGGGCGCTTCCATCGAAGTGCCGGGTGGCCCGGCGGAGGCAGACATGACCCAACCCACCCACGACGGCCACGCCGCGCATTCGCTGCACGGCGGCGTTTATCCCGGCAACCTGTTCATGGTCGTCGCGCCGTCGGGCGCCGGCAAGTCGACGCTCGTGAATGCGCTGCTGTCGAAGGACAGCGACATCTGCCTGTCGATCTCGTACACGACGCGCAAGCCGCGCCCGGGCGAACAGGACGGCCAGCATTACCACTTCACGACCGTCGAGGATTTCCGCGCGCGTCACGCGGCGCACGAATTCCTCGAGAGTGCGGAAGTGCACGGCAACTACTACGGCACGTCGCGCGTCTGGATCGAAGAGCAGATGAAGAACGGCCACGACGTGCTGCTCGAGATCGACTGGCAGGGCGCGCTGCAGGTGAAGAAGCAGTTCCGCAACGCGGTCGGCATCTTCATCCTGCCGCCGTCGCTCGACGCGCTCGAGGAGCGTTTGAAGAAGCGCGGCCAGGACGAACCGAACGTGATCACGCGGCGCTTGCTGGCTGCCGGCAGCGAGATCGCGCACGCGTCGGAAGCGGAATACGTGGTGATCAACGAGAATTTCGAGCGTGCGCTCGCGGAGCTCGAATGCATCGTCGCGGCGACGCGCCTGCGCTTCGCTTCGCAGTACGCGCGACACACGGAGCTGTTCATCGAGCTCGGCATCCATCTGCCCCACGCGGAATGACGCGGGGGACGAGGGACATAAGGTAGAATAAGCACTATATTCAGAAGGAATTACCAACATGGCTCGCATTACCGTCGAAGACTGCCTGAAGCAGATCCCGAACCGCTTCGAACTGGCGCTCGCCGCCACCTATCGCGCGCGGCAGCTCGCGCAAGGCCATACGCCGAAGATCGAAAGCCGCGACAAGCCGACCGTTGTCGCGCTGCGCGAGATCGCCGCCGGCCACGTCGGCGTCGAGATGCTCAAGAAGGTGCCGGTGTAACGCGCATCCGGCCCGTTCCAGCCATGTAATCCACGCGCGCAACGACTCGACCTGGAGGCGAATATGAGCACCACCCCATCGTCCGCCTCCGCGGATTCGACCACCGAAGTCACGGCCCAGTCGCCTGCGCGCCAGTACATCGACGCGGTCCTCGAACAGTCCTTCCGGCATCTGTTCGGGCCGACCGCCACTCCGGAGCAGCCGCGCAAGCACGGCGTCGTTTCGATCGCGAAACTGACCGCCGCGCTTGCCGAGTATCTTCCTCCGGACGAAATCAAAGAGGTCAAGGCGGCGTTCCACTTCAGCGACGAAGCCCACCTCGGTCAATATCGCCAGAGCGGCGAACCCTACATCACCCATCCCGTCGCCGTCGCGGAAATCTGCGCCGGCTGGAAGCTCGACGCGCAGGCCGTGATGGCCGCGTTGCTGCACGACGTGATGGAAGACCAGGGCGTGACCAAGAGCGAGCTGGCCGAACGGTTCGGCCCGAAGGTCGCCGAACTGGTCGACGGCCTGTCGAAGCTCGACAAGATGGAATTCCGCAGCCGCGAGGAAGCGCAGGCGGAAAACTTCCGCAAGATGCTGCTCGCGATGGCGCGCGACGTGCGGGTCATTCTCGTCAAGCTCGCCGACCGCCTGCACAACATGCGCACGCTCGGTGCGGTGCCGATGGAAAAGCGCCGCCGCGTGGCGCGGGAAACGCTCGACATCTACGCGCCGATCGCGCACCGGCTCGGGTTGAACAACACGTATCGCGAGCTGCAGGACATGAGCTTCGCGAACTTCAACCCGCATCGCTACGCGACGCTCGAGAAGGCCGTGAAGGCCGCGCGCGGCAACCGCCGCGAAGTGATCAGCAAGATCCTCGAGGCCGCGCAGCGCGCGATGGCCGACGCGAAGATCGACGCCGAGATCACCGGCCGCGAAAAGACCATCTACAGCGTCTACCGCAAGATGCGCGACAAGCAGTTGTCGTTCTCGCAGGTGCTCGACGTGTACGGCTTTCGCGTCGTCGTCGAGAGCGCGCTCGACTGCTACACATGCATCGGCGCGCTGCACGCGCTGTACAAGCCGGTGCCCGGCAAGTTCAAGGACTACATCGCGATCCCGAAGATCAACGGCTATCAGTCGCTGCACACGACGCTCGTCGGCCCGTTCGGTGCGCCGATCGAGTTTCAGGTGCGTACGCGCAAGATGCACGAGATTGCCGAGGCCGGCGTGGCCGCGCACTGGCTGTACAAGAACGGCAGTGCGGATCTCAGCGACGTGCAGAAGCGCGCGCACCAGTGGCTGAAATCGTTGCTCGACATCCAGAGCGAAGCAGGCGATTCGAGCGAATTCCTCGAGCACGTGAAGATCGACCTGTTCCCCGACGCGGTCTACGTGTTCACGCCGAAGTCGAAGATCATGGCGCTGCCGCGCGGCGCGACGGCGCTCGATTTCGCGTATTCGATCCACAGCGATCTCGGCAACCAGTGCGTGGCCGTGAAGATCAACAACGAGCTGCTGCCGCTGCGCACCGAGCTGAAGAGCGGCGACATCGTCGAGGTGATCACCGCGCCGTACTCGAAGCCGAACCCTGCATGGCTCGGCTTCGTGCGTACCGGCAAGGCGCGCTCGGCGATTCGTCACTACCTGAAGACGATGCGCCTGAACGAATCCGTGCAGCTCGGCGAGCGGCTCGTCGACCAGAGCCTGAAGGGCTATGGTCTCGCGCTGGCCGACGTTGCGCCGGAAGTGTGGGAAAAGCTCGTGCAGTGGACCGGCAACAAGAGCCGTCAGGAAATCTTCGCGGACATCGGCCTCGGCCGCCGCGTCGCCGCGGTGATGGCCAAGCGCATCGAGGTGCTGATGAGCGGCCGCGACGCGGACGACGACCTGCCGAAGTCCGAGCGGCATCCGGCGCATCATGCGCCGCCGGTCGTGATTACCGGCACCGAAGGGATGTCCGTGCAGTTGTCGGCATGCTGCCGGCCGATTCCGGGCGACGCGATCATGGGCTACATCGGCATCGGCCTGGGGATGGCGATTCATACGACCGATTGCCGCGTCGCGCAGCGCATCCATCGCCGCGATCCGGGCCGCTGGATCGACGTCGAATGGGCGCCGCAGCCAGGCCGCCTGTTCGATGTCGCGGTGAAGGCGCTCGTGAAGAACACGAAGGGCATCTTTGCGCGCGTCGCGGCGGACATCACGTCGGCCGACGCGAACATCGTTCATATTGCGATGGACGAGGATCTGACGCACGAATCGACGGTGCTGCGCTTCGTGATCCAGGTCAGCGACCGCGTGCATCTCGCGAACGTGATGCGGCGCGTGCGAACCAATCCGGACGTGATGCGGATCATGCGCGAGCGTTCGACCGACGACGGCGCGCACGCGCGCCACGACGGCGGCATGCGCATCGAGCGCGAGCGGCAGGATTATTGACGCGTACCTTTTGTGGGCGATCGTTCAACGGCGGCTGATGGCCGCCGTTTTCACGTGTGCTGCGCAACGAGAGTGAGCGGCTTTGCCGGCGTCCCTCCGAAGGCGGTCGGGCGCAAGCATGTCGTGATGCGAGTGAGGGGGGGGGGCAGAAAAGAAAAAGGGCTTTCCCGGAGGAAAGCCCTTTTTAAGGTGGCGCGGCTGGCAGGATTCGAACCCACGACCCCTTGGTTCGTAGCCAAGTACTCTATCCAACTGAGCTACAGCCGCACGCAAAGCGGTACTGCTTAACTGTCGGAACCTTCTGCGATGGGAAGGCCCCCAAAAAAGTGGCGCGGCTGGCAGGATTCGAACCCACGACCCCTTGGTTCGTAGCCAAGTACTCTATCCAACTGAGCTACAGCCGCACGCAAAACAAAAAGCTACTACTTCGAACTGAAAGGGCCTTCGGTTGGGAAGGCCCTCGAAAAGGTGGCGCGGCTGGCAGGATTCGAACCCACGACCCCTTGGTTCGTAGCCAAGTACTCTATCCAACTGAGCTACAGCCGCACGCAGAAGCGAAATTATAGCAGGGTTGTATAAAAAGGGAAGCCTTATTCGCGAATCAAGCGGCGCGACCTTCGCGGGGCGCCCTTCGTGTACCCTTGGAGCATCAGTCATCCACGTATTGAATCTGCATCATGAACAAGGCGTTTGTCAAAGAGTCGGACGGTGACGACGACGATCTCGACCAGGCTCAACCCGCGATTCCGGCGGGTGCGAAGAACTACATCACGCCGGCCGGCCACAAGCGGCTGAGGGACGAGTTGCTGAACCTGATCGATGTCGAGCGCCCCGAAGTCGTGCGGCTCGTGTCGTGGGCCGCGTCGAACGGCGACCGGTCGGAGAACGGCGATTACATCTACGGCAAGCGGCGGCTTCGCGAGATCGATCGCCGCATCCGCTTCCTGACGAAGCGGCTCGATCTCGCCGAAGTCGTCGACGCGAGCCGGCAGGAGAATGTCGACCAGGTGTTCTTCGGCGCAACGGTCGATTACGAGACGCCGGACGGCGAGGACCACACGGTCACGATCGTCGGGATCGACGAGGTCGATCTCGACCGCGGCTGCGTGAGCTGGATTTCGCCGGTCGCGCGTGCGCTGATCAAGGCGAAGATCGGCGATACCGTCACGCTGATGACGCCGGTCGGCCCGCAGCCGATCGACATACTCGACGTTCGATATCCGGCACCGGGTGCCTGAGCGGCGGCCTGCGCATTCCGGCAAAGAAAAAGCGCCCCGGCGGGGCGCTTCGTCATCCGGCGTGAAGCGGCTGCGCCGGTCGCTCAGAAGCGATGGCGCAGGCCGGCCGTGACCGCGATCTGCTTGTTGGTCGAGGACGCGGCGCCCAGCCCGTTGATGTTCGCGCCGAGGTCGAGGCCGTCATTGTTGACCTTCTGGAATTCACCCTGCAGGTAGACGTCGGTGCGCTTCGACAGCGCATAGTCGGCTTGCAGGTTGAACTGGTGCCAGGTCGGCTTGTCGCCGGCGAGACGGCCCTGCGTGTACGTGTAGGAACCGGCGAGCGACAGTGCCGGCGTCAGCGCGTAGCGGCCGTTGACTTCGTAGTTGCTGAAGCGGGCGGTTCCGCCGAGGCCCGTGATGCCGCCGGATACGCCGGACTGGCCTGCGCTGATGGCGCGGATGCCGGTCAGGCGCGTCTGCGTGAACACGAAGCCGACCGTGGCGGGGCCGAACCCGTAATTCAGGCCCGCGCCCCAGGTGCGCTGCACGCGCGACGCGAAGGTCCAGTCGCCGGTCACCGCGCCCGGATCGGTCGCTGCCTGCGCGAGCGCGTTCACGTCGCTGTTCAACTGCAAGTAGGCCGCGGCGAAGTTGAAGCCCAGGTAGCTGTACGACACGCCGCCGCTATACGCGCGGTTGTTCGCGAACGCCGTCGAGTTCGAGAACCCGTACAACGCACCGAACTTCAGGCCGCCGTAGTTCGCGCTCTGGTACTTGACCGAGTTGTTGATCCGGAACGAGTTGTTCAGGTTGTCGTTGTCGAACGGGTGTGCAAACTGCGTGCCGCCGTATTGCGTACCGGTCAGCGACAGCGGCCCGAGATAGTCGACGACGCTGTCGTACTGACGGCCCAGCGTCAGCGAGCCGTAGGTGTCGTGCGCGAGGCCGACAAACGCTTGCCGGCCGAATTCGCGGCCGTTCTGCTTCAGCGCGCCGTTATTGATGCCGAAACCATTTTCCAGCGTGAAGATCGCTTTCAGGCCGCCGCCGAGATCTTCAGTGCCGCGCAAGCCCCAACGGCTGCCGTTGACCGAACCGCTCGTTTCCTGCCAGGCGCTGTGACCGTGCTGATTGTTCGTGTAGGTGATGCCTGCGTCGATCAGGCCGTATAGCGTCACGCTGCTTTGCGCGTGAGCTGCTGTAACGAATACACCCGACAACGCGGTGACGATCAGGGTTTTTTTCATGGATCTGTCTCCAAACAGGATGATATCGATCGAACCTGCTGCCGGACGGGCATGTTGTGCTTGACGCCGTGGCCGGCCCGGCAGGGCGGCGGTGCGTTTCTCGGAAAGCCATTTGCAGTGTACGGAGCGGGCGGAGCGGGCGAGAGGCGCGCTTTAAGCAATAATGTATTTTGGAATCCGCAAAGATCGGCGAATGCGCGCAAACGATTGTCCATCAAGGGTTTGCGGCGGTGCAGCGAAGGAAAATGGCGATCAGGAGTGCGTAACGGGCGTTGCGTGATCGCGACAGATGATCAGCAGGCGGTGGTGGCGGTAGCGCGATTATTGACGCTTCGGCAATAGAGGTTTGTGTGGAGCATGAATAATGAAAGGTGGTTCTCTCGTTATACTGCGATCTCTGCTTTCCGAAGCAGACTTTTTCGTTGACGGAAAAGATCTCCAAACCTTTGTCGGCGCGACTTCCCAGTCGCGCTTTTTTTTGCCCCGCTTACCGTGCGCTATTGCGCGTACGAGCGCCGCTTGCGCTTGCCTGCCGGTGCAGCTTCCTCGGTTTCGGTTGGCGGCGGCGTGTAGGTCCAGTCTTCCATCACGTAGTGACGGGCATCCAGTGGCGATGCCAGCAGGTTCTGCCAGTGATCGCCGTGCCAGGTCGTATCGAACTCGGTGTCGCACGGCGCTTCGCGAGCGGACTCGGCCAGCGCGCGGGACTTGCGTCGTACGCGCCCGAGCCGGCTCGCGAAGCGCTTGATTCCGTCCAGCCACATGACCCTCTCCTTCCTTTCGGCGTTACATCAGCATCGCAATGTCCCCGGATTTCCGCAACCCGGAAAAAACCCGAGGAATTTACCGAGTCGATTTGTCCCCGGTAGAAATTCCGAGGTGGTGATTATTGGTGATCCGAACCCGGTAATGTTGACAGGTTTTTGGTGCGAATCAATTAATGAAAGCCGATGGTGTACCGATTCCAATGGCATTAGCGCTTTTTTGATAAAGAGGTCGTCAAAAATTTTCTTGACGCACCCGGATTGTCCCATTTATAAAGTCAGCACTCCGTCCTCGGGCGGCGTGCTGGTAAGGGTGCTGGCGCAATGTTTCGGGATTTCGGGAAACGGCTATAAAAATAGCTTTTTTGATCTAAACGAGTGGGGAACGAAGACATGGATACCGGTATCGTGAAATGGTTTAACGATGCTAAAGGTTTCGGCTTTATTACGTCGGACAATGGCGGTGAAGATTTGTTTGCGCACTTTTCCGAAATCAAGATGGACGGTTTCAAGACGCTGAAGGAAAACCAGCGTGTTTCGTTCGACGTGAAAGTCGGGCCGAAAGGCAAGCAGGCGGCGAATATCCAGGCGGTCTGACGCGCCTCGCATTGCCGATCACGTCCGGCCCCCGCATCGCGGGGGCTTTTCGTTTTCCGGGGGCGGATCGTTGCCGTCCGCGCTGGCCGCGAACACGCATGCCGGTGCATACTCATGGAAGCATCGTTTCCGTGTCTTTTCATGTCCGATTTCCGTCCGTCCGATCCCGCCAGCGAGCAACCGCTCGTCTTCGTCGACCTTGAAACCACCGGCGGTTCGTCCGCCGAGCATCGCATCACCGAAATCGGCGTGGTCGAAATCGGCCCGCTTGGCGTGTCGACGTGGACGACGCTCGTCAATCCGGGCCAGTCGATTCCGCCGTTCATCCAGCAACTGACGGGCATTTCGGACGCGATGGTGTGCAGCGCGCCGTCGTTTGCGTCGCTCGCGCCGGCGCTGTTCGAGCGGCTCGACGGCAAGCTGTTCGTCGCGCACAACGCGAGCTTCGATCGCGGTTTCCTGCGCGCCGAATTCGAGCGCGCCGGCTTCGCGTTCAATCCCGATGTGCTGTGTACGGTGCGGCTGTCACGCGCGCTGTTCCCGCGCGAGTCGCGGCACGGGCTCGACGCACTGATCGAGCGGCATGGCCTCGTTCCGGCTGCGCGCCACCGGGCGCTGGCGGATGCCGACCTGCTCTGGCAGTTCTGGCGCCAGTTGCACGACATCGTGCCGCTCGAGCGGTTGCGCGACCAGATCGCGCGCACGACGCGCCACTTCCGTCTGGCCGGCGATCTGACCGAAGCCTGGCTCGATACCGCACCGGCCGGATGCGGCGCGTACGCGCTGTTCGGGGAGGGTGGCGAAGCGTTGTATGTCGGCCGCAGCGTGCGCGTGCGGCAGCGATTGCGCTCGCTGCTGACGGGCGAGCGGCGCTCGTCGAAGGAAATGCGGCTTGCGCAGCAGGTGCGGCGCGTCGAATGGCGCGAGACCGGTAATGAACTGGGCGCGATGCTCGCCGAAGCGCAATGGATCGCCCAACTGCGTCCGTCGTACAACCGGCGTCCCGCGGCCGATGCGGCCCGTGCAGGCGCGGCGCCCTGGCCATTCGAGGGCGCCGTTGCGTTCGAGGCGAACGGCGAGCACCGCCTGTTTCATGTGATCGACGGCTGGCGCTACCTCGGCTCGGCGGAATCGCTCGACGCGGCCGCGCGGCTCGTGGCCGACACGGCGGACGGCACGTTCGAACCCTTCACCCATCGCCTGCTGCAGACGCATCTCGCGCGCGGGCTTCAATTGATTCCGCTCGCTGCGCTCACGCCCGCGGGTTGAGCGCAGCGGCGCGATCCGCGCCCGCTGCGCAGGCCGCGTCAGCCGATCGCGCTTGCGCCGCCGGCCGAACAGACGTGCGACAGCGCAGTGTCGAGTGCCTGCGCCTGCGCCTGCGTCGAGTCATAGCGCGTGAGCGTCTTCCAGTTCGCGATGCTGCGTGCAAGCCGCGCCTGGCAATCGGGCGCGTCGCGCAGCGGCGCGACCTGCGCGAGACCCGCGAGCATTTTCTGCGTCAGCCGGTCGAGCGCCGGGCGCGTGCTGGTCGCAAGATCGGGCGGCGTGCCCTCGGGCGGCCGCGTCGCGCGCCAGGTCGCGAACAGCGCGTTCTGCACGTTCTTGCTCGCGGCGATCTGATCCTCGAAGAACGTCCGTGCGAACGCAGGATCGACGCCGGCCTGTGCCGCGCGCTTTTCGACCGAGGTAAGCAGTGCCGCTTCGCGCGGCTGGTCCTCGATCGCCTTGTGATTCGCCCATTTCCACCGCGCGACCGGTTCGGCGAGCGCGAGGCGCTGCGACGCGAGCGCGACGACGTTGGTGAGCGCGGTGTCGTCGCCGTCTGCGCTGGCGATGCGTGGCGACGAAAAGAGGGCGACGCCGAGCGCGGCGACAGCGACGCTGGCACGAATGGCTTGCTTCATCGGAATGATCGGGAGAGCCGGGCGGGCCGGACGTGGAAAACCAGAAGAATAGACGAAGACAGCCGCGCGGCGTAGCGACGCGACAGGAGAATCAGCAGGCGAACTGATCCAGCACCGTCAGGCTGTTGCGGCCCGGGTGCGAGGCGAATTGCGCGCGATGCGCAGCGATGAACCGCACGATAGCGATGATCGACACGTGGCGGTTACAGAACCGAACAGGCGTTCACTTCGGCGAGTACAGCTTGTGCTGCTCGTCGAAGAATGCCCTGACGTGCTCGGGCAATTCGGCGAGGAATTCCACGCCGACGGGTTCCGGATCCGGGCTCATCACTTGCTCCGGCGGTGGCATGCGAGTTGGTCTTTCGTCCATGATCGTTTCTCCAGCAGGTTCGATGATTATCAACCTCGTGCTTGGATTTATGCCAGAGCCGAATCGTTAGATTTTGTCTCTGTTGTATTAACGGCACATGCGTTGCGATGCGAAGTGCGATGCCGTCTATTGCATTCTGCGCAATCGGCAACAATCGGGCCGCTTGTTATACTTGCGCGCACTTTTTCCCGGACCGCGATGAAACGAACGACGCGATGGATCGGCCTCGTATGGCTGGCGCTGGTACTGAACGTACTGTCGCCTGTCATCGGCTATGCGCGTCTTGCGTCGAGCGGCTCCGGCGAGCTCACGCTCGAATTGTGCAGTGCAGCGGGCGCGCGCCAGATCGTGCTCGCGCAGTCGGGCGACGAGCGCGACACGGCGTCGTTCGACCATGCCGGCGTGCCGCACTGCGTGTACTGCCCGGGCTTCGCGGCGAACGTCGCGCTCGGCACGAACCTGCCCGCGATGCCGGGCTTCGTGCGGTCGTTTGTCTACCGCGCGGCCGCCCCGGCCGTTCCCGATTTCCCCCGCAAGGGCATCCGTCTCGCGCAGCCGCGCGCCCCGCCTGAAAACGCCCCGATCTGATTGATGTCGTCCGCGCGCCCCGTTGGCGCGCGTGCCGCCCGCGGCCGGGCCCGCGCGCCGCGCCGTTCGTGCGCGGCGCGTCCGCTCGTGTCCGGGGCGGCGTCCGATCACGTTTTCAGGAATTCACTCATGTCGTCTACCTTCGCCGCGCGGTCGTCGCGTGGCCGGCTCGCGCTCGCGTGCGCGGCCGCTTTCACGTGGCCAGCCGCCCACGCGGCCTCGCCGGATGATGCACGCGTCGGTCCGGCCCCCGGTGGTGTCGATCGTTCCACCGGTGCCGCCGCGCCGGCCTCCGCTGTGGCCGCCACGTCGGCCGCCCCGGTCGGCGATACGCTGACCGCCGTCAGCGTGACCGCACAGCGGCAACCCGTCGATCCGGATACGCCGGCCGTCGTCGAGTCGATCACGCGCGAGCGGATCGATACGCACACCAACGTCACCACCGAGGACGCGCTGAAGTACGCGCCGAACCTGATGGTTCGCAAGCGCTATATCGGCGACCGCAACAGCGTGTTTGCGGGCCGCGACTTCAACGAACTGCAGAGCGCGCGCGGGCTCGTCTACGCCGACGGCGTGCTGCTGTCGAACCTGCTCGGCTCGAGCTATGCATACCCGCCGCGCTGGTCGCTGATTCCGCCCGACGACATTGCGCGCGTCGACGTGCTTTATGGCCCCTTTTCCGCGCTGTATCCCGGCAATTCGGTCGGCTCGACCGTGCTGCTCACGACGCGCCGCCCGGAAAAACTCGAGGCGTCGCTGTCGACGCAGTTCTTTACGCAGCGCTACCACGACGGCTACGGGTTTGCGGACAGCTTCGGCGGCAATCACCAGACCGCGCGGATCGCGAACCGCGTCGGCCGGCTCTGGTTCGCACTGTCGCTCGACCGGCTGGAGAACAACGGTCAGCCGATGCAGTACGCGAGCCCCAATTCGGCCTACAACCCGAAGCTCGGCGCTGCCGTGCCGGTGACGGGCGCCGCGACCGACATCGGGCCCAGCGGCAAGCCGCGGACGATCGTCGGCGCGCAGACGATCGAGCGGACCGAGCAGCTCAACGAGACGGTCCGGATGGGCTACGCGTTCACCGACCATGTCGACGCGACGCTCACGCTCGGGCATTGGGAGAACCATTACCGGCAGCACGGCGAAACCTTCCTGCGCGATGCGGCCGGCAATCCGGTCTACGGCGGCAACGTGTCGATCGGCGGCCGGAACATGACCGTCGCACCGAATGCGTTTGCGCCGCAGCGCGGCGACCAGGAGAACTGGCTGTACGCGCTCGGCCTGAACGGCCGGCTCGATTCCGGGTGGCGGCTGTCGGGCGTCGTGTCGGTGTACGACGTGTCGCGCGACGTGCTGCGTGCGGCGTCGACCGTGCAGGGCGGCGCGGGCACGCTGTTCCAGGGCGACGGCACGGGCTGGCGCACGCTCGACCTGAAGGTCGAGGCACCGGAAGTGAAGGGCCACACGTTCACGTTCGGCTATCACTACGACAATTACTTCCTGCGCAACGTCACGTACAACACGGCCGACTGGCTGGCCGGGCCGACCACGTCGCTCGCGAGCGTCTATCGCGGCGACACGCGCACGCAGGCGCTGTTCGGGCAGGACGCGTGGCGCTTCGCGCCGGGCTGGCTCGCGACGCTGGGGCTGCGCTACGAGCGCTGGGATGCATACGGCGGCGCGCTCGGCAACGCAAGCGGCACGCTCGGCTATGCGGACCGCGGCGCGAACGCGCTGTCGCCGAAAGTCGCGCTGCAGTGGGATGCGACGGACGTCTGGCGCTTCCGGCTGTCGTTCGCGACCGGCACGCGTTTCCCGACGGTCGGCGAGCTGTTCCAGGGCACGATCTCGAACAACGCGATCGTCAACAACAACCCGAACCTGCGGCCGGAAAAGGCGATCGACTGGGACTTCACGGCCGAGCGCGACGTGGGTGTCGGCGTCGTGCGCGCCAGCGTGTTCCAGAGCGACCTGCGCGATTCGATCTACAGCCAGACGACGGTGGCGGGCGCGACGACCGTCACCAACATCTCGAACGTCGACCGCGTGCGCGTGCGCGGCGTCGAACTCGCGTTCAGCGGCGAGAACGTCGGGCTGAAGGGGCTCGCGATCGACGCGAACGTGTCGGCGAGCAACGCGCAGATCCTCGCCGATGCCGCAAATCCTGCCTACGTCGGCTCGCGCTTCCCGCGCATTCCACGCATGCGCGCGAACCTGCTCGCGTCGTATCGCTTCGACGAGCACTGGCTCGCGAGCGTCGGCGTGCGCTATTCCGGCCGCCAGTTCAACACGCTCGACAACAGCGACGTGAATCCGGATGTCTACGGCGGCACGAGCTCGTTCACGGTCGTCGACCTGAAGGCGCGCTACCGCTTCGATCGTCGCTGGACCGCATCGGTCGGTATCGACAACCTGACGGACCGCCGCTATTACGTGTTCCACCCGTATCCGGGCCGCACGTTCTACGGAGAACTGAAATGGTCGCTGTGAAATCGTTCGCGGCCGGCTGCGCGCTGTGGTTCGCGGCACTGTTGTCCGCCGGCGCGCACGATGCGCATGACGTGTCGAAGACCGTCGATCCGCACGCCGCGCGGATGAACCTGCCGCCGCAGGTCGCGCAGCATGCGAACGCGGAGCCGATGCCCGAGCGTCGGCGCGCGGCGCTCGATGCGGGATGAAGGGGGGGAAATGCCGCGCACCGTGTGGATCGAGCGCGATGGTGCACGCGAGGCGCGCAGCGAATTGCTGACGGCTTACGTGCTCGACGGCGGGTTGCAGCGCGTGAAGCGTTGAACGAGCCGGTGGCGCGCGGCGAATGGGCCGCGCGCCGGCCTGATGCGAAAACGCGCCCGAAGGCGCGTGGAGAGAAGCGTCAGGCCGCTCGCTTGAATAGCCGGATCACGAACAGCAGGATCACGGCGCCGACGACCGCGACGATCACCGAGCCGATGAAGCCGCTGCCGATGCTGATGCCGAGCAGCCCGGCGAGCCAGCCGCCGATCACCGCGCCGACGATCCCGACGATGATGTCGACGATCAGCCCGAAGCCGCCGCCCTTGACGAGCAGGCCGGCAAGCCAGCCGGCGATCGCGCCGATGATGAGCCACATAATCAAGCCATGAGTCATGGTGATCCTCTCCTTGTGTTGAGTCGAAATGACCGGACTTCGGCTGTCGCGCCGCAAGCTGGGTGAAGGCGGCATTGCGACCCGCCGCGCCGCCCACGCAATGTAACGCGATAGGCGGGTCAGAATCGTTAAGTAATGTTATGCACCCTCAAGCGGATTTTCCAGTGAATTTGTCTGCCTACGGCGACGCTCGTGCGCGGACGATGCGTGGCGAAATGAGTTTGTAATAAATGCCTGACGATGAAGTCCGTCGATCAGGAACCTTGGCCGCCGTGCGTCGATGCTTGCATGCCGGCGTCGGGCAGTCCGTCGCCTGCGTCGGCGATCAGCCGTGCGACGGTCGCGGTATCGCCGATCGCCTCGATCGACAGCAGTGCGAAACGGGCCAGAAAGAGTGATGCGTCGGCTTCGCCGATACGGGTCATCGTGCGGCACAGGTCGGTGTAGAGCGTGTCGCGTTCGGCGTCGGTCATCATGCGGTTTCCTGAAGGTCGGTGGATGCGCGCGGATGGAGTGCGCTTTCGAGCGCGGCGGCCACGTCGTCGGCGCGAGCGTCGTGCCAGCGGCCGAGTACATGCCCGTCCGGACGCACGAGATAAACGGTGCCGTCGCGCGCGCCGTACAGGTCGAACAGCCGGCCGTCGTCGTCATGGCCGCCGCAGGCCGGTTGCCGCGGCGCCGCATGCCGTGCGAGCGTGACGAGCGCGAACGGTATCCGCGCATCCTGCAGGCGTCGTGCGAGATCGGCCAGCGACGGATCGGGCGTGCCGTCGATCGTGAAGCAGAACGCAGTGAAGCGCGGTGCGACGAGATCGGTCAGGTGGCCGTGCCGAGTGTCGCTGGCGTGCGCCGCGTACAGCGTCAGCGGGCATTCCGCGAGTACCGTGCCGGGCGCCGGGCCGGCCGCAAATGCGTCGCGTTCGGCCGCGTTGAGCGGCGACGCCGCATACGCGATTGCCGATGTCTGACGCGGGTTGATCAGCGAACGCAGCGCCGGATGCCGGACCGCGAGCGTCAGCACGGCCTTGCGCATCAGCTCGAAAGCAAACGACGGCGGCGCCATGAACTCGGTGCTCTTCGTGCCGTAGCGCAGGTTCTCGTGCGTCGCGAACACGCGCTCGTCCGAGTAGCTGTCGAGCAGCGAGTCCGACGCGAGGCCGCGGATCACGTACGCGAGTTTCCACGCGATATTGTCGGCATCGTCGATGCCCGAATTCGCGCCGCGCACGCCGAAGATCGGCACGAGATGCGCGGCGTCGCCGCAGAACAGCACGCGGCCGTGCCGGTAGCGTTCGAGCGTCAGCGCGTTCGCCTTGTAGATCGTGATCCAGATCGGCGACCACGCGCCGCGTTCGCCCATCATGTCGAGCAGGTTCTGTACGCGCGGGATCACGTTCTCGGGCTTCACGGCCGCTTCGGCGTCCTCGTCGTCGCGCAACTGGTAGTCGATCCGCCACACGTTGTCGGGTTGCTTGTGGACGAGCACGGTCGAACCCGGGTTCGACGACGGGGCGAAGTACGCGAGCCGTTCGGTCGGCCGGTCGCTGTCGAGCGCGATGTCGACGATCACATAGCGGCCCTCGTAGCTCGTGCCCTGGAGCGACAGGGCGAGCGCGTCGCGCATCGTGCTGCGTCCGCCGTCGCACGCGACGACCCAGTCGGCGTCGAGCGCGTAGCCGCCGAGCGGCGTGTCGACGTCCAGGCGCACGCCGTCCGGCTGCCGCGTCACACCGATGACCTTCGTCTGCCAGCGGATTTCGATGAACTCGGGGCGACGCAGCGCGGCGTCGAGCAGGAACTGCTCGATGTGGTACTGCGCGAGATTCACCATCGGCGGCAGCTTCTGGTTTTCGTCCTGCGGCATCGTGAAATGCAGCACTTCGTCGCGACGGTAGAAGCTGCGTCCGCCGGTCCACGGCAGCCCCGTGCGCAGAAAGCTGTCGAGTGCGCCGAGCCGTTCGATGATCTCGAGGCTGCGCCGCGAGATGCAGATTGCGCGGCTGCCGTGGCAGACCGAGTCGTCGGCCTCGATCAGCACGCTGCGGATGCCATGGTTCGCGAGGCCGAGCGCGACGGCGAGGCCCACGGGGCCGCCGCCGACGATCGCAACGCGATGCCTGCGCGTATCGATGCCGTCGACGCAGTCCGGCAGACGCGCGGGACGGCGCTCGGCGACGAACGGGTAGGGCTTGAATTCGATGTCCATCGTTGGCTTCCTGGGTGGTCTGGTTCGACGCTTGCGCATCGCTGACGCGATGCGGGCAACAGGTCGCTGCAGTATGGAAGCCGGTCGTGCCGCCGTTGTCCCCATTCCGGGTACAGCGACTCGATGCAGGCGTGGCCGCGATACGCTCAGCGCGTGCCGGGACGGTTCAAGGTTGCAGGCACAGTGCAAACAGCTCGCGCTGGCCCGAAATGCCGAGGCGCCGGTACGCGCGCTTCTGGTAGGTGACGACGCTCGATGCCTTCACGCCGATCGTCTCGCCGATCTCGTGCGCGGTCCGGCCTTCGAGCACGCCGCGCAGCACATCGAGTTCGCGTTTGGACAACGCCGGGCACGCACTGCGCAGCCGTGCGAGCATCATGTGCGGGATGCCCACCTGCATTGCGCCGGCGAGCGCGTAGTGATGCTTCGCGGCCTGCGCGATGAGCGGCGCGAGCGCTTCGATCGCCGCGATCTCGCGCGGCTGGAATGCGCCGCTGCGATGCGCGCGGTACAGGTTGATCGACAGCCAGCTCGCATCGTTCGGCTGCATCAGCAGCGCCAGCCGGTCGGACACGTCGGGGCCGCGGTAGCAGGCCGCGCGATACGCTTCGTGGCCGATCTCGTCGCCGGCCTGCTGGTGCAGCAGCAGGTCGTGGCGGCGTGCGCCGCGATGGGCGGTCGACACGATCTGCTGGTTGCCGTCGAGTGCATAGAAATGTCGTGCGTAGGTGTCGGCAAGGTCGCGCAGGTAGCGGCCGCCGCGATGATCGGCGACCGACATCGTGCGCGGGCGGTTGCCGAATTCGTACGCGAAGATCGTGCACTGCGTGATGGACAGCGCGTCGTCGAACAGCTTCAGGACTTCGGCCGCGAATGCGTTCGGCTCGTTGCCGCCGATCGCGGCGACGAGGCGCGTCGCGCGGGACACGTCCAGTTGCCCGGTGAGATTCGGTCGCTCGAGACGCCAGGTGCGCATGATGCGGGGAGAGGGCGGAGTGGTCCGGCGATTGTAATCGGCGGCGCGCGGCGTGTGAGTCGGGGGATGCCCGCAAGCGGACGTGCCGCGGGGAGAGGACGGGCGCACGATTCGGCGCCGGAAAAGAGAAAAGGTCTGACAAGCGATGCTTGTCAGACCTTTATGTCTTGGTGCCGGAGATAGGAGTCGAACCTACGACCTTCGCATTACGAATGCGCTGCTCTACCAACTGAGCTACACCGGCAGCAGAGAAATGAAATTATATGGTCAATTCCGAGATCTTGGCAATAGGTTTTGCGAATTTTTTTCAGCTTGCTACTGCTGCTGCTTCGCGAAACCATCGATCCGGCGGACTTCCCGCTTTCACTTCACTGCGATGCAGCCGGTCAGGGCCACATCGCGAGGCGCGATTGTACTTGCGTCGCGCACCTCCGTCCAGTGCTGCAGTGCAAATTATTTGGCTTCGTCGTGATAGCCGGTGACGCGCTCGACTTCGTTCTTCGAACCGAGGAACACGGGCACGCGCTGGTGCAGGCCCGTCGGCTGCACTTCCATGATGCGCTGCGTGCCGGTCGTCGCGGCGCCGCCCGCCTGTTCGACGATGAACGACATCGGGTTCGCTTCGTACATCAGGCGCAGCTTGCCCGGGCGATCGGGCGTGCGCTTGTCGGCCGGGTACATGAAGATGCCGCCGCGGTTCAGGATCCGGTGCACGTCGGCGACCATCGATGCGATCCAGCGCATGTTGAAGTTGTCGCCGCGCGGGCCGTCCTTGCCGGCATTCAACTCGTCGACATAGCGCTTGACCGGGTCGTACCAGTGGCGCGCGTTCGATGCGTTGATCGCGTATTCGCGCGTGTCGGCCGGGATCTGCATGTTGCTCTGCGTGAGCACCCACGAGCCGACTTCGCGGTCGAGCGTGAAGCAGTTCACGCCGTTGCCGGTCGTCAGCACGAACACCGTCTGCGGGCCGTACACCGCATAGCCGGCGGCGACCTGCTCGGTGCCGGGCTGCAGGAACGATTCCTCGGTGGCCTGCTTGCCGTCCGGGCAGCGCAGCACCGAGAAGATCGTGCCGATCGACACGTTCACGTCGATGTTCGACGAGCCGTCGAGCGGGTCGAACACGAGCAGGTATTCGCCGCGCGGGTAGTTCGCGGGGATCGGGAAGAACGTTTCCATTTCTTCCGACGCCATCGCGGCGAGGTTGCCGCCCCATTCGTTCGCGTCGAGCAGGATCTCGTTCGACAGGATGTCGAGCTTCTTCTGCACTTCGCCCTGGACGTTCTCGCTGCCGGCGGTACCAAGCGCTTCGCCGAGCGCGCCCTTCGACACGTTGTAGCTGATCGCCTTGCACGCGCGGGCGACGACTTCGATCAGCAGGCGCAGGTCGGCGGGGAGGTTGTTGGTCTCACGTTGCTGTTCGATCAGGAACTTCGACAGCGTGGTGCGGCGGGCAATGGACATGACAGACTCCGAAAGGCCAAAGAATCCTTGAATGGCCGCAATTTTACCCGCCGCGCCTCGCGTGCCGCCGGCTTTTTTCGTCCGGTTACAAGGCCGGGCGGCCGGGCCGGCCCGGTTTCCGGCGTCGGCAACGGGCGGGGCGCGCATCGCTGCGGCGGCAAACTGCGCGGTCAGACCCCGCGAATCCGCCCGGTTCCAACCGCACTCGCGCAATAAAAAAGCCGGCGCCGCGTCAAGCGGCACCGGCTTTGTCGCGCGGGCGATGGCGGGCGATTGCGTCAGGCGAGCGCTTTTTCGACGATCTCGCGCACATCGCGCGATTTCGCGCCCGCGGCGACCTGCTCGAGGGCGTCGCGCATCCGGTCGCGCAGCGCGGGCGTGAAGCGGCGCCACAGTTCGAGCGAGCGCGCGAGGCGCGCCGCGACCTGCGGGTTGATCGCGTCGAGCGCAAGCACCTGTTCGGCCCAGAACGCGTAGCCCGAACCGTCCGCCGCGTGGAATTGCGCGGGGTTGGCCGCGCAGAAGCTGAAGATCAGCGAGCGCGCGCGGTTCGGGTTCTTCAGGTTGAACGCGGGGTGCGCGAGCAGCTTGCGAACCTTCGCGAGCGTCGGTTGCGCGGGCGTGCCGCGTTGCGCCGCCTGCATCGCGAACCACTTGTCGATCACGAGAGCCTCCTTCTCGAAGCGACGGTAGAAGTCGTCGAGCGCATGCTCGGCCGGCTCGTTCGCGCCGGCGGCCGCGGCGGACAGCAGCGCGCCGAGCGCAGCCGCGCGATCGGTCATGTTGTTTGCCGCGTCGTACTGCGCGGTCGCAAGGCGCACGGCGTCGGCCGTGTCGTCGAGTTCGGCCAGATACGCGATCGCGAGGTTCTTCAGCGCGCGGCGGCCGGAGGCCTCCGGCGTCGGCTCGTATGCGCCGGGCGTCTGGTGCTGTTCGTACGCGGCGAGCCAGTCGGTGCGCAGCGCGGTCGCGAGCTGGCGGCGCACGAACAGGCGCGCACGATGCACGGCGGCCGGATCGGCTTCGGCCATCTGGTCGGCGAGATAGGTTTCCGACGGCAGCGTCAGCGCGAGTTCGCGGAACGCCGGCGACAGGTTCGCGTCGGTCAGCACGCGGCGGAACGCGGCGACGAAGTTTTCGCCGAGCGTGAGCGGCTCGTTCGCGGCGGCCCGTGCGGCGAGCGTCAGCAGCGCGCGCGTCGCGAGGCGCTGGCCGGCCTCCCAGCGGTTGAACGGATCGCTGTCGTGCGCGAGCAGGAACGCGAGATCGTCGTCGCTGTAGTCGTACTCGACGATCACCGGCGACGAGAAGTTGCGCAGCAGCGACGGCAGCGGTTGTTCCGGCACGTCGACGAACGTGAAGGTCTGCTCGGTGTCGGTGATGTCGAGCACGCGCGTCGTGCCCGATGCGGCGGCTTCGCCGTCGAGACGCAGCGGCAGGTCGCGGCCGTCGCGGCCGATCAGGCCGATCGCGAACGGAATCAAGAGCGGACCCTGTTGCGTTTCGCGCGCGGCCGGCGATGCGTCGCCGTAGCCTTGCGCGAGCGTGACCGTATAGCGGCGCGCGGCCGCGTCGTACGCGGTGCGCACCGACACGCGCGGCGTGCCGGCCTGGCTGTACCAGCGCTCGAATTGCGCGAGGTCGCGCCCGTTCGCGTCGGCCATCGCGTGACGGAAGTCGTCGCAGGTCACCGCATGGCCGTCGTGGCGCTTGAAGTACAGGTCCATCCCCTTGCGGAAGCCGTCGCGGCCGAACAGCGTCTGGTACATTCGCACGACTTCCGAGCCTTTTTCATAGACGGTCATCGTATAGAAGTTGTTGATCTCGACGTAGCTCTCCGGGCGCACCGGGTGCGCCATCGGGCCTGCATCCTCGGCGAACTGCAACTGGCGCAGCACGCGCACGTCCTCGATGCGCTTGACCGCGCGGGCCGTCGATTCGACGTCGTCGCCCGCGGCCATGTCGGCCGAGAATTCCTGGTCGCGAAACACCGTCAGGCCTTCCTTCAGGCTCAACTGGAACCAGTCGCGGCAGGTCACTCGGTTGCCCGTCCAGTTGTGGAAGTATTCGTGGCCGACCACCGATTCGATGTTCGCGAAGTCGGTGTCGGTCGCGGTCTCGGGGTTCGCCAGCACGTACTTCGTGTTGAAGATGTTGAGCCCCTTGTTTTCCATCGCGCCCATGTTGAAGTCGCCGACCGCGACGATCATGAAGCGGTCGAGATCGAGCTCGAGGCCGAAGCGCTTTTCGTCCCAGCGGATCGAGTGGATCAGCGAATCCATCGCGTGACGCGTCTTGTCGAGATCGGCCGGCTCGACCCACACCTGCAGCAGCTTTTCCTTGCCCGAGCCGGTCGTGATCTTTTCCTCGATCGCGACGAGCTTGCCCGCGACGAGTGCGAACAGGTAACTTGGCTTGCGGAACGGGTCTTCCCATTTCGCGAAGTGGCGGCCGTCAGGCAGGTCGCCCGAATCGACGAGGTTGCCGTTCGACAGCAGCACCGGGTATGCGGCCTTGTCGGCGCGCAGCGTGACCGTGTACGACGCCATCACGTCGGGGCGGTCGAGGAAGTAGGTGATGCGGCGAAAGCCCTCGGCTTCGCACTGCGTGAAGAAGTTGCCGCTCGACACGTACAGGCCCGACAGCGTCGTATTCTGGTCGGGCGCGCACGCGCTTTCGAGCGTCAGCTCGAATGCGTCGGGGACGTTCTCGACCGTCAGCCCGTGTTCGTGCGCGCGGACGGCGCCGTGCGGCGCGCCGTCCAGCCGTGCGCCGAGGAATTCGAGCGCTTCGCCCATCAGCTCCAGGTGCGGCGCGGGCGCGGCGTCCGGATTGCGGCGCACGCGCATCGTATTCCTGACGATCGTGCGGGCCGGCGCGAGATCGAATTCGAGCGCGACGGAATCGATGAGGAAGGCCGGCGGCGTGTAGTCGGCGCGGCGGATCACGGTGGAGGAGGCGTTGTCGGACATGGTCGTCGAGATCGGTGGAGTGGGGGACGGGCCCGCGGCACGGGCCGGGCGAACCGGGCCATTGTACAAAGGCTTGCGGCTGCGTGCCGGGCGAACTTTTTACCGCTTTCGGCAGTCCGCGTATTATCGGCATCCCGTCCGGTTCGCGCGGTGCGACGAACGGGTGACGGATCGACGAGGATCAACATGAAACGCGAATGGATTTTTCGCGGTGCGGGCTGGGCGGCGGCGCTGTGCGTGGCGCTGCTGACGGGCTGCACCAGCTATGTGACGACCCAGGTCACGGCCTTCTCCGACTGGAGCGGCAGCGACGCGACACGCACCTATGCGTTCACGCGCACCGATGCGCAGAAGAACAGCATCGAGCAGTCGACCTACGAGCCGATCGTCGCGAGCGAGTTGTCCGCGTATGCGTTCCGGCAGGTGCCGCAGGCGCAGGCGCGGTATCTGGTCGGGCTGACCTATGCGGTCGGCAGCGATCTCGTGACGGTGCCGCAACCGGTCTACTACGATCCCTGGTTCGTCGGGCCGGGGCCGTACTGGCGGCGCGGGCCGTGGGGCCCGTGGGGCCCCTGGGGGCCGATGCCGGCCGGCTACGTCGCGCAGACGTACCAGGTGTTCGACTACACGCTCGGCATCCGCATCACCGAGCGCGCGACGGGCAAGGAGGTCTACAACGTGTCCGCGCGCACGACCGGCGACAACGGCACGCTGCTGTACGCGATGCCGTTCCTTGCGCGCAGCGCGCTCGCCGATTTCCCGCTGTCGAATGGCGCGGTCCGCTCGGTCCGGCTGCCGGTCGACAAGCGTGGCGGGCCGGCAGCGCCGGCCGCCAACGAGCGCGCGGTGCCGGCGGCGCCGGCTTCGGGCGCGGCGGTCGCGAAGTAACGCGGCGCCAGCATCGGCGCGGCCGCCCGGCCGCGCCGGCCACCTCTGTCCGTCAGGCCCCGATGCCCAGCAGCGCCAGTGCGCCGAGCACGACGAACAGCACGGCTGCGATCCCGTGCACGAGCTTCGTCGGCAGGCGGTGCGCGAAGCGGTCGCCGAGCAGGATCGCGGGCACGTTCGCGAGCATCATCCCGAACGTCGTGCCGGCCACGACACCGATGTAGTCCTGGAAGCGCGCGGCAAGCGCGACGGTCGCGATCTGCGTCTTGTCGCCCATTTCCGCGAGGAAGAACGCGACGAGGGTCGCGCCGAACACGCCGAGCCGCGAGCGGTTGGCATTGGCTTCGTCGGCATCGAGCTTGTCCGGCACGAGGATCCACAACCCCATCGCGATGAACGAGAACGCGAGCGCCCAGCGCATGATCGACGGCGTGACGAGCGCGCCGAGCCATTCGCCGAGCGCGCCTGCGAAACCGTGGTTGACGAGCGTCGCGACGAGCACGCCGAGAATGATCGGCACCGGCTTGCGATAGCGCGCGGCCAGCACGAGGGAAAGCAGTTGGGTCTTGTCGCCGATTTCAGCGAGGGCGACGGCGCCGGTGGAGATCAGGAAGGCTTGGGACACGTATGGGGTTCCGCGGGCCGGTGTTGTGCGTGCGAGCGACGATCCACGGCGCGCCGGGCCCTGATGCGGCGCACTATGAACCATCGGTCTCGCCAGGCCTCGGTGGCTGCGTCCGCCATGGCCGAACGGCCAAGTCTGTTGACGGACGCCCCCATCACGATGCGCGCCGGGGGCGCGGGACATCGAGCGGAGCGGCTACTCCCCAATGAGCGGCGAATTCTAGCATGACGTGTCGCGCGCGGGAAAGCGGCCGGGTAGGGCAGCGAGGAGCGTTGGGGCGCGATCGGCGCGTGGCAACCTTCGACTGTCCGGCATGCGCGGCAGCGGATGCGCCGCGCATGCCGGGACGAGAGCCGGGTGGGCCGTTACGCTGCAGCCGCGCGGCGGGCCGCGCCGCGCTCGTGGACGAGCCTGCCGGCCGCATAGGTGCGGTACACCGCGCGGTCGTCGCCGAGCAGCGCGAGCGCGAACAGCAACTCCTCGAGCGAATCAGCACGCTTCGTGCGGCGCGCGAGCAGCGGCGTGGCCTGCGGATCGAGCACGACGAAGTCGGCCTCGGTGCGCGGCGCGAGCGTGCCGACCGTGTCGGCGAGGTCGAGCGCCTGCGCGGCGCCGGCCGTCGCGAGCCAGAACATCCGCGTCGCGCTCAGGTGGTGACCCGACAGCCGCGCGACCTTGTGCGCTTCGTTCATCGTCTGCAGCATCGAGAACGACGTGCCGCCGCCGACGTCGGTGGCGAGCGTGACGGGCACGTCGTATGCGCCGGCCTTGTCGAAATCGAACAGCCCGCTGCCGAGGAAGAAGTTCGACGTCGGGCAGTGCGCGACGACGGTGCGCGTCTCTGCCATCCGGCGGCGGTCCTCGTCGTCGAGGTGAATGCAGTGGCCGTACACCGCGCGCGGCCGCAGCAGCCCGTAGCGGTCGTAGATGTCGAGATAGCTGCGATGGCCGGGGAACAGCTCGGCCACCCATTTCACTTCGTCGACGTTTTCCGCGACGTGGCTCTGCACGAACACGTCCGGATGGCGCCGCGCGAGTTCGCCGCACGCTTCGAGCTGCGCCTCGGTCGACGTCGGCGCGAAGCGCGGCGTGAGCGCGTACATCTGGCGGCCCTTGCCGTGCCAGCGGTCGATCAGCTCGGCGCTGTCGTCATAACCCGATTGCGCGGTGTCGCGCAGGAATTCGGGGCAGTTGCGGTCCATCAGCACCTTGCCCGCGATCATCCGCAGGTCGCGCGCGTCGCTCGCCGCGAACAGCGCGTCGGCCGACTGCTTGTGCACCGTGCAGTAGACGAGCGCGCTCGTCGTGCCGCAGGCGAGCAGTTCGTCGACGAAGAAGTCGGCGACTTCGCGCGCATGCTCGGGATCGCCGAACTGGCGCTCGGTCGGGAACGTGTACTTGTCGAGCCACGGCAGCAGGCCCGGCGCCGGCGACGCGATCATGTCCGTCTGCGGATAGTGGATGTGCGTGTCGATGAAGCCGGGCACGATCAGCTTGTCGCGCAGGTCGTGGACGATCGCGTCGCGCGCGAGCGTCGCGGCGAGCTGCGCATGCGGGCCGGCCGCGACGACCTTGCCGTCGTCGACGATCAGAAGGCCGTCGGTCTCGTAGTTCGCGGCCTGGCTCGATTGCGCCGGGTCGCCGTTGAAGGTCAGCAGTTGGGAACGAAAAGCGGTTTGCGTCATGACGAATGGTCCTGCATCAAGGTAAGGCGAACAGAAGAAAGCGATCGACACCGCGCGGGCGACGGCATGGATGGCACCGCCCGCGCGAGGGCGGGACGGCGCTTCGCGAGTCGCCGCGACACACTGCGTGCGGCGCGGCCGGATGCGATTGCCCAGGCGCTCGTGGCGGCCGGGGCCGCCATCGCGTGGTTGCCGGCGAACCTCGCAGCGTTGGCGATCCCGACCGCTGCGGCGGCGAACGGGACGGCAAGCCGCGACCGCACGCGCCGGCGGGCGGCGACGGACCGCGCTATCGCCACGCGGGCGACGATCGCGCTGCACGCGCTCGCACCGGGCGCACGCGTGCGTTCGGCGCGGCGCAAGGCCGGGCCGGGAATCGCGAAGCGGATGCCGTTGCCGTGTTTCATCTGTCTAGCGCACCTCGATGCCGGCCGTCACGCGGCCTGCCAGTACGCGTCGAGGCGCGCGATCAGTGCGTCGCGCTGCGCCGGGTCGACGAACGACGCCTCGAAGCCGTTGCGGATCACCGCCTTGACTTCGGCATCCGTGAGCTGCAGCCCCGCGACCGTCGCGAAGTAGTTTTCATTGACGTAGCCGCCGAAATAGGCCGGATCGTCGGAGTTGATCGTCACCGCGACGCCGCGGTCGAGCAGTGCCTTCAGCGTGTGCTTCGCCATGTCGTCGAACACGCACAGCTTCAGGTTCGACAGCGGGCAGACGGTGAGCGCCGTGCGCGTGCGCGCGAGGCGTTCGACGAGCGCGGCGTCCTCGATGCTGCGCACGCCGTGGTCGATCCGGTCGACGTTCAGCACGTCGAGCGCTTCGTAGATGTACGCCGGCGGGCCTTCCTCGCCCGCGTGCGCGACGAGCTTCAGCCCGAGCGCGCGCGCTTTTTCGAACACGCGTGCGAACTTCGTCGGCGGATGGCCGAGCTCGGACGAGTCGAGGCCCACGCCGATCAGGCGATGGCGATAGCGCTCGAACAGCGGCAACGCGGATTCGAACGTCGCGAGCGCGTCCTCTTCGGACAGGTGGCGCAGGAAGCACAGAATCAGCTTGCTCGACAGCCCGCGCTGCTCGGCATCGGCGAGTGCGCGTTCGATGCCCGCGACGACCGTCTCGATCGGCACGCCGCGTTCGGTGTGCGTCTGCGGGTCGAAGAACAGTTCGGTGTGAACGACGTTGTCGGCGAGCGCGCGTTCGCAGTACGCGGCCGTCATGTCGTAGAAATCCTGCTCGGTCAGCAACACGCTCGCGCCTGCGTAATAGATGTCGAGGAACGACTGCAGGTCGGTGAACGCGTACGCGGCGCGCAGCGCGTCGATCGAGTCGTACGCGAGCTTCACGCCGTTGCGCTGCGCGAGCGCGAAAATCAGTTCGGGCTCGAGCGAGCCTTCGATATGGATATGCAGCTCCGCTTTCGGCGCGCGGGCAATCTTGTCCTTGAATGTCGGGGTCATGGCGTCGTTCTTGGTCGGTCAGTATGTAGGGGAAGCCTGCGCGTTGGCGTTCGCCTCGACGGCCTGCAGCAGTTGCGCGGCCACCGAGATCGCGATCACTTCCGGCGCCTTGTCGATGATGCCTTCGACACCGATCGGGCAGCGCATTCGCGCGACCTGGGCCGGGTCGATGCCGATGGCCGCGAGGCGATGATCGAACTGCACGCGTTTGGCGTGCGAGCCGGTCATCCCGAAGTACGCATAGTCGCCGCGTCGCAGGATGCGCTCGGCCAGCACGAAATCGAGTGCGTGGTCGTGCGTCATCACGACGAAGTAGGACTGCGGCGGCGCCGCGTCGACGGCGTCCGCCGGGGCAGCGGCCGCTTCGATCGCGAGATTGCCGATGCCGGCGAGCACGTCGGGCGGCGGGAACACCGCATCGGGCCCGTCGATCCAGCGCACCTGGCACGGCAGCGTCGCCAGCACCTTCACGAGCGCGGTGCCGATGTGCCCGGCGCCGAACAGCACGACGGGGAACGCATACGGCGCGATCGTTTCGGTCATCAGCGACACACCGCCGGTTTCCCACAGCAGGCAGTCGGCCCGTGCGGCTTCCGATTCGGGCTCGCTCAACAGCGGCGCGCCCGGCGAGGGGCCGAATGATACGCTACGCACGGTCGCGGCGCCGGCCGCGACGCGCTTCGATAGCGACATGATCCAGCCGAGATCGCCGACGTCGAGCCGCTCGAACGCGAGCACGACCGCGCCGCCGCAGCACTGGCCGAGGCTCGGGCCGAGCGCGAGCCGCTCGAGCCTGCGCGCGTGGGGCACGTGCGCGCCATCCTTCAGCAGATGCCGTGCGATCTCGATCGCCTTCCATTCCAGATGACCGCCGCCGATCGTATGGCGGGCCATGTCGCGCGTGACGAGCATCTTGGTGCCGGCTTCGCGCGGCGCGGAGCCGTCGGTGTGCGCGACCGTCACGAGCACGGCCGCTTCGCCGTGCGCGAGCAGTTGCTGCAGATCGCCGAGCCAGGCCTCCATCAGCACGCTCCGTTCGGGACGACGCAGCACGACACGCGGCGCGGGCTGGCGGGCGCGGCGGCAACGCGGATGGACGGGAGCGGGGCAGGCCGGCCGCACGGCCGATGCAGTGCGGCGGCGGCGCGCTGACGACGCGCGCGAACGGCGCCGCCGGACACGCGGACGCCATGAGGGTGACGGATGCGGATGGTTTGCGTTGTCATGATGAATCCAGTCGACATTGCGGATCGGGCGCGCGTTACGCAGGGAGTGGTGAGACCGCCTGGCCTCGCGCACGTAGATCGCCATCCAGTGACGAAGATAGCACCGCATTGCGGCGCGAACATCGCCGGGCGGTGATCCGCGCTATCAGGAGGCGATCATGTCGATCATAGGCCCGTCGCGCGGTATCGGGGCGCCGATGCGTGCGCACCGGGTCGAAACGCAGGCGTGACGGGGCGTGGGCGCGGCAGTCGCGCGACGCGCGTTCGCCCGGAAATCCGGGCGGCGGCGGGGTAGGGGTTTACACGAGGCCGGCCAGGTGCGGCCGGTGCAAGCGCCCGGCCCTGCCGGGCGCCGACGGACTGGCGGTTCGCGGCCCGACTGATCGGGCCGCGCGCGCAGCGAGCCGTTAAAGCGGCCGGCCGGTCAGGCCGCGAGTTTGCGGCGATGGCGCCAGAGGCTCGCGACGACCGCAATCAGGATCGCGGCGAAGCCGATCAGCGCCCAGCCGGGCAGCAGGATGCCGAAGATCGGTGGGTAGACGGTCTCGCACAGCCCGGCGACCTTGAACATGCCGGGGAACCACTGCGCGGGCGGCAGGCTGTCGATGATCGGCTGCAGCGTGTCGAAGCCGCAACTGAAGCCCGGATTCATCTGGATCGACAGGTGCCGCGCGGCCGTGCCGACGCCGCCGGCCGCGGCGATCGCGATCAGCAGCTCGAGCACCCAGATGCCGCGCCAGTTGCGTATCCCGGCGGCCAGGAACGCGAAGATCCCGATCGCGGCGAAGAAGTAGCGCTGGATGATGCACAGCGGGCACGGATCTTCGTTCTTCACGTACTGCAGGTACAGCGCACCGGCCAGCAGGGCGATACACACCGATCCAAGCAGCATCAGCAGGCGGCGTTCGCGGCGTAGCGCAAGCGTGTAGTCGTTCATGTCGGCGGGGTTCCTCGTGGGTCGGTCCGGAAAACAATCCGCGCGATTTTAGCGCGAACCGTCTGGCACGAAACTGACAGCGCGCGTGCGGCACCCTGCCGCACTGCGCGCGCTGCCCGCCGTCGATCGGTTGGCGCGGTCAGCGGATCGTGTTCAGCACGGCCTCGACCGCCTGGCCGATCGCGAGCAGCGCGTCGTCGCGATGCGGTGCCGCCGCGAGCATCAGGCCGACCGGCGCCGCGTCGCGCGGATGGCACGGCAGCGACAGCGCGCACGCGTCGAGGAAGTTGAACGCGCTCGGGTTGCGCAGGATCAGCGCATTGGTGCGCGTGAACGCGGCGTCGTCTGCCTCGAGTTCCGCGATGCGCGGCGGCACGATCGGCACCGTCGGTGCGACGAGCGCATCGAAGCGCGACCAGACCGTGTGCGCGGCTTCGTCGAGCATCGCGGCGCGCGCGGCGAGCAGGTCGAGATAGTCGGCCGCGCTCGCGGGTTCGCCCTTCAGGATCCGAGTGAGCACGCGCGGGTCGTACTGGTCGCGATGCTGCGCGAGCAGCGGGCGATGCCATGCGTACGCCTCGATCGGCGAGAAGCCGAAGCGGTTGATGTCGGGCAGCCGGTCGAGCGCCGGGAAGCGCACTTCCATGACGATCGCGCCGGCGGCTTCGAGATGCTTGAGCGCGGCGTCGAGCGCGGCCGCGACGTCGGAGTCGACACCGTCGGTCACGTAGTTCGTCAGCACGCCGAGCCGTACGCCTTCGAGCGGTCGTGCGGCCGGCACGTGCGGCTCGAGGCCCGCGAGCATCCGGTCGACGAGTGCGCAGCAGGCGACCGTCAGGCCGATCGGGCCGAACGAATCGAGCGTCGTCGACAGCGGCACGCCGCCTTGCGTCGGGATCCGGCTCGCGGTCGGTTTGAAACCTGTCAGCCCGCACAGCGCGGCCGGAATGCGGATCGAGCCGCCCGTGTCGGTGCCGAGCGCGACGGCGGCCATCCCGTCGGCGACGGACGCGGCCGCGCCCGACGACGAGCCGCCGGAAATCCGGGCATCGCCCGGTACGTCGCGATGGTACGGCGAGCGCGGATTGCCGAAGTGCGGATTCAGCCCGAGCCCCGAGAACGCGAACTCGCTCATGTTCGTGCGGCCGACCAGCACGGCGCCCGCGCGCTTGAGCCGTGCGACGGCGACCGCATCGGTGCGCGCGGCCGGCGCGTCGTCGAGCACGCGCGAACCCGCGCGCGTCACCTGGCCGGCGACGTCGAACAGGTCCTTCACCGACACGGGAATGCCCGCGAGCGGCGACAGCACGGTGCCCGCGGCACGCAGCCGGTCGTGCGCGTCGGCGGCCGCGCGCGCGTTGTCGGCATCGACTTCGGTGAAGACGACGGCGCCCTGGCCCGACGGATCGGCGATCCGGTCGAGCGCGGCGTCGACGAGCGCGCGGCTCGTGGTCCGGCCGGCGGCGAGGTCGGCGGCGAGCTGGGCGAGCGGGGGGAAGGGCGTGAAAGTGGTCATGGTCGGCTCAGGGGCGAAGATGTTGAAGAAGCGTGGCGCGGAACGAGTCGATATGGCCTTCGACGGCCGCGCGCGCGCCGGTGGCGTCGCGCGCGGACAGCCGTTCGAACAGTTCGCGATGCTCGTGCTGGACGTCGGCGAGATGGTGGGGTTCGGACAGCGTGACGAACCAGAAGCGCAGCGAGCGCTCGTGCAGCGCGCGCAGGATCTCGGCGAGGACCGCATTGCGTGCGGCCGCGGCGATCGCCTGATGAAACGCGCGGTCGAGTTCCATCATGCCTTCGACGTCGTGCGTGTCGACACAGGCCTGCCCGTCGTCGAGCAGCGCGGCCATGCGTGCGAGATCGTCGGGCGTCGCATGGCGTGCGGCGAGCTCGGCGCAGTGCGCTTCGTTGATGCGCCGCACGTCGATCACCGCGACGATATCGTCGAGCGACAGCGGCTGCACCATCAACCCCTTGCGCGGCATCACGGACAGCAGCCCTTCGAGCACGAGCCGATGCACGGCCTGGTGCACCGGCGTGCGGCCGATCCCCGTGCGTGCGACGAGGTCGGCTTCGTTGATGGCGGCGCCCGGCTTCAGGCGCATCGTGATGATGTCGCGCTGGATCAGTGCGTAGGCGCGGTCGGCGAGACTGACCGCCGACGCGGCGGGCCGGTCGCGGGTGACGTCGGTCAGGGCGTTCATGCGGGTTGCGGCGCGGCGGCCGGACGGGGCGCGATCATGGCGCGTGCGATCGGGAAGCGTGGACGATGCGTGGATATTATTGTGATATATCACTGATGTCCAGTACACGCGGCGACGACGTGGCGACGTGGTGGCGTCCCCGGCCCGTGATCCGGGATGCTGCCCGGCGCGGCTTGCCGCCGACTTGCAACCGGACTTGCAACAATATCGACAGGATGTTGCAGGTTTGCCGCGCGATCGTGCACTGAAGCATAATGAATCCTCGTCTATCCATACGCGTGAGCGACGTACCAGACCATCGTCATGAGCGAAAACACGCCTTCCCCGGCCGGTCTGCCCGGCACCCCTTCCGTTTCTTCCGATTCTCCCCGTCCCGATCCGGCGAAAACGCCCGATGCGCCGGCAGCGCAGAACGTTGCCGTGGACGGCGCGTCGCCGGTGACGGCTGCCACCGAGCCGGGTGCACCGGGTTCGACGGGTGCCGCCAGCGATGGCGTCGCCGCGCCGCCGAAGCCTGGCGCGCCGCCGCCCGGGTTCGGCGCGCATCCCGATTTCGATACGCCGCGGCCGCCGCCCGCGAGCGCGCAGCATGCGCCGCCGGCGTACCTGAAGCAGAGCGACACGCCGTGGTCGGTGTTCGGCCGAATCATCGCGGCCCGCGCGCGCCGGCTGTTTGATCGCGCCGGCCAGCGCATCACGCAGCGCACGCTGCGCATCGGCGTGTCGGCGCGGATCTTCCATCCGGAGCCGGGCGCGAAGGGGCTGCGGGGCAAGACGCTGCAGTATCTCGAGGAATCGATCGCACACTGGGTGATGTCGCGCGACGTGCTCGTGTTCATGATTCCGACCGTCGGCCACCAGGGCATGATTCACCCGAGCAATATCCGCCTGCGCGACTACGCGAAGCATCTCGACGGCCTGCTGCTGCAAGGCGGCGCCGACGTGTCGCCGCAAACCTACGCGGCGTCGGATGTTCGCCCCGAATGGCCGGGCGATCGCGTGCGCGACATGTACGAGCTCGAGCTGCTGCACGAGTTCGTCGAGTCCGGCAAACCCGTCCTCGGCGTCTGTCGCGGCTGCCAGTTGATCAACGTTGCGTTCGGCGGGTCGCTGTATCAGGACATCGCCACCGACGTGCCGACCGCGAATGCGCATGTGAGCGAGCATTACGACCAGCATCGCCATGCCATCCGCTTCCCCGACTCGTCGACGCTCGCGAGCATGTTCCCCGGGCGCAGCGAAGCGATCGTCAACTCGATCCACCATCAGGCGATCCGCGATCTCGGCCGCGATCTGAACATCGAGGCCGTGTCGGCCGGCGACGGGATCATCGAGGGCATCCGCCATCGGCGTTCGCCGTTCGTTGTCGGCGTGCAATGGCACCCCGAGTTCCATCGTGCGGGCGGCGCGGAGTTGCTCGACTGTACGCCGCTGCTCGATGCGTTCCTGCGCGCGGCACGCGAAACCCGTCTGTAGCAAGCCACATTCTTCGTATCGCACGAAGGCCGGCCGCATCCCGATTAATTCGAGATGCGGTCGTTTTGTTTTGAACGATAATCGCGAGTTCCGATTCGTTCGCCGGAGTCTGACGTTGGCTTTCCGAAACTTTTCCCCTGCACGATGCGCAACGTGGATCGTTGCGCTGGCCGCCTGCGCGCAAGCGGGCGCGGCGTGGTCCGCCGACGCGACCGCGCCGGTCGCCGGTACGCGTCCGGCGGTCACGAGCCTGAGAGGCGATGCGGTGCCGGCGGCATCCGCCGCAGCCATCCCGAACGCCTCGGACGCCAGCGCGCAAGGCAACGTCGCCGAACTGACGCAGATGCTGCACGACGGCCGGATCGTCGAGATGCGCACGACGTACAACGGTAGCTACGGTGCGAGCCTGATGTTCGATCCGCGCGAGATGACGTACTACGTCGCGCTGTTCCAGGACAAGCATCTGTGGCGCGTGATCCGGTCACAGGAGAAGAGCCGCGCGGAGATGGTGTACGCGAACTTCGTCGAGCAGACCGTGCAACTTGCGGATCTCGAGATCCGCCGTACCGAGCTGCAGGCGCAGAAGGCGTTTCTCGAACGCGTGATCGCGCTGCAGGCGAATCGTGCGCAGCAGTTGCAGGCCGACCTGAGCGTCGCGCGCAGCCAGCAGGCCGAGGTCACGCAGCGGCAGAAGTCGGCCCAGGAGCAGACGCAGGCGCTGCAGGTCGAGAAGCGGGCCGCGCAGATGCAGTTGCGCGATCTGCAGGAGCAGGTGCGGCAACTCGAGAAGCAGACCGAGACGGGGCTGCCCTCGCACAAGTAACGATTCGTCAGACCGACGGAGAGAGACGAGCGAAACCCGGCGAAGCGATCTTCGCCGGGTTTTTTATTGGGCGACCGTCAGCGCGCGAATGCGTCCGGTGTGTCGGTCACGCGGCGATGGGACAGTTGCGATGTCCAGTCGAAACCGGCGGCGGGCGCGTGCGCTGAACGGGCTGGCTGCGCAGCGCGCAGCGCGTTTGCCATTGCGATCAGCGTGTGCGGATCGTCGAGCGTGTCGAGCGTTTCGCGCGCATCGTGTGTATCGCGTGCGTTCGTTGCGTGTGGCGGCGGGACGAGCCGATCGCGTGTGCGGGCGTTGGCGGTATCGCTCGGGATTGGCGGACGTGCAGCCAGTCGCGGCACGGTCGGTATTCGCGCCGGGGTCGCTGTCGTGCGCTGGCCATTGGTTCGATGCGGCGATGTCGGCGATGCAGCGGCGGCGCGCCGCACGTCGGACGTTGCTTTCGGGCGAAGCGACGCTTGACGAGGCACGGCGTGATGCGTGGCCGATAGTGATTCTTCGGTTCTCGTGACAGGTGTCGCCGCTGTTCGCTGCGGTGAAGTGTTCGTCGACGTACCCGGCTGAACCGCGGCGCCCCGTACGGTGCCGGTTGATGACGTGGCGGATTCAGGCGCACCGCCGGCCATCCGGATCGTGTGCGCAGGCTCGAAGCCCGTGTACGGTTCATGCGCGGCAATCAGCCAGCCGATGATGCCGAGCGCGCCGAAGCTCCAGCAGATTGCATACATTGCACGTCGGTCGCGAGGGCCCTGGACGGTACGTCGGAAGCGCGTGCCGGTAACGGCAGCCTGCACGACCGGCACCCCTGCCGAATTCGGCGCTGATGTCGCTACGGGCAGCGGCTGCCAGCGGCACGCGCGGTGCGGACTGTCGACGTCGATGCAGGATGTCGTCAGTGTCGCGAGGCAGTGCTTGCCGGGCCGCGCGCCGGGTGCACCGCGAAAGGTCCATTCGCGTCCGAACGGCGGTACGTGATCGAGCGGGGCGGCGCGAGGGCGCGCGAGCGCGCCTTCGACGGGGACGAGGGGCGATGGGGTCATAGGGCGGTACGCCGTGCGACACAGACAACCGTGCCGGCCGCGGCGCGGAAATGTCGTCGCAAATCGTGACATTGTGGTTAGTCAGCGAAGGGCGGTCGATCAGATCAATCTGATTTTTGCTTCCGTATTGGGACGACTCGTACGAGTCGAATGCGGGATGACTCGTACGAGTCGAATGTCGCGACGGCGACGGCGACGGCAGCGGCGACACAAGGCAAATGTCGGCTTGGCGTGGCACCATTCGCGAACCATGCCGATGCGTGCGTCGTTGTGCGGCGCGCCGCCCGCGGGCAGCGATGCCCGCGCGCGCCGACCCGGCGTCACGAGCGTCGTCGGATCCATGCGGCGCGGATTCGCACCATCCGATCTGAGCGAGAAAAACATGTCCACAGCGTCACACGCTATCGCGCAGGAATCGAAATTCCGCACCGTATTCCGGGTCGTCAGCGGCAACTTCCTGGAAATGTACGACTTCATGGTCTACGGGTATTACGCGTCGGCCATCGCAAAAACGTACTTCCCGAGCGGCAACGCATTCGCGTCGCTGATGCTGTCGCTGTCGGTGTTCGGCGCGGGCTTCCTGATGCGGCCGGTCGGCGCGATCGTGCTCGGCGCGTACATCGATCATCACGGCCGCCGCAAGGGGCTGATCCTGACGCTCGGGCTGATGGCGCTCGGTACGCTCACGGTGGCCGCGATACCCGGCTACGCGACGATCGGCGTGCTCGCGCCGGTACTCGTGCTGCTCGGCCGGCTGCTGCAGGGTTTCTCGGCGGGTGTCGAACTCGGCGGCGTGTCGGTCTACCTGTCGGAGATCGCGACGAAGGGCCACAAGGGGTTCTATACGTCGTGGCAGTCGGGTAGCCAGCAGGTGGCCGTCGTGTTCGCCGCGCTTGTCGGCGTGCTGCTGAACCGCGCGCTGCCGGCCGAGGAGATGACCGCGTGGGGCTGGCGTATTCCGTTCCTGATCGGCTGCCTGATCGTGCCGTTCCTGTTCCTGATCCGACGTTCGCTGAAGGAGACCGACGAGTTCCTCGCGAAGCGCCACCGTCCGACGATGGGCGAGATCATGCGCTCGATGCTCGACAACTGGGGCGTCGTGGTTGCCGGCATGGGGATGGTGATCATGACGACGGTGTCGTTCTACATGATCACCGCCTATACGCCGACGTTCGGCAAGGAAGTGCTGCACCTGTCGTCGATCGACGCGCTTGTCGTGACCGTCTGCGTCGGCATCTCCAACCTCGTGTGGCTGCCGCTGTCCGGCGCGCTGTCCGATCGCATCGGCCGCCGCCCGGTGCTGATCGCGTTCACGGTGCTGACGCTGCTGTCGGCTTACCCGGCCGTACTGTGGCTCGTCGGCGATCCGTCGTTCGTGCGGCTGCTCGCGGTCGAGCTGTGGCTGTCGTTCCTGTACGGGTCGTACAACGGTGCGATGGTCGTCGCGCTGACCGAAGTGATGCCGGCCGACGTGCGCACGGCAGGCTTCTCGCTCGCGTACAGCCTGGCGACGACGATCGGCGGTTTCACGCCGGCCATCTCGACGCTGCTGATCCACCAGACCGGGAACAAGGCGGCGCCGGGGCTGTGGCTGAGCGTGGCCGCGATTTGCGGGCTGATTGCGACGCTCGTGCTGTATCGCACGCCCGAGGCGCGCAACCAGTACAAGGCGGCCTGACACGCACCCGCACATCGCGCGGCACCGGCCGCAGGCATTGCATTGAAAAAGGGAGCGCAGCGCGCTCCCTTTTTTCGTGTGCGTTCAGGCTTCGCGCAGTGTGCCGGCGACCGCGGCCGCCACGTCGAGCCATGCTCCCGGCGCAGGCTGGCGGGCGATCCTGGCCTGTGGATACCACGGGCAGTCGTCGCCGGTGAACCAGCGCCAGTCGGGCGCGAACGGCAGCATGACCCACAGCGGCTTGCCGAGCGCGCCCGCGAGGTGCGCGACTGCCGTATCGATCGTGACGACGCCATCGAGCCGCTCGATTAGCGCGGCCGTATCGGCGAAGTCGTTCAGCCGGCCGTCGAGGCGATGCACGCGCGGATGCGCGTCGACGCGCGCACGCTCGTCGTCGTCGAGTGCTGGCTGCAGCACGATCCAGTCGACGTCCGGCAGCGCGAGCAGCGGTGCGAGCGCGTCGAACGGCATCGAGCGGTTTTCCTGCGCCTGCCGGCGCCCCGACCACGCGAGGCCGAACTTGCGCTTCGACTGCCCGCCGAGCGAGCCGCGAAAGTGCCGGCGGGCGCCGTCGGGCGCGTCGAGGTAGCGCGAGCCGCCGACGATGTCCGCCGGCTGAAGCCCGAGCAGGAACGGCAGGCTCATCAGCGTGCAGGCGACGTCCGCCGCAGGTGGTTTTGCGGCGCCTTGCGCGACGAGCGTCACGTGCCAGCGCGATGCGGCGGGCGCCAGCAGCGGGACGAGTTCAGGCTGGACTTCGAGTACGACGCGCGCACAGCGTGCGCGGGCGAGTGGCACGAAGCGGACGAACTGCAGCGTGTCGCCGAACCCCTGTTCCGCGCGGATCAGCAGCGTGCGCGACGCAATCGGCTCGCCCTGCCAGCGCGGCAGCGTGCCGAGCGGTATCGCGCCCGGTGTTTCGTGGCGCGCTTCGTACGCGGGCAGGCCGCGCGTGAAGTCGCCGAGCGTCAGCAGCGTGACCGCGCGGTGCAGCCGCGCGAGCGTGAGATCGGGTTCGACGCGCAACGCCTGGTCGAATGCGCGCAGCGCCATCTCGTGCGCGCAGAGCGCGTGATGCGCGTTGCCGAGGTTCAGCCACGCCAGGCTGAACGACGGATCGAGACCGACGGCGCGCTCGTAGTAGGGCAGCGCGTCGCGGTGGCGCGCCTGCGCGCACAGCGCGTTCGCGAGCCCGAACAGCGCGAGCGGAAACGGCGGATGGAGCGCGAGCGCGGCTTCGAACGCGGCGGCCGCTTCGGCATGGCGGCCGACCGCATCGAACGTGTTGCCGAGATTGAAATGCGCGGCGACGAAGCGCGGCTGCGCGGCAATCGCGGCCTGGAAGTGTGCGATCGCGTCGTCGGCGCGGCCCATCGCGTTCAGCGCCATCGCGAGGTTGTTGTGCGCGCCCGCATGCCCGGGCCGCAGTTCGAGCGCGCGACGGAACGCGGCGAGCGCGTCGTCATGGCGGCCGAGCGCGTTCAGCGCGTTGCCGAGATTGTTGTGGATCGATGCGTCGTCGGGTGTGAGCCGGAGCGCGCGGCCGAATGCGTCGATCGCATCCTCGTGGCGCTGCAGCGCCGCATACGCGTTGCCCAGGTTGTAGTGCGCGAGCGGAAATTCGGGCGCGAGCGTCAGCGCGTTGCGAAAGCGGTCGATCGCTTCGTCGAGCCGGCCGAGCGCCTTCAGCGCGTTGCCGAGATTGAGCTGCAGCGCGGCATCGTCCGGACGCAGCGCGACGGCGCGGCCGACGAGATCGGCTGCCTCGGCGTGCTGGCCCTGCTGGTGCCGCAGCACGCCGAACAAATGCAGCGCGTCGGCGTCGGCGGGATTGGTGGCGAGTGCGGCGCGATAGCCGTGCTCGGCCTCGGCGAGGCGGCCCGCGCGGTGTGCTGCATACGCTCGGTCGAATGCGGAATCCATGACGCGAAAACTGACGGAAAGCGCGTATTTTCCCACACCGCGCATGGGTGCCGCGCTTCGGCCGGTCTGCATATGGCCCCGTGACGCGGAGCGGCGTAGACTTGCAGGGTCGCGTGTCATCGAGGTTCTCATGGCTGACACACTGCCCGATATCCCGCCCGTGCTGATCGTCGGCGCGGGGCCGACCGGCCTTGCCGCGGCGATGAGCCTCGCACGGGCCCGCGTGCCGGTGCGCATCATCGACCGCCTCGCCACGCCCGCGCCGTATTCGCGCGCGATCGGCATCCAGGCACGCACGCTCGAACTGCTGGAGCAGCATCGCGCGGTCGAGCCGTTTCTCGCGCTCGGCCATCGCGCGCATGCGGCCGCGCTGCATGCCGACGGCCGCGTGATCGCGCGGCTCGACTTCGATCCGCTGCAAACGCGCTACCCGTATCTGCTGTTTCTCGACCAGAGCATTACCGAGCGGCTGCTCGCCGAGCACCTGGCCGGGTTCGGCGTGACAGTCGAGCGCGGCGCGACGCTGACCGCGTGCGAGGCAGGCGGCACGTCGCTCGACGTGACGATCCGCTGCGCCGACGGCCGCGACGAATCATTCGCGCCGTCGTACCTGATCGCTGCCGACGGCGCGCACAGCACCGTCAGGCATTTGCTCGGCCTGGGCTTCACCGGGCAGGCGTTCGAACAGACTTTCCTGCTCGCCGATTTCGCGGCGATACCCGGCTGGCCGGACGAAGAGATCCACCTGTTCACGACGCCCGAAGGCATGGCGGGCCTGTTTCCGATGGGCGGCGGTCGTTACCGGCTCGTTGCCGACCGGCCGCCCGGCAGCGATGCGTCACCCGATGCGCCGACCCCGTCGCTCGCGGAATGCGACGCGATCGTGCGTGCGCGCGTCGGCGCGTCGATTGCGCCGAGCGATCTCGCGTGGTCGTCCTATTTCCACCTGCACAGCCGGATGGTCGACCGGCTGCGTCACGGCCGCGTGTTCTTCGCGGGCGATGCCGCGCACGTCCACAGCCCGGCCGGCGCGCAGGGCATGAACACCGGCATCCAGGAGGCGTTCAATCTCGGCTGGAAGCTCGCGCGCGTGCTCGGCGCGGGCACGCCCGAACGGCTGCTCGACACCTATCACGCCGAGCGCTACCCGATCGAGCGCGACGTGTTGCGGCAGACCAGTTTCATCACGCAGGTCGTCGAGGCGGAGCGCGGCGCGATGAAGCTGCTGCGCGATCATGTCGTGCCGCTGCTGGTGTCGTTCGGGCCGATGCGCGACGCGGTGCGGCGCACGGTCAGCGAGCTTGGCGTGCAGTACCGCAAGAGTCCGCTCACGCTGGAGCGCGTGCTCGACGGCGGCCCGCGCGCAGGCGAGCGGGCGCCCGACGCGCTCGCGCACGTGCTCGACGGCCCGCTCGGTCAGGCGCCGGGAACGGCGCAGCTATACGACCTGCACGATCCGGCGAGCTTCACGCTGCTGCTGCTCGAAGAGCCGGCGAATGCCGGCGCCGGCGCTGCGCCGCCGCTGGCGGCCGATGCGCAGGCGCTCGTGCAGGGGCTCGAACGAATCATGCCGGGCGCCGTGCGCGTGTGGCGGATCACCGATGCCGAAGACGACGGTGCCGCCGGGCTGGCCCAGGAGTACGGCCGCTCGCGGCCGTCGTTCTACCTGTTGCGGCCCGACGGCTATGTCGCCGCGCGCGGGCGCACGGCGACCGACGCGAGCGCGTTGCTGCGCCACTGCGAAAGCTGGTTCGCGGGCATGTCAGTGTCCGCGTAGCAGCGCCGGTCAGGCGGTTGCCGCGGCAGGAACGAGCGATGCGCGGTGAGTGGCGATCGCGTCGCGCACGATCGGCGCCGCCCGTAGCGCACCTTCGCTCGACGGATCGTCGAGCGAGGCGAGCAATGCGCGGCGCATCCGCGGCTCCCAGAAGCGCCGGATATGCTCGGCGATGCCGGTCAGCGCTTCGTCGCGATCGGGCATCGAATCGAAGAATGCGCCGATCTGGTTGGCCATGTCGATCAGGTGGTCGTTGTCCATCTCCGCCTCACTTGCCTGTCGTCACGGTGTCTGGCGTGCTCGCGCGGCGCTTGAGCAGGTCGATCTGCTCCGCGTTGAAGCGCGCGTACGCTCGCTGCCAGTCGGACGGCTGCGCAACCGGCAGCACCTGCACGGCCGTCACCTTGTATTCAGGGCAGTTCGTCGCCCAGTCGGAGCTTTCCGTCGTGATCACGTTCGCGCCCGATTCGGGGAAGTGGAACGTCGTGTACACGACGCCCGGCTGCATGCGTTCCGTCACGAGCGCGCGCAGCACCGTCTGCCCGGCACGCGATTCGATGCCGACCCAGTCGCCGGTCCGGATGCCGCGATCCTGCGCGTCGTGCGGATGGATCTCGAGGCGATCCTCTTCATGCCACCGCACGTTTTCGGTCCGGCGCGTCTGCGCGCCGACGTTGTATTGCGACAGGATGCGGCCCGTCGTCAGGATCAGCGGATAGCGCTGCGTGACCTTTTCCGGCGTCGGAATGAACTTGGTGATCACGAATCGGCCCTTGCCGCGCACGAACTCGTCTATGTGCATCGTCGGCGTGCCTTCCGGCGCGTGCTCGTTGCACGGCCACTGGATGCTGCCGAGCGCGTCGAGTTTCGCGTACGACACGCCCGAGAAGGTCGGCGTGAGCCGCGCGATCTCGTCCATGATTTCCGACGGGTGCGTGTAGTGCATGTCGTAGCCGAGTGCCTGCGACAGCAGCAGCGTCACTTCCCAGTCCGCGTAGCCCGCGAGCGGCGGCATCACCTTGCGCACGCGCGAGATGCGGCGCTCCGCGTTCGTGAACGTGCCGTCCTTCTCGAGGAACGTCGAGCCCGGCAGCAGCACGTGCGCATATTTCGCGGTCTCGTTCAGGAAGATGTCCTGTACGACGATGCACTCCATCGCCGACAGCGCGGCCGACACGTGCTGCGTGTTCGGGTCCGACTGGACGATGTCCTCGCCCTGGCAATAGAGTCCCTTGAAACTGCCGTCGAGCGCCGCGTCGAACATGTTCGGGATGCGCAGCCCCGGTTCCGGCTGCAGCTTGGCCGACCACGCCTGCTCGAACTGCGTGCGCACGATCTCGTCACTGATGTGCCGGTAGCCGGGCAGTTCGTGCGGGAACGAGCCCATGTCGCACGAACCCTGCACGTTGTTCTGGCCGCGCAGCGGATTGACGCCGACGCCTTCGCGGCCGATGTTGCCGGTCGCCATCGCGAGGTTCGCGATGCCCATCACCGTCGTCGAGCCCTGCGCGTGTTCGGTGACGCCCAGCCCGTAATAGATCGCGGCATTGCCGCCCGTCGCATAGAGGCGCGCGGCCTCGCGTACCCGCTCGGCCGGCACGCCCGTCACGTCGGCGGTTGCCTCCGGCGAATTGTCGGCGCGCGACACGAAATCGCGCCATTGCTCGAATGCGCGTGTCTCGCAGCGCTCGGCGACGAACGCGTCGGCAACAAGCCCTTCGGTGACGATTACGTGCGCGAGCGCGTTGACGATCGCGACGTTGGTGCCGGGGCGCAGTTGCAGGTGGTGCGCGGCCTTCACGTGCGGGCCGTCGACGACATCGATGCGGCGCGGGTCGATCACGATCAGCTTCGCGCCTTCGCGAACGCGCCGCTTCAGCCGCGAGCCGAACACCGGGTGGCCGTCGGTCGGGTTCGCACCCATCACGACGATCACGTCGGCCTGGTCGACCGACGCGAACGTCTGCGTGCCGGCCGATTCGCCGAGCGTCGTCTTGAGGCCATAGCCGGTCGGCGAATGGCACACGCGCGCGCAGGTATCGACGTTGTTGTTGCCGAACGCGGCGCGCACGAGTTTCTGCACGAGATAGGTTTCCTCGTTCGTGCAACGCGACGACGTGATACCGCCGATCGAATCGCGGCCGTACTTCTGCTGCAGCTTGCGGAATTGCGTCGCCGCGTAGGTGAGCGCTTCGTCCCAGCTCACTTCGCGCCACGGGTCGGTGATCTTCTCGCGGATCATCGGCTTCGTGATGCGGTCCTTGTGCGTTGCGTAGCCCCATGCGAAGCGTCCCTTCACGCATGCGTGGCCCTCGTTCGCGAGGCCGTTCTTGTGCGGCGTCATGCGCACGACCTGCGTGCCCTTCATCTCGGCCTTGAACGAGCAGCCGACGCCGCAGTACGCGCAGGTCGTGACGACCGAGTGTTCGGCCTGCCCGAGCTGCACGACGGATTTTTCCTGCAGCGTGGCCGTCGGGCACGCGGCGACGCAGGCGCCGCACGATACGCATTCCGACGCCATGAACGATTCGCTTTCGCCCGCGGCGACGCGCGATTCGAAGCCGCGCGCGGCGATCGTCAGCGCGAACGTGCCTTGCGTTTCCTCGCACGCACGCACGCAGCGGTTGCAGACGATGCATTTCGACGGATCGTACGTGAAGTACGGGTTCGATTCGTCCTTGCGGTCGTGCAAGTGATTGGCGCCGTCGAATCCGTAGCGCACTTCGCGCAGCCCGACGACGCCCGCCATGTCCTGAAGTTCGCAGTCGCCGTTGGCGGGGCAGGTGAGGCAATCGAGCGGGTGATCGGAGATGTACAGCTCCATCACGTTGCGGCGCAGCGACTGCAGCCGGTCCGACTGCGTGCGCACCTTCATGCCCGCTTCGGCAGGCGTCGTGCACGACGCCGGATAACCGCGCCGGCCTTCGATCTCGACGAGGCACAGCCGGCACGAGCCGAACGGCTCGAGCGAATCGGTCGCGCAGAGCTTCGGGACATTGACGCCGGCTTCGATCGCCGCACGCATCACCGACGTGCCGGCCGGTACCGTCACCGGCTGGCCGTCGATTTCGAGCGTGACGTCGGTATCGGCATGCCGTTGCGGCGTGCCGTAGTCGGTATCGTCGAACGGGTCGCGGGTGCGCGCCTGTGCGGCGCTCTTGCACGCGCATTGGCCCGAGCCGCAGCCGCCTTGGCGGACGTTGTTCGTGTCGAGGGACATGCAGGGCTCCTTCTGGGTCAGGCCGCAGCCTTGACCGGGCCCGACGCGGCATCCTTGCCGGCAGCGAGCCCGAAATCTTCGGGGAAATGGTCGAGCGCGGACAGCACCGGGTAGGGCGTCATCCCGCCCATCGCGCACAGCGAACCGGCCAGCATCGTGTCGCACAGGTCGCGCAGCAGCGTGACCTGCCGCTCCGACGTATCGCCGTGGCGGATGCGCGCGATCGTCTCGACGCCGCGCGTCGACCCGATCCGGCACGGCGTGCACTTGCCGCACGATTCGATCGCGCAGAACTTCATCGCATATTCGGCAAGCTCGGCGAGGTTCGACGTGTCGTCGTGCAGCACGATGCCGCCGTGGCCGACCACCGCGCCGATCGCCGTGTATGCCTCGTAGTCGAGCGGTACGTCCCACTGATGGTCGGGCAGGTAGGTGCCGAGCGGGCCGCCGACCTGCGCGGCACGTGCGGGCCGGCCGCTTGCGGTGCCGCCGCCGAAGTCGAACAGCAGCTCGCGCAGCGTGACGCCGAACGCGAGTTCGACGAGGCCGCCGTGACGGATGTTGCCGGCCAGTTGAAACGGCAGCGTGCCGCGCGAGCGGCCCATCCCGTAGTCGCGATAGAACGCGGCGCCGCGCGTGAAAATCACCGGCGCCGTCGCGAGCGTGATCACGTTGTTGATCACGGTCGGCTGGCCGAACAGGCCTGCGAGCGCGGGCAGCGGCGGCTTCGCGCGCACGACGCCGCGCTTGCCCTCGAGCGATTCGAGCAGCGCTGTTTCCTCGCCGCACACGTACGAGCCCGCGCCTTTCGCGACATGCAGCTCGAACGCGTGAGCCGAGCCGAGCACGCGTTCGCCGAGCCAGCCGGCTTCGCGTGCGCGGACGATCGCGGCTTCGAGCGTGGCGATCGCGTGCGGGTATTCGCTGCGCACGTAGATGTAGCCGACCGTCGCGCCCGTCACGATGCCGGCGATGATCATCCCTTCGATCAGGCAGTACGGATCGCATTCCATGATCAGGCGGTCGGAGAACGTGCCCGAATCGCCTTCGTCCGCGTTGCAGACGATGTACTTCTGCGCGGCGCTCGCGTGCCGGACCGTGCGCCACTTGATGCCGGCCGGGAACGCCGCGCCGCCGCGGCCGCGCAGTCCCGATTCGATCAGCGTCTCGCACGCGGCATCGCCGTCGAGCGCGAGCGCGTTCTTCAGGCCGGCCAGGCCCTCGTGCTGCAGGTAGTCGTCGATCGACAGCGGATCGGTCAGGCCGATCCGCGCGAACGTGAGGCGCTGCTGGCGCGCGAGATAGGGCAGCGCGTCGACGACGCCGACGCCGCTCGGATGCGCGCCGCCTTCGAGCCAGTTTGCATCGAACAGGGCCGGCACGTCGGCGGCCGACAGGTTCGCATAGCCGACGCGGCCGGCGGCCGTGCCGACCTCGACCAGCGGCTCGAGCCACAGCAGGCCGCGCGAGCCGTTGCGGACCAGCTCGATCGCGACGCCGCGCCGTTCGGCTTCCGCGACGATCGCGGCGGCGAGCGCGTCGGCGCCGAGGGCCAGCGCGGACGAATCGCGCGGAACGTAGATGCGGGTCGTCATGCGGCCTCCTGCGTGTGGGCGACCGCATCGGCCAGCAGTGCGTCGAACTTCTCCGGCGTGACCTTCGCATGAAGCACGCCGTTGATCGTCAGCGACGGCGACTGCGCACAGAGTCCGAGGCAGTAGACCGATTCGAGCGCGACGGCGTCCGGCGCGTGCGCATTCGCGGCATCGCCGTGCGCTGCGTCGAACCGGCAGCCCGTGCGGGCTTCAGCGTGCGCGGCGAGCGTTTCGCAGCCCATGCTGCGGCACGCTTCGGCGCGGCACACCTGGATCGTCACGCGCGCGGGCGGCGCGGTGCGGAAGTGGTGGTAGTAGGTCAGTACGCCGTGCACTTCCGCGCGCGACAGGTTCAGCGCCCTGGCGAGCGGCGCGACGCAGCCCGACGGCACGTAGCCCGCGTCGTCCTGGATCGCGTGCAGGATCGCGACGAGCGACCGGCCGGCGCGCGCATGGCGCTCGACGAGCGCGTCGTGCGCATGGGAATTCGGGGACATCAGTTATGCTCCTCCAAAGTCTCATATGCGCTTGAAATTCATATAGTGCGCACTGCGACTTCGTTCTGATTGATTTTGACCAACGATAAGCGGAAGATTTCGCGGTCGCAATAGGAAATCGGAGTGCATAATTGATTCGAATCGAATGCGACGCGTATCTGACCGTACGCGACACGGCAGGCCGTACGGCCAGCCTGTCGGACGTCGCGCCATTGCTGGAACTCGTGGCCGACACGGGTAGCATTGCGCAGGCTGCCCAGGCAAAAGGGCTGTCGTACCGGCACGCGTGGGGCATGTTGCGCGCGCTGGAGGCGTGTATCGGCGGGGAGTTGATCGAAACCGCGCGCGGCAAGGGATCGACGCTGTCGGCGCTCGGGCAGGCGGTCGTCGACGCGCAGCGCCTCGCGCGTAGCCGCCTCGACGGGAACCTGCGCACGCTCGCGGCCGAAGTGGCCAGCGACCTGAACCGGCGGCTCGCGCAGCGCGACGGCGCCGTGCGGATCCATGCGTCGCATGGCTACGCGGTCGCGACGCTCGTGTCCGCGCTCGTCGATGCGCAGGCGGCCGTCGACATCAAGTATCGCGAGAGCGTCGAGGCCGTGCAGGCGCTCGCACGCGGCGAATGCGACCTGGCCGGCTTCCATCTGCCGCGCGGCGCGTTTCGCGCGCAGTGCGCGCAGATCTACCGGCCGTGGCTCGACGACACGCGCCACGTGCTGATTCACCTGACGCGTCGCCAGCAGGGTCTGTTCGTGCCGCGCGGCAACCCGAAGCAGGTCCGCGGGCTCGCGGATCTCGCACGCAACGACATCCGCTTCGTCAACCGGCAGCCGGGGTCGGGCACGCGGATGCTGCTGGATCTCGCGCTGCGCGCGATCGGCATCGATCCCGAGCGCATCGACGGTTATGCGTCGGCCGAACTCACGCATTCGGCGATCGCGGCGTTCGTTGCGAGCGGGATGGCCGATCTCGGCTTCGGCGTCGAGCCGGCCGCCCATCATTTCGGGCTCGATTTCATCCCGGTCGTCGACGAGGACTATTACTTCGCGTGCGAACGCGCGCGGCTCGACGCGCGGCCGCTCGCCGGCGTGCTGGCGCTGCTGCGGGACGCGCGCTTCGTCGAGCGCGTCGCACATCTCGACGGCTACGATCCGGCCGCATGCGGGACGCTGACGAGCATCGCAACGGGGCTGGCCGGCGGCGACGGCACGAGCGCGCCGGACGGCAATTCCCGGTAACGGGGACGCGATCGAAGCGCGCTGCAGCAGCGGGGGATTTGCGCTACGCTTGCCGCTTGATCAACGTTCCAACAAGCACGCCGTTCAGGCGTCATCCCGCCATGAAATTTTCCGTTTCCCTCGCCGCGGCAGCGTTGACCTCGGGGCTTCTGGTCGCTGCTTCGCCGTTTGCGTTCGCTCAGAATTCCCCGGGCGTGCCCGGCGGCATCCTGAGCGAACAGTTTCGCCTGAACGAGCATCCGCAGATGCCGTTCGCGGCGTCGGCGCCGTCGCAGAAATATCAGGGCAGCAAGAAGTCGGCGTTGCGTCGCAAGGGCGACCTGGGCGACCCGAACGGCTGCAACCTGAAGTGCCCGATGGATAGCCAGTAACGTGTGGACAGGCGCGTTTGCGCGTGGGTCGTGCGGTGTCGATTCGACAGGCGGCGATGCCCACACGCACATCGGCTTGACCGTCCGACCGGCGCGACTATGTGAATTCCGTGCGATTCCGTCCGAGCCCCGCGAAGCGTTGTCGCTTCGCGGGGCTTGTGCTTTCCGGCGAGCCATCGTGCGACGCGATGCCGGACGAAGCCGACGTTCATGCATCGCGGGTTCGGCAGGTGACCTAGGGTTAACCCGTAAATCAAGAAGAATGCCTTCCAGAAACCCGCCTTATTCTTAAGCATCCGCCTACATAAACTTCGGTTTGTCAGCGCTGAACAGGGTGTTCACCGCGAAAACAGACAAATCTGGAGGTAGGTCATCATGAAGTCGCTCGTTCAAGCTGTTGTCGTTGCCGCCGCTCTCGTTGCTCCGGTCGTGTCGTTTGCCCAGTCTGGCTCGACGATCACCCGCGCACAGGTCCGTGCCGAGCTGGTCCAGCTCCAGCAAGCCGGTTATAACTCCGCCCGCGGCGAAGATCCGCACTATCCGGAAGCGATCCAGGCCGCAACGGCGCGTGTTGCGGAGCAACAGCGCAGTGCGCTGGCGCAAGCGCAAGGTGCCGATTCCAGCGGGTACGGCGCGCAGGCACAGGGCGCATCGGCATCGGGTTCGCGAGCAATGGGCGTGCGTCCGGCCAGCGCTGAAGAAATGAAGTCGCTGTATCGCGGCAGCTAAGTGCGCATTGCCCGGTGTGCTTGAGCGCAGGGTGCGACGACACGTCGTGCCCGAAGCAGTGGCAACCGGGCTGGCCGCTGCCCGGCACGACCGATGATTGTGCGGGCGCGGCAGAACATCCGTCACCTCCTGCCGCGGGAATACCGGCGGCATTCCGCCCGGCCCGTCCGCGGCTGGGCGCTTTTTCGGAAGGAGAGGGGCGTGGGCGTTTCGCCGGCAACAAAAAACCCCGCAAGACTTGCGTCATGCGGGGTTCGTGCGACGAACGCGGAATTTGGTGGAGGCGGCGGGAATCGAACCCGCGTCCAGAAGCGCTCCACGACTAGTTCTACATGTTTAGTTCAGTCATTTGATTTAACCGCAGCGACGCGGACGAACACGCTGCACTACGGCGATTCGCTAGGTTTTCGACCCTGGCGTCGCGACGCCGACAGGGCTTAACTGACGTAAATGACCTCTGGCGGTATTGCTACCGGTCTTGCGACACTAGCCCGTCAGTGAACTAGGCAGAGGACGGCGGCCGTTAGGCTGCCAGTGCGAACGTATCGTCGTTTGCAGTTACGATTTTCCCATTGATTAACGAGGTGACGGGTCCTCGACATGCCCTAGCCGCTTCACAACCCCTGTCGAAACCAGGTCGCCCCCGCGGATAAGATCAATCATTATAGCCCAACATCGCGCAGCAGTTCGCGCAGTTCCTGCGTCGTATCCACGAGATGCTGGGCCCGCCAGTCGGCCGGCGCGGCGCCGTCGCCGCAGTAACCGTACGCGGCCGCGACCGTCGCCATGCCGGCAGCACTGCCCGCCTGAATGTCGCGCAGGTCGTCGCCGACGTAGACAATGCGCGCCGGCGCGAGCGTCAACTGGTCGGCCGCGTGCAGCAGCGGGGCCGGGTGCGGTTTCGGGTGCGGCGTTGTGTCGCCCCCGACGACGCAGGCGGCGCGCGGCGCAAGACCGAGCAGATCGACGAGCGGCGTCGTGAGCCGCATCGCCTTGTTCGTGACGATGCCCCAGCGCACGCCGCGCGCATCGAGTTCGTCGAGCACGTCGCCGATGCCGGGGAACAGCGTCGTATGCACGCAGATATCCGTCGCGTAGTTGCTCAGGAACTCGTCGCGCATCGCTTCGTAGCCGGGCGTGTGCGGATCGATGCCGAACGCGCCGCCGAGCAGGCCGCGCGCGCCGGCCGAGGCCAGCGGCCGCAGTGCGTCGAGCGGTGTTTCTGGCAGGCCGCGCACGCGCTGCATCTTGTTGACGGCAGCGGCCAGATCGGGCGCCGTGTCGGCAAGCGTGCCGTCCAGGTCGAACAGCACCGCATCGCAGTGCAGCAGGCGCGGTTCGTCGAGTGCGGGCCGCGCGGTCGAAAGGGGAGTCGTCATGCCGGTCGGAGGGTCACGCGCCGCGGCGGCACGCGACGAGGTAGTTGATGTCGGTGTCGTTCGACAGCGCGAAGCGCTTGCCGATCGGGTGGTACGTGATGCCCTTGATCTCCACGATGTGCAGATCCGTCGCACGCACGAAGCCGGCCAGTTCCGAAGGGCGGATGAAGCGCGCGTAGTCGTGCGTGCCCTTCGGCAGCATTTGCGCGATGTACTCGGCGCCGATCACCGCGAACAGGTAGGACTTCAGGTTCCGGTTCAACGTCGAGAAGAACACCCAGCCACCGGGCTTCACGAGCGTCGCGCACGCGGCAACGATGTCGCCGGGCGACGGCACGTGCTCGAGCATCTCCATGCACGTGACGACATCGTAAGTGCCCGGCTCACGCGCGGCGATCGCTTCGGCGGCGATCGCCTCGTAGTCGACCGCGATGCCGCTTTCGAGGCTGTGCAGATCGGCAACGCCGAGCGCTTCGGTCGACAGGTCGATCCCTTTCACCTGGGCGCCGAGTCCGGCCATCGATTCGGACAGGATGCCGCCGCCGCAGCCGATGTCGAGTACGCGCTTGCCGGCCAGATGCGCATGCGCGTCGATCCAGCCGAGCCGGACCGGGTTGAGGTCGTGCAGCGGCTTGAATTCGGCATTCGGATCCCACCACCGATGGGCGAGGTCGCTGAATTTCTGGAGTTCGTGCGGATCGGCGTTGGTCATGTCGGCAAACGGGCTACGGAAGGAGGGCGGTGCTGCGGTTCGTCAGCCCCGAGTATATAAGCGGGCGGACGACGAGGCCAGCGAGCGCCCGGACGGGCATCAATGAAAAAGCCCCGCCGGAGCGGGGCTTTGAAGCAGTCGAAAACCGCGGCTTACTGTGCCGGAACGGTCGTCTTCTGGACTTCTTGCGTACCAACCACTTCGACTTCCACGCGGCGGTCCGGTGCGAGGCAGGCGATGAGCTGCTTGCGGTTCTTCTGGTTGCAGCCAGTCGTAACCGGGTTGCGCTTGCCCTTGCCTTCCGTGTAGATCTTGTTGGCCGGCACACCCTTGCTGACCAGGTACGACTTCACGGCTTGCGCACGGCGCAGCGACAGACGGTCGTTGTACTTGTCCGAACCGATACGGTCCGTATAGCCCGTTGCGACGACCACTTCCGTGTTCATGCCCTGGATCTTCGAAGCCAGTTCGTCCAGCTTTTGCTTGCCCAGCGGCTTGAGCGTTGCCTTGTCGAAGTCGAACAGTGCGTCAGCTTGATACGTGATCTTCTGGCTCGTGATGGCCGGAGCAACGACCGGAGCGACCGGCGGCTGCGGTGCCTGGGCGACCAGTGCGCCATCGCACTTCGCGTTGGCGGTGGCCGGCGTCCAGAATGCATCGCGCCAGCAGAGCTCGTTCGTGCCGTTCATCCACACCCATTCGCCCGTGCCGTTCACCCAGTTGTCGTTGACGGCTTGACGCGACGCCGGCACCGACTGTGCCGAAGCGGATGCAGCCATAACTGCGGTAGCTGCAATGAACGCGAGCTTTGAAAGTTTATTCATATTTCTCCTCTCGAAATTGAGATTACCGCAGGTTTACTGCGAGCCTGTTGACGGTGACAAGTCATACATTGCTCGAAGTATAACATTGGTGCGGCACAAAAAACGCGGCACCGCTCTGTGTAGACTTCGAGCAGCGTCTAACTTTCAGTGCGTTGGCATTTTGCCATATCGTTCCCTTCCTACGAAAAAAAATCCTCCCCACCCTAAGATCGCCTCAACGTTTGTGGTGCATGCGCAACACCGGCCTGCCGCAACTTTTAGAGATTGTCAAGAGTGTGTCGGCGAAATTGCGCGGCTGCGTTCAACTGTTTACGCGTGCGCGTGAAACAAACCGGGCGCGATCACCGGTGACGTCGGGTCGTCTGCGATTCCGGCCGGTTCGCCGCCGCTGCAATTTTCGCTATACATATATAGAGGGGGAGGCGAATTGGCGGCTGATGGGCGCATGTTAGAATCTCGCGTTGCGTTGCGCATGCAGCGCCCACGCGAAAGGCGTTCGCCGTCTTCGCTCCGAAACGATACGGATACATGGATCAATTCGCCAAAGAGACCCTGCCCACCTCCCTAGAGGAGGAAATGCGCCGTTCGTATCTCGATTACGCGATGAGCGTGATCGTCGGACGTGCCCTCCCGGATGTCCGCGATGGCCTGAAGCCCGTGCACCGGCGCGTGTTGTTCGCGATGCACGAACTGAACAACGACTGGAACCGTGCGTACAAGAAGTCGGCGCGTATCGTCGGTGACGTGATCGGTAAGTACCACCCTCACGGCGACACCGCGGTCTACGACACGATCGTGCGGATGGCGCAGGACTTCTCGCTGCGCTACATGCTGATCGACGGGCAAGGCAACTTCGGCTCGATCGACGGCGACAACGCCGCGGCGATGCGTTACACCGAAATTCGCATGGCGAAGATCGGTCACGAGTTGCTCGCCGACATCGACAAGGAAACGGTCGATTTCGAGCCGAACTACGACGGCAACGAGATGCAGCCGTCGGTCCTGCCGTCGCGCATCCCGAACCTGCTGATCAACGGCTCGTCGGGCATCGCGGTCGGCATGGCGACCAACATCCCGCCGCACAACCTGAACGAAGTCGTCGACGCGTGCCAGCACCTGCTGAACAACCCGGCAGCGACGATCGACGAACTGATCGAGATCATCCCGGCGCCGGACTTCCCGACGGCCGGCATCATCTACGGCGTCGCCGGCGTGCGCGACGGCTACCGCACCGGGCGCGGCCGCGTCGTGATGCGCGCGGCCACGCACTTCGAGGAGATCGACCGCGGCCAGCGGATGGCGATCATCGTCGACGAGCTGCCGTACCAGGTGAACAAGCGCTCGCTGCTCGAGCGGATCGCCGAGCTCGTCAACGAGAAGAAGCTCGATGGCATCTCCGACATCCGCGACGAGTCCGACAAGAGCGGCATGCGTGTCGTGATCGAACTCAAGCGCGGTGAAGTGCCGGAAGTGGTGCTGAACAACCTGTACAAGGCGACGCAGCTCCAGGACACGTTCGGCATGAACATGGTCGCGCTCGTCGACGGCCAGCCGAAGCTGCTGAACCTGAAGGAAATCCTGCAGTGCTTCCTGTCGCATCGACGCGAAGTGCTGACGCGCCGCACGATCTACGAACTGCGCAAGGCCCGCGAGCGCGGCCACGTGCTCGAAGGTCTCGCGGTCGCGCTCGCGAACATCGACGAGTTCATCGCGATCATCAAGGCCGCGCCGACGCCGCCGATCGCGAAGCAGGAACTGATGGCGAAGCCGTGGGATTCGTCGCTCGTGCGCGAGATGCTGACGCGCGCCGAGAGCGAGAACGCGGCGGCCGGCGGCCGCTCCGCGTACCGCCCGGAAGGCCTGAACCCGGCGTTCGGCATGCAGGTCGACGGGCTGTACCGTCTGTCCGACACGCAGGCCCAGGAAATCCTGCAGATGCGTCTGCAGCGCCTGACCGGCCTCGAGCAGGACAAGATTATCGGCGAGTACCGCGAAGTGATGGCGCAGATCGCCGACCTGCTGGACATCCTCGCGCGTCCCGAGCGGATCACGACGATGATCGGCGAGGAACTGACCTCGGTGAAGGCGGAATTCGGCGACGCGCGCCGCTCGAAGATCGAGCTGAACGCGACCGAGCTGAACACCGAGGATCTGATCACGCCGCAGGACATGGTCGTCACGATGTCGCACGCGGGCTACGTGAAGTCGCAGCCGCTGTCCGAGTACCGCGCGCAGAAGCGCGGCGGTCGCGGCAAGCAGGCGACGCAGATGAAGGAAGACGACTGGATCGAGACGCTGTTCATCGCGAACACGCACGACTACATCCTGTGCTTCTCGAACCGCGGCCGCGTGTACTGGGTCAAGGTCTATGAAGTGCCGCAGGGCTCGCGCAACTCGCGCGGCCGCCCGATCGTGAACATGTTCCCGCTGCTGGATGGCGAGAAGATCAACGTCGTGCTGCCGGTCAAGGAATTCTCGGCCGACAAGTTCATCTTCATGGCGACGTCGCTCGGCACCGTGAAGAAGACGCCGCTCGAAGCGTTCAGCCGCCCGATGAAGAAGGGCATCATTGCGGTCGGCCTCGACGACGGCGACTTCCTGATCGGCGCGTCGATCACCGACGGCGCACACGACGTGATGCTGTTCTCCGACGCCGGCAAGGCCGTGCGCTTCGACGAGAACGACGTGCGTCCGATGGGGCGCGAGGCGCGCGGCGTGCGCGGCATGCAGCTGGAGGACGGGCAGCAGGTCATCGCGATGCTGGTTGCCGGCAGCGAGGAGCAGACCGTGCTCACCGCGACCGAGAACGGCTTCGGCAAGCGCACGCCGATCACCGAATACACGCGTCACGGCCGCGGCACGAAGGGTATGATCGCGATCCAGACGTCCGAGCGCAACGGCAAGGTCGTGGCTGCAACACTCGTCGACGCCGAGGATCAGATCATGCTGATCACGACGGCCGGCGTGTTGATTCGCACCCGCGTTTCCGAGGTTCGCGAGATGGGGCGTGCCACGCAAGGTGTTACACTCATCAGTCTCGATGAGGGTACCAAGCTCTCTGGCCTGCAGCAGGTCGCGGAGGCCGAAGAGGGCGATGGCGAGGCCGACGAGGCGTCGGACGGCGAAGCCTGAAGAACGGATGAGACTCTGGCCGCCGCGGGCGCGAAGCGCCGCGGCCGGCGAGCAACCATTCATATTTCCAAAAGGGAGTGATGATGCAAAAGCAATTCAAGCAACTGGTTCTGCTGGCTGCACTGGTGCCGACGTTCGCGATGGCGCAAGCGCTGTCGAATTCCGCACCGGCGCCCGCCGCGGCAGCTGCGCCGATCGACGCCGACAAGAAGGCTGCGATCAAGGATCTGCTCGACGCGATCGACGCGCCGAAGCTCGTGTCGGCAATCGGCAACAGCGCCGAAATGCAGGCCAAGCAACTCGTGCCGGCGATCCTGTCGGACGCGCTGTCGGAAAACAAGACGCTGAACGACAAGCAGAAGCAGGCTGCCGTTCCGACGCTGCAGAAGAACGCGGTGCCGAAGCTGGTCGACGGCGCGGGCAAGGTGTTCGGCACGCAGCAGTTCCAGAACGACGCGATGTCGGCTCAGTACGACGCATACGCGAAGTACTACAGCACGTCGGAGATCAAGGATCTGACGACGTTCTACAAGAGCCCGACGGGCCGCAAGTTCATCCAGGTTCAGGATCAGGTCGGTCGCGACGTGGTCAACGGCCTGATGCAGAAGTACATGCCGCAAGCGATCCAGGCGACGCGCACGCAGGCTGACAAGGAAGTCGCAGCAGTCAAGCCGGGCAAGTAAGCCGTCCGGGCACGCCCCCGGCCGTTCGGCCGGGTTTGGCGGGAGCCTGACGACAGTGCGATAATGGCCGTTTGCGCGCGAGCGCAAGCGGCCATTCCTTTTCTGGCGCGGCTCATTTGCAACTGACATGCGGCGGCAAGCCGCTGGTCGCGTCCCTCCCGAGGTTTTCACGATGCGCGTCTTTAATTTCTCCGCCGGTCCTGCGGCGATGCCCGAGGAAGTGCTGCGGCAGGCCGCCGACGAAATGCTCGACTGGCACGGCAGCGGCATGAGCGTGATGGAGATGAGCCATCGCGGCAAGGAGTTCATGTCGATTCACGAGGCCGCGCTGACCGACCTGCGCGACCTGCTCGGCGTGCCGGCAAGCCACCGGATCCTGTTCCTGCAGGGCGGCGGCATCGCGGAAAACGCGATCGTGCCGATGAACCTGCTCGGCTCGCGCAAGACCGCGGACTTCGTCGTGACGGGGTCGTGGTCGCAGAAATCGTTCGGTGAGGCGAACAAGTTCTGCACGCCGCATCTCGCCGCATCCGGCAAGACGGAAAACGGCTACACGCGTGCGCCCGCGCGCGCCGAATGGCAACTGTCGGACGATCCGGCCTACGTGCATCTGTGCACCAACGAGACGATCGATGGCGTCGAGACGTTCGAGATCCCCGATCTCGGCGACGTGCCGCTGGTCGCGGATGTCTCGTCGCACATCCTGTCGCGCCCGATGGACGTCGCGAAATACGGCGTGCTGTTCGGCGGCGCGCAGAAGAATATCGGGATGGCCGGCGTGACGGTCGTGATCGTGCGCGAGGATCTGCTCGATCGCGCGCTGTCGATCTGCCCGTCCGCATTCGAATGGAAGACCGTCGCCGCGAACAATTCGCTGTACAACACGCCGCCCACTTACGCGATCTACATCGCGGGCCTCGTGTTCCAGTGGCTGAAGCGGCAGGGTGGCCTCGAAGCGATCGAGGCCCGCAATATCGAAAAATCGAAACTGCTCTACGACACGATCGATGCGAGCAGCTTCTATCTGAACAAGGTCGAGCCGGCAGCGCGTTCGCGGATGAACGTGCCGTTTTTCCTGGCCGACGAAACGCGCAACGAAGACTTCCTTGCCGGCGCAAAGGCGCGCGGGCTGCTGCAGCTGAAGGGCCACAAGTCCGTCGGTGGCATGCGGGCGTCGATCTACAACGCGGTGCCGCTCGAGGGCGTGAAGGCGCTCGTCGAGTACATGAAGGACTTCGAGCAGCGCGGCGCCTGACGGCGGCGCTGTTCAAACAGCACGGCAAAACGCATGGACGACGAACTGAATTCCCGCCTGAAACCGCTGCGCGATCGCATCGACGCGATCGACGCGCAGCTGATTGCGCTCCTGAACCAGCGCGCCGCGGTGGCGCTGGAGGTGGGCGAGGTCAAGAAGCATTTCAACGCGCCGGTGTTCCGGCCGGAGCGCGAGCTGCAGGTGATCGCGCGCCTGCAGGACATGAGCGCGGGGCCGCTCGCGAGCGAGCACATCAGCGCAATCTGGCGCGAGATCATGGCGGCGAGCCGTGCGCTCGAGCAGACGATCCACGTCGCGTTCCTCGGGCCGGTCGGCACGTACAGCGAACAGGCGATGCTCGAGTATTTCGGCCAGTCGATCGAGGGGCTGCCGTGCCCGTCGATCGACGAGGTGTTCCGCTCGGTCGAGGCCGGTGCGTCCGCATTCGGCATCGCGCCGGTCGAGAATTCGACCGAAGGGGCCGTGTCGCGCACGCTCGACCTGCTGCTGCAGACGCAACTGCTGATCAGCGGCGAACTCGCGCTGCCCATCCACCACAACCTGCTGACGCAGAGCGGCACGCTCGACGGCGTGACGCGCGTCTGCGCGCATGCGCAGGCGCTCGCACAATGCCAGCAGTGGCTCGCGGCGAATGCGCCGCAGCTCGAGCGGCAGGCCGTGGCGAGCAACGCGGAGGCCGCGCGTCTCGCGGCGGCCGATCCGACCGTCGCGGCGATCGCGGGCGATCGCGCGGCCGCACATTACGGTTTGCAGATCGCGTTCTCGCTGATCCAGGACGATCCGCACAACCGCACGCGTTTCGTGATCATCGGCAAGCAGCCGGCCGGGCAAAGCGGTCACGACCAGACGTCGCTGATCGTGTCGGTGAAGAACGAGCCGGGCGCCGTGTTCAAGCTGCTCGAACCGCTCGCGCGGCACGGCGTGTCGATGACGCGCTTCGAGTCGCGTCCGGCACGCGTCGGCACGTGGGAGTACTACTTCTACATCGACATCGAAGGGCACCGCGATGATGCGGCGGTCGCGGCCGCGCTCGCGGAACTCGGCCAGAAGGCTGCGTTCCTGAAGATACTCGGCTCGTATCCGAGCGCACGCTGACGCGTGACGGCCAGTCGCCTGCGTGCGCAGGCGTCGTGGCCGGGCGGGCAGGGCAGGCCGGTCGGCGCTGCCGAAGGCGGGTTCGGGCGGCATCCGGTGCAGGTTGCGCCGGGTGCGGGCCCGTTGCCCGGAATCTGGAATTCCGTGTGCGGGGCGTTGTTCCGCACGCGTAACTTGGCTCTTGTCGTGTCAGGCTTTGCATTCAACAAACTGGTCATCTTCGGTGTCGGCCTGATCGGCGGATCGCTGGCCCGCGCGCTGCGCGAGCGCGCGCCGGGCGGCGCGGGCGAGATCGTCGGCGTGGGCCGTTCGCGCGCATCGGTCGAGCGTGCGCTGTCGCTCGGCGTGATCGATCGCGCGGCGGCGCTCGACGACGACGCGCAGTTGCGCGACGCGCTTGCGGGCGCCGATCTCGTGCTGCTGGCCGCACCCGTCGCGCAGACGGGCCCGTTGCTCGCGCGCATCGCGCCGTGGCTCGCCGATGCGACGATCGTCACCGATGCGGGCAGCACCAAGTCCGATGTCGTCGCGGCCGCGCGCGAAGCGCTCGGCGCGCGAATCGCGCAGTTCGTGCCGGGGCATCCGATCGCCGGCCGCGAGTCGAGCGGCGTCGAGGCCGCGTTGCCGGACCTGTACGTCGGCCGCAACGTCGTGCTGTGTCCGCTGCCGGAGAACGCACCCGAATCGGTCGCGCGGATCGATGCGATGTGGCGCGCGACCGGGGCCGACGTGCGCACGATGAGCACCGGGCAGCACGATCGCGTGTTTGCGTCGATCAGCCATCTGCCGCACGTGCTGTCGTTTGCGCTCGTCGAGCAGATCCTCGGCGAGGCGGACGCGGAGCTGAAATTCTCGTACGCGGCGGGCGGTTTCCGCGATTTCACGCGCATCGCGGCGTCCAGCCCGGAGATGTGGCGCGACGTGTGCGTCGCGAACCGCGCGGCGCTGCTCGACGAACTCGACGGCTACACGCGCGTGCTCACGCGGCTGCGCGCGGCGATCGACGCCGGCGACGGCGCGGCGCTCGAAGCCGTGTTCACGCGCTCGCGCGCCGCACGCAAAGCATGGCAGGAGCGCGGCGGCACGCCCGCTACCGAACCGGTCAAGAAATAACAGGACGATTCCCATGGACTATCTCGATCTCGGCCCGTACTCCAGCGCATCGGGCACCGTGCGCCTGCCCGGCTCGAAGAGCATCTCGAACCGCGTGCTGCTGCTCGCGGCGCTTGCCGAAGGCGAAACGACGATCACCAATCTGCTCGACTCCGACGACACGCGCGTGATGCTCGATGCGCTCGGCAAGCTTGGCGTGAGGCTCGTGCGCGACGGCGACACCTGCGTCGTCACGGGCACGCGCGGCGCGTTCACCGCGAAGACGGCCGACCTGTTCCTCGGCAACGCGGGCACGGCCGTGCGGCCGCTGACCGCCGCGCTCGCGGTGAACGGCGGCGACTATCGCGTGCACGGCGTGCCGCGCATGCACGAGCGGCCGATCGGCGATCTCGTCGACGGCCTGCGGCAGATCGGCGCGCAGATCGACTACGAGCTGAACGAAGGCTACCCGCCGCTGCGGATCAAGCCCGCGACGATCTCGGTCGATGCGCCGATCCGCGTGCGCGGCGACGTGTCGAGCCAGTTCCTCACGGCGCTGCTGATGACGCTGCCGCTCGTGAAGGCGAAGGACGGCAGGACCGTCGTCGAGGTCGACGGCGAACTGATCTCGAAGCCGTACATCGACATCACGATCCGGCTGATGGAGCGCTTCGGCGTGGTCGTCGAGCGTGACGGCTGGCAGCGTTTCGTCGTGCCGGCCGGGGTCCGCTACCGCTCTCCGGGGCGGATCATGGTCGAGGGCGACGCGTCGTCCGCGTCGTACTTCCTCGCGGCCGGCGCGCTTGGCGGCGGCCCGCTGCGCGTCGAGGGCGTGGGGCGCGCGAGCATCCAGGGCGACGTCGGTTTCGCGAACGCGCTGATGCAGATGGGCGCGAACGTGACGATGGGCGACGACTGGATCGACGTGCGGGGCATCGGCCACGACCACGGCAAGCTCGAGCCGATCGACATGGACTTCAACCTGATCCCCGATGCCGCGATGACCATCGCGGTCGCGGCGCTGTTCGCGAACGGCACGAGCACGCTGCGCAACATCGCGAGCTGGCGTGTGAAGGAGACCGACCGCATCGCCGCGATGGCGACCGAACTGCGCAAGGTTGGCGCGATCGTCGAGGAAGGTCCCGACTATCTCGTCGTCACGCCGCCGGAAAAGCTCACGCCGAACGCGGCGATCGATACGTACGACGATCACCGGATGGCGATGTGCTTCTCGCTCGTCAGCCTGGGCGGCGTGCCCGTGCGGATCAACGATCCGAAGTGCGTCGGCAAGACGTTCCCCGACTATTTCGACCGCTTCGCCGCGCTCGCCAAAGCCTGACCTGACTGTTCCGATGAAATCGACCCGACCCTTTCACCCGACTCCCGTCATCACGATCGACGGCCCGACCGCTTCCGGCAAGGGCACCGTCGCGGCGCTCGTCGCCGCGCACCTTGGCTTCCACCTGCTCGACAGCGGCGCGCTGTACCGTCTCGCGGCGCTCGCAAGCGTGCGCTACGGCATCGAGGCGGAGGACATCGAAGCGCTGGTGAATCTGATCGACGATCTGCACATCACGTTCCGCGAAGGCTGCGCGCAGCTCGATGGCGTCGACGTGTCGAACGACATCCGCGCCGAAGCGGTCGGCAACCGCGCGTCGGCCATCGCGGTGCACGGGCCCGTGCGCACCGCGCTCGTTGCGCGCCAGCGCGCGTTCCGCAAGACGCCGGGCCTCGTTGCCGACGGCCGCGACATGGGTACGGTGATCTTCCCGGACGCCGTGCTGAAGGTGTTCCTGACGGCCAGCGCCGAGGCGCGCGCGGCCAGACGGCATAAGCAATTGATGCAAAAAGGTTTTTCTGCTAATATAGATGACTTGCTCCGGGATCTTCGTGAACGTGACGCGCGCGACAGCAATCGCGCGGCCGCGCCGCTGAAGCCCGCGGCAGATGCCAGGCTGCTCGATACGTCGGCACTTTCGGTTGATGAAGCAGTCGACCAGGTGCTGCAGTGGTACCGGGCGCTCGGCCAGCCCGCCTGAGAAGGCGGGCAGCGGTAGGTGCTCCGCGTCGCAAGCGCGGAGCGTGTTTCGAACCCTTAACCCCGTGTGGTCTTCGATCTGGCCCTTTCAGCCTGCCATTCCGGCCGGCGTGGCACAGCGAGCCATGCACAATCAGATTTTTATGTCCGACCTGCAAACCTCCACCCCGAATACCGAATCCTTTGCGGCTCTGTTCGAAGAGTCGCTGACCCGCCAAGACATGCGCGCCGGCGAAGTGATTTCCGCCGAAGTCGTGCGCGTCGACCACAACTTCGTGGTCGTCAATGCAGGCCTGAAGTCCGAGGCTTACATTCCGATCGAGGAATTCCTGAACGATCAGGGCGAGGTTGAGGTGCAGTCGGGCGATTTCGTGTCCGTCGCGATCGACGCACTCGAAAACGGCTACGGCGACACGATCCTGTCGCGCGACAAGGCGAAGCGCCTTGCATCGTGGCTGTCGCTGGAAAAGGCTCTCGACAACAACGAACTCGTCACCGGCACGATCACCGGCAAGGTGAAGGGCGGCATGACCGTGATGGTCAACGGCATCCGCGCGTTCCTGCCGGGTTCGCTGGTCGACACGCGTCCCGTCAAGGACACGACCCCGTACGAAGGCAAGACGCTCGAGTTCCGCGTGATCAAGCTCGATCGCAAGCGTAACAACGTCGTGCTGTCGCGTCGTGCCGTGATCGAAGCAACCCAGGGCGAAGAGCGCGCGAAGCTGCTCGAGACGCTGAAGGAAGGCGCGATCGTCAATGGCGTGGTCAAGAACATCACCGACTACGGCGCGTTCGTCGACCTCGGCGGCATCGACGGCCTGCTGCACATCACCGACATCGCATGGCGTCGGGTGCGTCACCCGAGCGAAGTCCTGTCGGTTGGCCAGGAAGTCACCGCGAAGATCCTCAAGTTCGACCAAGAGAAGAACCGCGTCTCGCTGGGCATCAAGCAACTGGGCGACGATCCGTGGGAAGGCATCTCGCGCCGTTACCCGTCGGGCACGCGCCTGTTCGGCAAGGTCACGAACATCACCGACTACGGCGCATTCGTCGAAGTGGAATCGGGCATCGAAGGCCTCGTCCACGTGTCGGAAATGGACTGGACCAACAAGAACGTTGCTCCGTCGAAGGTTGTCCAGCTGGGCGACGAAGTCGAAGTCATGGTCCTCGAGATCGACGAAGACCGTCGTCGTATCAGCCTCGGCATGAAGCAGTGCAAGCCGAATCCGTGGGATGACTTCAGCCGCAACTTCAAGAAGGGCGACAAGATCACGGGCGCAATCAAGTCGATCACCGACTTCGGCGTGTTCATCGGTCTGCCGGGCGGCATCGACGGCCTGGTCCACCTGTCGGACCTGTCGTGGAGCGAAACCGGCGAAGAAGCCGTTCGCAAGTACAAGAAGGGCGACGAAGTCGAAGCAATCGTGCTCGGTATCGACGTCGAGAAGGAGCGTATTTCGCTCGGCATCAAGCAGCTCGAAGGCGACCCGTTCAGCAACTACGTTGCAATGAACGACAAGGGCTCGATCGTCGACGGCGTCGTGAAGACGGTCGATGCGAAGGGTGCGGTCATCACGCTGACGGGCGACGTCGAAGGCTACCTGCGCGCGTCGGAAATCTCGCAGGATCGCGTCGAAGACGCACGCAACGTGCTGAAGGAAGGCGACAAGGTCAACGCGATGGTGATCAACATCGATCGCAAGTCGCGCGGCATCAACCTGTCGATCAAGGCGAAGGATTCGGCTGAACAACAGGAAGCGATCCGTGGCCTGCAAGCTGACACCAGCTCGGCTGCGACCGGTACGACCAACCTCGGCGCGCTGCTGAAGGCGAAGCTCGACGGCCAGAACCAGTAAGCCTCACGAGGTCTGCTGAAGTATGACCAAATCCGAGTTGGTCGCGCAGCTGGCATCGCGATTTCCGCAACTTGTCCTCAAGGATGCGGATTTCGCGGTGAAAACGATGCTCGATGCGATGTCCGATGCCTTGGCAAAAGGGCACCGTATCGAAATTCGGGGTTTCGGCAGCTTCGGCCTCAACCGTCGCCCGGCGCGCGTCGGACGCAACCCGAAGTCAGGGGAGAAAGTGCAGGTGCCCGAGAAATTCGTGCCGCACTTCAAGCCTGGCAAGGAATTGCGCGAACGCGTCGACGGCCGCGCCGGTGAGCCGCTGAAGGCTGACGATCCGGACGACGAGCGTTGAGCGTCGTTCGGTTTGCCCGGAACCTGTCCGGCAAAGGCTGAAAAGAAAAGCGCCCCTAGCGGGCGCTTTTTTCATTTCCGGCGATCGCGGCGCAATGGGGCGCGCAGGATCTGCGCAGCCGCGGAAACGCTTCCTTTACAATACGGGTCGATTCGGTGCGACGAAGGGGAGTCGCGCGCCGCGGCAAACCGCAACAAAGAGAGGGCTTCATGAAGTTTATCGTCTGGCTGATCCGGGTATTGGTGTTCGTACTGCTGCTGGTGCTCGCGCTGGCCAATACGCAAACCGCGACGCTGAATTTTGTTGCCGGCTATGCGTGGCAAGCGCCGCTGATCCTGATCGGCCTGGCGTTCTTTGCCGTGGGGCTGCTGGCCGGCCTGCTGTCCGCGCTGCCTTCGATCTTCCGTCTGCGCCTCGAGAACGGGCGCCTGAAGCGCGATCTGCGCGCGGCGCGCGAAACGCCTGCCGTCATCGACCAGCCGCCGATGCCGCCCGTCATTTAACACGGACGCCGCGCGACAATCGCGCGGTTTTCGTCTCTGCTTCGATATTTCGCATGGATCTGGATTTCTGGTGGTTGCTCGCGATTCCGGTCGCGTTCGCGCTCGGTTGGGTGGCGTCACGCTATGACCTGAAGAATCTCCTGTCGGAGAGTGCCAACCTGCCGCGATCGTATTTTCGCGGCCTGAATTTTCTGTTGAACGAACAACCCGACAAGGCGATCGACGCGTTCATCGAGGTCGCCAAGCTCGACCCCGAGACGGTCGAGCTGCACTTCGCGCTCGGCAACCTGTTCCGCCGTCGCGGCGAAACCGACCGTGCGATCCGCGTGCACCAGAACCTGCTGAGCCGCACGGACCTGCCGGTCAACGAGCGCGACCACGCGCTGTACGAGCTCGGCCAGGACTTCCTGAAAGCCGGCCTGCTCGATCGCGCCGAGGAGGCGTTCCACAAGCTCGCCGACGGCGACTACGCGCTCGGTGCGCAGCGGGCGCTGCTGACGATCTACGAGATCGAGAAGGACTGGAACAAGTCGATCGACACTGCGAAGCGCATCGAGTCGATGAGCGACAAACCGCTCGGCACCGAAATCGCGCAGTTTCACTGCGAACTCGCGCAGGACGCGCTGCAGCGCAAGAACGCCGCCGCGGCCGAAGAACAATTGCGGCTCGCGCTGACCGTGAACCCGCAGAACGTTCGCGCGACGATCCTGTCCGGCGATGCCGCGGAGGCGGAGGGCAACCACACGGCCGCGATCGAGCACTGGAAGCGCGTCGAAGCGCAGAACCCGGCATATCTGCCGCTCGTCGCCGACAAGCTGATGAAGGCCTATGTCGCGCTCGGCAGGAATGTCGACGGCGCCGAGTTGCTGATGGGGTATGTCGATCGCTATCCGTCGAACGACCTGCTCGACATCGCGTATCAGCACATCGCGGGGTTGCGCGGCCAGGATGCGGCGCACATGCTCGCGCGCACGCAGATGGAGAAGGCGCCGAACCTGTCGGGGATGCTGCACCTGCTCGATGCGCAGATTACGGCGGCCGACGAACCGCGTCGTAAGGAACTTGAAATGATGCGTGCGCTGATCAAGCAGCGCACGAAAAATCTGCCACGGTATACGTGCCAGAATTGCGGTTTCCGGGCGCGGCTTTTCTACTGGCAGTGCCCCGGATGCAGCGGCTGGGAAACCTATGCGCCGCGCCGCGTCGAACCTGCGATGTCGAGCTGATCCCGGCACGCGGAGCCAACGCGCTGCGGTTGTCGCCGGGCTTGTCCCGGCGGCCAAGTTAGTCAATTACCGGGAAGTACCGGAACATCTATGAAAATCACCATCATCGGCACCGGCTATGTCGGCCTCGTCACGGGCGCATGCCTCGCGGAGATCGGTCACGACGTCTTCTGTCTCGACGTCGATCCGCGCAAGATCGACATCCTGAATAACGGCGGCATGCCGATTCACGAACCGGGGCTGCTGGACATCATCGCGCGCAACCGTGCGGCGGGACGCCTGCGCTTCTCGACCGACATCGAGGCGAGCGTCGCGCACGGCGAGATTCAGTTCATTGCGGTCGGTACGCCGCCCGACGAGGACGGCTCGGCCGACCTGCAATACGTGCTCGAGGCCGCGCGCAACATCGGCCGCCACATGACGGGCTTCAAGGTGATCGTCGACAAGTCGACGGTGCCGGTCGGCACCGCGCAGCGCGTGCGCGGCGTGGTCGACGAGGCGCTTGCCGCACGCGGGCTCGCGGGCAGCGTCGCGCATCGCTTCTCGGTCGTGTCGAACCCGGAGTTCCTGAAGGAAGGCGCCGCGGTCGAGGATTTCATGCGTCCGGACCGGATCATCATCGGCGTCGACGACGACGAGACGGGCACGATCGCGCGCGAGAAGATGAAGAAGCTTTACGCGCCGTTCAATCGCAACCACGAACGGACGATCTACATGGACGTGCGTTCGGCCGAATTTGCGAAATATGCGGCGAATGCGATGCTCGCGACGCGCATCTCGTTCATGAACGAGATGTCGAATCTCGCCGACAAGGTCGGTGCCGACATCGAGGCCGTGCGCCGCGGGATCGGCTCCGATCCGCGCATCGGCTACCACTTCCTGTACGCGGGCGTCGGCTACGGCGGCTCGTGCTTCCCGAAGGACGTCCAGGCGCTGATTCGCACCGCGGGCGAGAACGGCCAGCCGCTGCGCATCCTGGAAGCCGTCGAGGCGGCCAACCATGCACAGAAGGACGTGCTGATCGGCAAGATCGAGCAGCGTTTCGGCGCCGACCTGACCGGCCGCGAGTTCGCGGTCTGGGGCCTTGCGTTCAAGCCGAACACCGACGACATGCGCGAGGCGCCGAGCCGCCGCCTGATCGCCGCGCTGCTCGAGCGCGGCGCGACCGTGCGCGCATACGATCCGGTCGCGGTCGACGAGGCGCGGCGCGTGTTCGCGCTGGATTTCGGCGACGATGCGGCGGCGCTCGCGCGGCTGCATCTCGTCGACACGCAGGACGTCGCCGTGACGGGCGCGGACGCGCTCGTGATCGTGACCGAATGGAAGGAATTCCGGAGCCCCGATTTCATGCGCCTGAAGGCCGAACTGAAGGCGCCGGTGATCTTCGACGGGCGCAACCTGTACGAGCCGGACGCGATGGCTGAACTGGGCATCGACTATTACGCGATCGGCCGGCCGTATGTCGATCCCCAGTCGTCCTCCCGTGGCTGACCGCACGATGAATACTCCCCGCGAAGTCGTTCAGGTGCCGCGCGAGCAGATCGCGCGTTCGCGCGTGCTTGTCGTCGGCGACGTGATGCTCGACCGTTACTGGTTCGGCAACGTCGAGCGCATTTCGCCGGAAGCGCCGGTGCCGGTCGTGCACGTGCAGCGTCAGGAAGAGCGGCTCGGCGGCGCGGCCAACGTCGCGCGCAATGCCGTGACGCTCGGCGGCCAGGCCGGGTTGCTGTGTGTCGTCGGTTGCGACGAACCCGGCGAGCGGATCGTCGAGCTGCTGGGCAGCAGCGGTGTGACGCCGCATCTCGAGCGCGACCCGACGCTGCCGACCACGATCAAGCTGCGCGTGCTCGCGCGCCAGCAGCAACTGCTGCGCGTCGACTTCGAGGCAATGCCGACGCACGAGGTGCTGCTCGCGGGGCTCGCGCGTTTCGACGCGCTGCTGCCGCAGCACGACGTCGTGCTGATGTCGGATTACGCGAAAGGCGGCCTGACACACGTCACGACGATGATCGAGAAGGCCCGTGCGGCCGGCAAGTCCGTCCTTGTCGACCCGAAGGGCGACGACTGGGCGCGCTACCGTGGCGCATCGCTGATCACGCCGAACCGCGCGGAATTGCGCGAAGTGGTCGGGCAGTGGAAATCGGAAGACGATTTGCGCGCGCGCGTCGCGCATCTGCGCGCCGAGCTTGACATCGACGCGCTGCTGCTCACACGCTCGGAAGAGGGGATGACGCTTTTTTCCTCCACCGGCGAACTGCACGCACCGGCGCTCGCGCGTGAGGTGTTTGATGTGTCGGGCGCGGGCGATACCGTGATCGCGACGATCGCGACGATGCTCGGCGCGGGTGTGCCGCTCGTCGATGCGGTCGTGCTAGCGAATCGCGCGGCAGGCATCGTGGTCGGCAAGCTCGGCACGGCCACGGTGGACTACGACGAACTGTTTCACTGAGTGCGTTCGGCGGCGCGACGAGCGCGTCGCATGAACAGCTCGCATTTTTCAGGCAGGATGATCATGACCCTCATCGTCACCGGCGCAGCCGGCTTTATCGGCGCGAACATCGTCAAGGCGCTCAACGAGCGCGGCGAGACGCGCATCATCGCGGTCGACAACCTGACGCGCGCGGACAAGTTCCGGAATCTCGTCGATTGCGAGATCGACGACTATCTGGACAAGACGGAATTCGTCGAACGCTTCGCGCGCGGCGATTTCGGCAAGGTGCGCGCGGTGTTCCACGAAGGCGCCTGTTCGGACACGATGGAAACCGACGGCCGCTACATGATGGACAACAACTTCCGCTATAGCCGCGCGGTGCTCGACGCCTGCCTCGCACAGGGCGCGCAGTTCCTGTACGCGTCGTCGGCCGCGATCTACGGCGGCTCGACGCGTTTCGTCGAGGAGCGCGACGTCGAGGCGCCGCTGAACGTGTACGGCTATTCGAAGTTCCTGTTCGACCAGGTGATCCGTCGCGTGCTGCCGACCGCGAAGAGCCAGATCGCCGGCTTCCGCTATTTCAACGTGTACGGCCCGCGCGAGACGCACAAGGGGCGCATGGCGTCGGTTGCGTTCCACAACTTCAACCAGTTCCGCGCGGAAGGCAAGGTGAAGCTGTTCGGCGAGTACAACGGCTATGCACCGGGCGAGCAGACGCGTGACTTCGTGTCGGTCGAGGACGTCGCAAAAGTGAACCTGTTCTTCTTCGATCATCCGGAGAAGTCGGGCATCTTCAACCTCGGCACCGGGCGTGCGCAGCCGTTCAACGACATCGCGTCGACGGTCGTGAACACGCTGCGTGCGCTCGACAACCTGCCGCCGCTGACGCTCGCGCAGCAGGTCGAGCAGGGGCTGATCGAATACGTGGCATTCCCCGATGCGTTGCGCGGCAAGTACCAGTGCTTCACGCAGGCCGACCAGACGAAACTCCGCGTGGCCGGCTACGACGCACCGTTCCTGACCGTGCAGGAAGGTGTCGACCGCTACGTGCGTTGGCTATCCGGCCAGGTTTAAGCGGAAGCGTTGCATCGATAGACTGGGTCTCACGGTCGGCAGCCGCCGGCCGTTTTCATCGGAGATCCAGCACATGATCAGGAAATGGTTTGCCGCAGCGGTCATGCTCGGCGCAGTCGCGTCGGCCTGGGCGGCCGTCGACGTCAACACCGCGAACGAGGATGCGCTCGTCGGCATCAAGGGCATCGGCCCGGCGCGGGCGAAGGCGATTCTCGACGAACGCGGCGCGCGCGGTCCGTTCAGGAATGCGCAAGATCTCGCGTCACGCGTGAAAGGCATGGGCGGCCATACCGTCGAGCGACTTCAGCAGGAAGGGCTGACGATAGGCGCGGCCGGCTCAGGCGCGGCCGGCGCAGGCACCGCGGCCGCACCGGTCGCGGGCAAGCCGGCGGCCGCAAAGCCTGCCGCTGCACCTGCCCGCACCGCGCAGAAGTAACGCGTCGCGCGCGACAGGCAAAGGGCTCCTTCAGTCGCCGTCTTTGCGACGGCTTCCCGCGGCACGCCGCGGGTTTTTTGCGTGCACACTGCGTGCGCGGCGATCGCGCGTCGCGCCGCATGCGTATTCCATCGTCGCAAAGGGGTTGCCGGCGCGAGCGGCGGTGCTGGTTTACAATCGATCGATTGATCGGCCTCGTACTCACGGTATTCCCATGGCTTACAAAACTATCGAAGACACGATCGGCAATACGCCGCTCGTGCAACTGGTCCGCTTGCCGGACGACGAGATTCGCGCGCGCAACAACGTGGTGCTCGCGAAGCTCGAAGGCAACAACCCGGCCGGTTCCGTGAAGGATCGCCCGGCGCTGTCGATGATCAGCAAGGCCGAGGCACGCGGGCACATCAAGCCGGGCGATACGCTGATCGAGGCGACGAGCGGCAACACCGGCATCGCGCTCGCAATGGCAGCGGCGATCCGCGGCTACAAGATGGTGCTGATCATGCCGGAGGACCTGTCGGTCGAGCGCCGCCAGAGCATGGCCGCTTACGGCGCCGAAATCGTCCTGACGCCCGTGAAGGGCGGGATGGAACTGGCGCGCGACCTCGCGGACCAGATGCAGCGCGAAGGCAAGGGCGTGATCCTCGACCAGTTCGCGAATCCCGACAATCCCGTTGCGCACTACGAAGCGACGGGCCCGGAGATCTGGCGCGATACCGACGGGCGCGTCACGCACTTCGTGTCGGCGATGGGCACGACCGGCACGATCATGGGCGTGTCGCGGTATCTGAAGGAACAGAATCCCGCGATCGAGATCGTCGGTGCGCAGCCGGAAGAAGGTTCGCGCATTCCGGGCATCCGCAAGTGGCCGGAAGCCTATCTGCCGACGATCTTCGATCGCAGCCGCGTCGACCGCGTCGAGAACGTGAGCCAGGCCGCCTCCGAAACGATGGCGCGCCGGCTGGCGGCTGTCGAAGGCATCTTCGCTGGCATTTCGTCTGGCGGCGCGTGCGAAGTCGCGATGCGCATCGCGCGTCAGGTGGAGAACGCGACGATCGTGTTCATCATCTGCGATCGCGGCGACCGCTATCTGTCCACGGGCGTGTTCCCGGCCTGAGCCCGGCCCGCACCCGCCCAAAGAAAAAACGCCGCAGTTGCGGCGTTTTTTCTTTGGGCGGGTGCGTTGCTTACTGCGCTTGCGCGTCGTCGGCGGCCGGCTTCAGCGCGCCGCTCGCTTCCATCTGCGCCTTCACGGCCTCGCCGAGCTGATACACGGTGAGTGCGTAGAAGAAGCTGCGGTTGTAGCGCGTCAGCACGTAGAAATTCTTGAGTCCGAGCATGTATTCGGTCGCGCGCCCCGGCGACGGCAGGTCGACCACGGTCACCGGCGTGGCGGCTTCGGTGGTGATGTTGACCGCCGGTTCGTTCAGCGTCATGCCCGCGCGCATCAGTTGCGACAGCGCCCAGTGCGGTTCGGGCTGGCCGTCGGCGGCGGCCTGTGCGATGCCCAGGCTGCCCGTATCGGGCGTGATCTGCCAGACCACCGGGCGGTCGGTTTCCCAGCCGTGCTGCTTCAGGTAGTTCGCGACGCTGCCGATCGCGTCGACGGGACTGCTGCGCAGATCGACGTGGCCCGTGCCGTCGAAGTCGACGGCATATTCGCGGATGCTGCTCGGCAGGAATTGCGGAATCCCGATCGCGCCCGTATACGAGCCGAGCACGGTGGTCGGGTCGAGCTGGTTGTCGCGGGTCCAGACCAGGAAATCCTCGAGGTTCTTGCGGAACGTTGCCTGGCGGCTGTCGCGATTCGGGGTGTCCGGATAGTCGAACGTGAGCGTCGTCAGCGCATCGAGCACGCGGAAATTGCCCATGTAGCGGCCATAGATCGTCTCGACGCCGATGATGCCGACGATCACCTCGGGCGGCACGCCGAATTCCTCGGATGCACGCTGCAGCGTCGCCTGGTTAGCCTTCCAGAACTTCACGCCCGCATTGATGCGGATCGGCTCGATGAAACGCGAGCGATAGACGCGCCAGTTCTTGACCGTCGGCGACGCGGCCGGTTTCACGAGCTTGACCGCCGTTGCCGAATAGCTGATGCGCGAGAACAGCGCATGCAGGCTTGCGGAGTCGAAGCCGTTGCGGCTCACCATCTCGTCGATGAATGCGTCGACCTTGGCGTTGTTCGCGTAACGCTGCGGAACGATTTCCTCTTCGAAGGTCTGGCCTTGCGGCGCCGGCTGCTGGGGCTGGGCCTGTGCGACGAGCTTGCCGGCAGGCTTCGCAGGCTGCGTCTGCGCGCCGGCAGGCGCGGCGCCGAGGGCTGCGGCGACGGCTGCGGCAGCGACGAGCGGAGCGCGAACACGGAACAGCGCGGAGAGAAGGGCGGCAGGCTTGCTGGAATTCATGTCGAAGCGGGCGGACAGGGCGATTGGGTTCGGCGCAGTATACCCGACGCATCCCACGCGCCGGGGCGATGCAGGCCCCCATTGTGGTAAGTTAGCGGCGAATTCGCGGCAGACGATGGACATCATTGATGGAGACCTGCGGCGCACTGCGCGCTGCGGATGACAGCTTATGGCAACCGCTTTCTATACGCACCCCGACTGCATGCTGCACGAGATGGGGGAATGGCATCCGGAATGCCCGGCCCGATTGTCGGCGATCCAGGATCAACTGATCGCGAGCCGCATCGACGATCTGATCGTGCACGAAACCGCGCCGTTCGCGAGCGAGGTGGCGCTGGGCCGCGTGCATACGCAGGCACACATCGACTACATCCGAGGCATGACGCCGGTCGACGGCTACGTCGAGATCGATCCCGATACGCTGATGAACCGCGACACGTGGCGCGCGGCACTGCGCGCGGCCGGTGCCGCGATCGCGGCGACCGACGCAGTGATCGAAGGCCGCTATGCGAATGCGTTTTGCAGTGTCCGGCCGCCCGGCCACCATGCGGAGCCCGCGCGCGCGATGGGTTTCTGCTTCTTCAACAACGTCGCGATCGCCGCACGGCATGCGCTCGACGTACACGGCATCGAGCGTGTCGCGATCATCGATTTCGACGTGCACCACGGCAACGGCACCGAGGCGGCATTCGCGAACGACGAGCGCGTGCTGATGTGCAGTTTCTTCCAGCATCCGTTGTACCCGTTCTCGGGCGCCGATCACCAGGCGCCGAACATGGTCAACCTGCCGATGCCCGCGCGCAGCAACGGGATGGCGATCCGCGAAGCCGTCGACATGTTCTGGCTGCCGCGTCTCGACGCGTTCAAGCCGCAGATGCTGTTCGTGTCGGCCGGCTTCGATGCGCATCGCGAGGACGACATCGGCAATCTCGGCCTCGTCGAAGCCGACTTCGAATGGCTGACCGCGCAGATCGTCGACGTGGCGCGTCGTCATGCGCAGGGCCGCATCGTGAGCTGCCTCGAAGGCGGCTACAACCTGTCCGCGCTCGGGCGCAGCGTCGTCGCGCATCTGCGCGTGCTGGCCGGCATCTGACCGGCCGGCCGCCGCCGGCGTGTGCGCTTGATCAGCGAGCCGGCACGCGCGCGTGAATCCACGCGATCAGCGCGTCGATCACGCGATCGCGTTCGAGATCGTTCATCGTTTCGTGGAAGCCGCCTTCGTATAGCGTCAGCGTGCGATCGGGCGAGCCGACGCGCGCGCCGAACGCTCGGCTGCCGTCGGGTTCGGTCAGCTTGTCCTCGGTGCCGTGATAAACGAGCACCGGGACGCGCAGCGCGCCGCGGCCGCGTTCGATGCGCGCCATCGCGTCGAGAATCTCCGCACCGGTGCGTGCGGGCACCGCACCGTGATGCACGAGCGGATCGGCGCGATTGGCCGCGACGATGGCCGGATCGCGCGACAGCAGCGCCGCATCGATCCGGATCGCGGGGAAGGTCGGCCACGCGCGGCTGATGACGCGGCTCACCGCGAGCATCCAGCGCGGCACGTCGCGCCCCGGTGCGAGCGCCGGGCTCGACAGCACGAGGCCCGTCAGCGCGTGGCCGCGGGCCGGCGCGCGTTCGATCGCGTACAGCGCGGCGACCGCGCCGCCCATGCTGTGTCCCATCAGGAACAGCGGCGTATTGCCGCGCGCGGCTTCGGCAACCAGCGCATCCGCATCGTTCAGGTAACCGTCGAAACGCTCGACCCAGGCCCGCTTGCCGGGCGACTGGCCGTGCCCGCGCAGATCGATCGCGAGCACGTCGATGCCGGCCGCGTTCAGCCGGCCGGCGAGCGCGGCATAGCGGCCCGCGTGTTCGGCGAGGCCGTGCACGAGCGCGATCGTCGCGCGCGGCGGCGCGGTGCCGTCGCCGGCCGGCCAGCGGTACGACGCCAGTTCGAGCCCGTCCGCGGTGCGCAGCCGACCCATTTTCGGCGCGGGCGGCGACGCAGGCGCCGATCCGGCGGTGGCAGGTGCGGCGGCCGGCGTGGTGATGGCGGTCATCTGGCGTGTCCCTGTTCGTTGGTCGGTGTTCCGGATCATAGTCGCGGCATTGTTGCGGCGGGCCAGCAGCGCCCCTCTAATTTCGTGAAGTTATGAAAAGATCGAAATCGATTATTAAGTGGAATGAGGGGTTTGCGGTAAAATCGCCGGCTATTCCAGATGCATCGGCGGCCGACTGGCGGGCCTGCTCGCCAGCCGGTCGCCGTTTTGTTTACATGATCGAATTACGTAATCTTTCGCAGCGTTTCCCCGGGCCGAGCGGCTGGGTCGAGGCGCTGCACAACGTCAACCTGACGATCCCGCAGGGCGAGGTGTTCGGCATCATCGGCCGAAGCGGCGCCGGCAAGAGCACGCTCGTGCGCACCATCAACCTGCTCACGCGGCCGACCGAAGGCAATGTCGTCGTCGGCGGGCGCGATCTCACGCTGCTGCCGGCAGGCCAGCTGCGCGAGGCGCGCCGCGAGATCGGCATGATCTTCCAGCACTTCAACCTGCTGTCGTCGCGCACGGTGTTCGACAATGTTGCGCTGCCGCTGGAGCTGGCCGGCGCTAGCCGTTCCGAGATCGAGGCAGCGGTGCTGCCGCTGCTCGACCTCGTCGGGCTGTCCGCGCAGAAGGATCGTTACCCGTCGCAGATCAGCGGCGGACAGAAGCAGCGCGTCGGCATCGCACGCGCGCTCGCGAGCCAGCCGAAGGTGCTGTTGTCGGACGAAGCGACGTCCGCGCTCGATCCCGAGACCACACGTTCGATCCTCGACCTGCTGAAGCGCATCAATCGCGAGCTCGGCCTGACGATCGTGCTGATCACGCACCAGATGGAAGTGATCAAGCAGGTGTGCGATCGCGTCGCTGTGCTCGATGCGGGGCGCGTGGTCGAGGAAGGCCGCGTGATCGACGTGTTCCTGCAGCCGCATCACGAAGTGACGCGCGCGCTGATCGGCGACGTGATCGCGCAGGAACTGCCGCCCGCGCTGAAGGCGCGCGTGGCCGAGCGGTTGAAGACGGGCAGCGGGCATCTGCTGCGGCTCGCGTTCACGGGCTCGGGTGTCGACCAGCCGATCCTGTCGGAGACGATCCGCCGGTACGAACTCGATTTCAACATCCTGCACGGCCAGATCGACGAGATCCAGGGGCAGGCATTCGGTTCGCTCGCGGTGCTCGCGGGCGGCGAGCCGGGCAAGGTCGGGCAGGCGCTCGCGTTCCTGCGCGAGCAAGGTGTGGTGGTAGAGGAGCTTTCGTATGTTGAGTGAGATGTTCGATATGTTCGTGCAGTCGTTCTGGGAGACGCTGATCATGGTCGGCATCTCCGGGGCGGTCGGCGCACTCGTCGGCCTGCCGCTCGGCGTGCTGCTCTATCTGACCGACCGCCAGGGCGTGCTGCAGAACCTCGCCGTGAATCGTGTGCTCGGCGGCATCGTGAACGCCGTTCGCTCGACGCCGTTCATCATCCTGCTGGTCGCGGTGATTCCGTTTACGCGGCTCGTGACGGGTTCGTCGATCGGCACGGCCGCGGCGGTCGTGCCGCTGACGCTGGCGGCCGCACCGTTCATCGCGCGTCTCGTCGAGACGGCGCTGCGCGAAGTCGACCGCGGGCTGATCGAGGCTGCGCAATCGATGGGCGCGACCACGTCGCAGATCGTATTCAAGGTGCTGCTGCCCGAATCGCTGCCGGGCGTCGTTGCGGGCCTGACGATCACGTTCGTGTCGCTGGTCGGCTATTCGGCGATGGCAGGTGCGATCGGCGGTGGCGGGCTCGGCGATCTCGGGATCCGCTACGGCTACCAGCGTTATCTGCCGGAAGTGATGTGGACGGTCGTCGCGATCCTGATCGTGTTCGTGCAGATCGTGCAGTCGTTCGGCGACTGGCTCGTCCGCCGGCTGAGCCACAAATAAGACGAAACTGATCCGTTAGGGGAGAGAGACGATGCAACGACGCTTCATGCTGAAGTTCGCGGCGGCACTCGGCGCAGCCGCGCTGTTCGCGGGCGCGCACGCACAGGCCGAAACCATCAAGGTGGGCGTGACGGGCGGGCCGCACGCGCAGATCATGGAAGCGGTGAAGAAGGTCGCGGCGAAAAGCGGCCTCGAGATCCGCATCGTCGAATTCTCCGATTATGTGCAGCCGAACGCGGCGCTCGCGTCGGGCGACCTCGATGCGAACAGCTACCAGCACGATCCGTATCTGCAGGCGCAGGTGAAGGATCGCGGCTACAAGCTGATCAAGGTCGCGGATACCGTCACGTTCCCGATGGGCATCTATTCGAAGCGCGTGAAGTCGCTGGCCGAGCTGAAGCCTGGCGCGCGCGTTGCGGTCCCGAACGATCCGACCAACGGCGGCCGTGCGCTGCTGTTGCTGCAAAAGCAGGGCCTCCTGAAGCTGCGCGCGGATGCGGGGCTGAAGGCGACGCCGCTCGATATCGTCGACAATCCGCGCAAGCTGAAGATCGTCGAGCTCGATGCGGCGCAGATTCCGCGTTCGCTCGGCGACGTCGACGCGGCCGCGATCAATACCAACTACGCGATGGAAGCGGGGTTGAAGCCGAAACAGGACGCGATCGCGATCGAGGGCCCGAACGGTCCGTACGCGAACATCCTCGCGATTCGCGAGGCGGACCGGAACAAGCCGTGGGTCGCGAAACTGGTCGCCGCCTATCACTCGGCCGACGTGAAGCAGTTCATCGAAGGCAAGTTCGACGGCGCGGTCATTGCCGCCTGGTAAGGGCCGGAGCACGGGGCGCCCGGCGCGATTAGAGTTGATGATCGAAAACCCGGGCTTTGCGTCCGGGTTTTTTCTCTTTTAAAATAGAACGACCGTTCGCTATCATTGGCGCGTCGCCAAGAAGCGGTATCCTCGACAGCCACGATGGATGGGTCCGCTTGGCCGCGCAGTCATGAGGCCTCGCTATAGAATGGCCTCTGGTCGTATTCGTAACTTTGGAGCGTGTGCATGAAAATCCTGGTGCCAGTGAAAAGAGTGGTCGATTACAACGTGAAGGTCCGCGTGAAGTCGGACAACACGGGTGTCGACATCGCGAACGTGAAGATGTCGATGAACCCGTTCGATGAAATCGCCGTCGAAGAAGCCGTGCGCCTGAAGGAAGCGGGCGTCGCGACCGAAGTGATCGCCGTGTCGGTGGGCGTCACGCAGGCGCAGGAAACGCTGCGCACGGCGCTGGCGATCGGTGCGGATCGCGCGGTCCTCGTCGAGTCGAACGACAGCGTCGAGCCGCTGGCCGTCGCGAAGATCCTGAAGGCGCTGGTCGACAAGGAACAGCCGCAACTGGTGATCCTCGGCAAGCAGGCCATCGACGACGATTCGAACCAGACGGGCCAGATGCTGGCTGCGCTGGCAGGCCTGCCGCAAGCGACGTTCGCGTCGAAGGTGACGGTTGCCGACGGCAAGGCCACGGTCGCGCGTGAAGTCGACGGCGGCGCGGAAACGCTGTCGCTGACGCTGCCGGCGGTCGTGACGACCGACTTGCGCCTGAACGAGCCGCGCTACGTGACGTTGCCGAACATCATGAAGGCGAAGAAGAAGCCGCTGGAAATCGTGAAGCCGGAAGACCTGGGCGTGGATGTGACGCCGCGTCTGAAGACGCTGAAGGTGGTCGAGCCGCCGAAGCGCGCAGCCGGCGTGAAGGTGCCGGACGTGAAGACGCTGGTCGAGAAGCTGAAGACCGAAGCCAAGGTGCTGTAAGAGGGAGCGGATAGAAATGACGATTCTGGTGATTGCAGAACACGACAACGCGTCGATCAAGGCCGCGACGCTGAACACGGTGGCGGCGGCGGTGAAGATCGGCGGTGATATTCACGTGCTGGTCGCGGGCCACAATGCGCAAGCGGCTGCAGACGCAGCGGCAAAGATCGCGGGTGTTTCGAAGGTGCTGCTGGCCGACGCGCCGCAGCTCGAAGCAGGCCTGGCGGAAAACGTCGAAGCGACCGCGCTGAACATCGCGAAGGACTACTCGCACATCCTCGCGCCGGCGACGGCCTACGGCAAGAACATCGCGCCGCGCATCGCAGCGAAGCTGGACGTCGCGCAGATCTCGGACATCACCGCTGTTGACAGTGCTGATACGTTCGAGCGCCCGATCTACGCAGGCAACGCAATCGCGACGGTGCAGTCGAGCGATCCGATCAAGGTCGTCACGGTGCGTGCGACGGGTTTCGATCCGGTTGCGGCCGAAGGCGGCAGCGCAGCGATCGAGAAGATCGAAGCAGCGGCCGATGCCGGCAAGTCGCAGTTCGTGAGCCGTGAAGTGACGAAGCTGGACCGTCCGGAACTCACCAGCGCGAAGATCATCGTGTCGGGCGGCCGCGGTCTGGGCAGCGGAGAGAACTATACGAAGGTGCTGGAGCCGCTGGCCGACAAGCTGAGCGCGGCACTGGGCGCATCGCGCGCGGCAGTCGACGCGGGCTACGTGCCGAACGACTACCAGGTCGGCCAGACCGGCAAGATCGTCGCGCCGCAGTTGTACATCGCGGTCGGCATCTCGGGTGCGATTCAGCACTTGGCCGGCATGAAGGATTCGAAGGTGATCGTCGCGATCAACAAGGATCCGGAAGCGCCGATCTTCAGCGTGGCCGACTACGGCCTCGTCGGCGATCTGTTCGCGCTCGTGCCGGAGCTCGTGGCCGAGCTCGGCTGACACGGCGTGACGCTTCAGCGGTAAGCACACGGGAAAAGGGGCGCGACGAGCGCCCCTTTTTTTCGCCATCGACAGAAGAGAGCAGGGGAGACACACCATGAGTTATGTCGCACCCGTCAAGGACATGCTGTTCGTGCTGAAGGAACTCGCGGGCATCGACGCCGTTGCGCAGTTGCCGGGTTTCGAGGATGCCGGTTACGACACGGCGCAGGCCGTGCTCGACGAGTCCGCGAAATTCTGCGGCGAGGTGCTGGCGCCGCTGAACGTCGAAGGCGACCGCAACCCGAGCAGCTGGAAGGACGGCGTCGTGACCGCGACGCCGGGCTTCGCGCAAGCGTTTCGCCAGTTCGTCGAAGGCGGCTGGCAGGGGCTGCAGCATCCGGCCGAGTACGACGGCCAGGGGCTGCCGAAGCTGATCGCGACGCCGTGCATCGAGATGCTGAACGCGTCGAACCTGTCGTTCGCGCTGTGCCCGCTGCTGACCGACGGCGCGATCGAGGCGCTGCTGACGGCCGGCACCGACGCGCAGAAGCAGCGCTACGTGCCGAAGCTGATCTCGGGCGAATGGACCGGCACGATGAACCTGACCGAGCCGCAGGCGGGCTCCGATCTGGCGCTGGTGCGCTCGCGCGCCGAGCCGCAGGGCGACGGCACGTACAAGGTGTTCGGCACGAAGATCTTCATCACGTGGGGCGAGCACGACATGGCGGACAACATCGTCCACCTGGTGCTGGCGCGCACGCCGAACGCGCCGGAAGGCGTGAAGGGCATCTCGCTGTTCATCGTGCCGAAGTTCATGGTCAACGAGGACGGCTCGCCGGGCGCGCGCAACGACGTGCACTGCGTGTCGATCGAGCACAAGCTCGGGATCAAGGCGAGCCCGACGGCGGCGCTGCAGTACGGCGACCACGGCGGCGCGATCGGCTACCTGATCGGCGAAGAGAACCGCGGCCTCGAATACATGTTCATCATGATGAACGCGGCGCGCTTCGGGGTCGGGATGCAGGGGATCGGCGTGGCCGACCGCGCGTACCAGAAGGCGGCGGAATTCGCGAAGGAACGCGTGCAGAGCCGCCCGGTGGACGGCTCGGCCAAGCAGTCGGTGACGATCATCCATCACCCGGACGTGCGCCGGATGCTCGGCACGATGCGAGCGCTGACCGAAGGCGCGCGGGCGCTGGCGTACGTGGCGGCCGCGCACAGCGACCTTGCCCACCGCCATCCGGACGAGGCGACGCGTGCGCGTCATCAGGCAATCTACGAGTATCTGGTGCCGGTGGTGAAGGGCTGGAGCACGGAGATGGTGAACGACGTGGCGAGCCTGGGCGTGCAGGTGCACGGCGGGATGGGCTTCATCGAGGAGACGGGCGCGGCGCAGTACTATCGCGATGCGCGGATCCTGGCGATCTACGAAGGGACGACGGCGATCCAGGCGAACGACCTGGTGGGTCGCAAGACGATGCGCGACGGCGGCGCGGTGGCGCAGGCGCTGATCGCGGAGATCGGCGAGACGGTGGCGGCGCTGGGCAGGCTGGACGGTGCGGCGGCCGCGTCGATGAAGGCGCAGCTGGAAAAGGGTGCGGGTGCGCTGTCGTCGGTGGTGGACTACGTGGTGGCGAACGTGAAGCGGGACCCGAACGCGGTGTTCGCGGGCAGCGTGCCGTACCTGAAGCTGGCGGGCGTGGTGCTGTGCGGGTGGCAGATGGCGCGCGCGCTGGTGGCGGCGCAGGCGAACCGCGCGAGCGACCCGGCGTTCTTCGACGCGAAGATCGCGATCGCGCAATGCTATGCGGAGCACGTTCTCGTGCAGGCCGGCGCGCTCGAAGCGTCGATCGTCGGCGCGAAGGGCAACGAGAGTGTGCTCGCGTTGACGGAAGACCAGTTCTGATCCCGCAACGCATCCGATGAAATGAAAAAGGCGCCCTCTGGGCGCCTTTCTTCTTGATGCCGACCGACCCGCATTGCTGCGGGCAGCCGTGGCTTATGCGTATGCCGGGCGCGTCTGGCCGGCCACTTCCTTCAGGTAACGATGCACCGACAGGTCGTCGGCCTGGATCGCCGGCTTCTTGCCCGAGATCAGGTCTGCGAGCAACTGGCCCGAACCGCACGACATCGTCCAGCCGAGCGTACCGTGGCCGGTGTTCAGGAACAGGTTCGACACCGGCGTACGGCCGACGATCGGCGTGCCGTCCGGCGTCATCGGGCGCAGGCCCGTCCAGAACGTCGCCTTCGACGTGTCGCCGCCGCCCGGGAACAGGTCGTTCACGCACATCTCGAGCGTTTCGCGGCGCGCGGCGCGCAGGTTCTTGTCGAAGCCGACGATTTCCGCCATGCCGCCGACGCGGATGCGCTGGTCGAAGCGCGTGATCGCGATCTTGTAGGTCTCGTCGAGCACGGTCGACACGGGCGCGGCCGCTTCGTTGACGATCGGCGCGGTGATCGAATAGCCCTTCAGCGGATAGACCGGGATCTTCATCAGGTTCGAGATGAAGCTGGTCGAGTACGAGCCGAGCGCGACGACGTATGCGTCCGCGCGCACCGTCTCGCTGCCGCATTGCACGCCGGCGATCTTGCCGCCCGCAATCGCGAGCGCATCGATCGGCGTGTTGTAGCGGAACTTGACGCCGAGCGATTCGGCAAGCGCCGCGAGGCGCGTCGTGAACAACTGGCAATCGCCCGTTTCGTCGCCCGGCAGGCGCAGGCCGCCCGTCAGCTTGTGCGCAACGGCGGCGAGCGCCGGTTCGGCGTTCTTCAGGTCGGCCGGCGACAGCAGTTCGAACGGCACGTTCGCTTCCTGCAGCACGGCGATGTCCTTCGCCGCGCCGTCGAGTTGCTGCTGCGTGCGGAACAGTTGCAGCGTGCCGCCCGTGCGGCCTTCGTACTGGATGCCGGTGTCGGCGCGCAGCGCCTGCAGGCAGTCGCGGCTGTATTCGGCGAGACGGACCATGCGGCCCTTGTTGACCGAATAGCGCTCGGCCGTGCAGTTGCGCAGCATTTGCCACATCCACTGGAGCTGGAAGCGCGTGCCGTCGAGACGGATCGCAAGCGGTGCGTGCTTTTCGAACATCCACTTGACGGCCTTCAGCGGCACGCCGGGCGCGGCCCACGGCGCGGCATAGCCGGGGGAGATCTGGCCTGCGTTCGCGAAGCTCGTCTCGAGTGCCGGGCCGGCTTCCCGGTCGATCACCGTGACTTCATGACCGGCGCGCGCGAGGTAATACGCGCTTGCCACGCCCACTACACCGCTGCCCAGAATGACGACTCGCATAGCTGCTCCAGATGGAAGGGACCAGATCGAGGCCGGGCGCACCCGCGGCTCCGTGTAACCTCTAGCTGATCTAGTTTTTTGCGCTATGGTATTGTCGAATGTCCAGGTTTTGTTATCGTATTTTTCAGGTTTTCAGCATAAACAAATGAGAACACAACGTCAGCCCGTACGCTCGCTCGACAAGCTCGACCGGCGCATCCTCAAGCTGCTCCAGGACGACGGCCGGATGGCGATGAAAGACCTCGCGGAACAGGTCGGATTGACCGTCACGCCGTGCATCGAGCGTGTGCGGCGCATGGAGCGGGACGGCGTGATCACCGGCTATCACGCGCGGGTCGACCCGGGCCAGCTGGGTGCCGCGCTGCTGGTGTTCGTCGAGATCACGCTCGGCCACAAGGGCGGCAACATGTTCGAGCAATTCCGTCGGGAAGTGATGAAGATCGACGAGGTGCTCGAATGCCACCTCGTGTCCGGTGATTTTGACTACCTGATCAAGGCGCGGATCGGCGAGATGGCCGACTACCGGAAGCTGCTCGGCGACATCCTGCTGCAGTTGCCCGGCGCCGTGCAGTCGAAGAGCTATGTCGTGATGGAGGAAATCAAGGAGACGCTGACGATCGCGGTCGGCGAGTGACGTGCCGGCGGCCTGTTGTCGGGCCCCTTATCCTGCCCTTGGCATGCTGCACCCAATACTGTATAAATATACAGTATTGGGTGCAGGCGAATGGGTGGGCACATGGGCAATCGGTCCGACAACGAATTTCCGGTAGCGCCGCCCGCGCCCCGCAAGGGGCGCGGCGCGGTCGACAACCTGCAGGGGCGGTACGAGATCGCGCAGCGCGAAGCGGTCGACGACGGCTGGACGCACGAGTCGGACGATGCCGACTTCCCCGCGCCGCTTCGCACGCAGGTGTTCGAGGAGCGTGCGAAAAGCATCCTGACGCACAACCAGTCGCCCGATATTCCGTTCAGCGTATCGCTCAATCCGTATCGCGGTTGCGAGCACGGCTGCATCTACTGCTTCGCGCGGCCGACGCACAGCTATCTCGGCCTGTCGCCGGGGCTCGATTTCGAAAGCCGCATCTACGCGAAGGTCAATGCGGCCGAACTGCTCGAGCGCGAGATTTCGAGGAAGCGCTACATGCCGGAGCCGATCGCGCTTGGCGTCAACACCGACGCCTACCAGCCGGTCGAGCGCGACCTGCGCATCACGCGCAGCGTGATCCAGGTCATGCATGATCGCGGATTGCCGTTCGCCGCGATCACGAAATCGTCGCTGATCGAGCGCGATCTCGACCTGCTTGCACCGATGGCCGAGCGCGGGCAGGTGATGGCGGCGGTCACGATCACGACGCTCGACGCCGATCTTGCACGCACGCTCGAGCCGCGTGCGGCGACACCGGCGCGCCGGTTGCGCACGATCCGCGCACTGCGCGATGCGGGCGTGCCGGTCGGCGTGAGCATTGCGCCGGTGATTCCGTTCGTCACCGAGCCCGACATGGAGCGCGTGCTTGAAGCGTGCGCGGAAGCGGGCGCGACGCATGCGAGCTACATCATCCTGCGGTTGCCGTGGGAGGTCGCGCCGCTGTTCAAGAACTGGCTCACCGCGCATTTTCCCGATCGCGCGGAGCGCGTGATGAACCGCGTGCGCGACATGCGCGGCGGGAAAGACTACGACTCGGATTTCTCGAAACGGATGAAGGGCGAGGGGATCTGGGCCGACCTGTTGCGGCAGCGTTTCCGCCAGGCCGTCAAGCGGCTCGGGCTGAACGAGCGCGCGAACGGCATCCTCGATCTGTCGCAATTTCGCGGCGCGCCGGCCGCCGCGGTGTCGGCGCCGCGTGTTGCAGTACGTGCAGCCGGCGCGAAGTCTCGCGACGACATGCAGTTGAACCTGTTCTGACCGGCGCGCAATACCGGCGCCTGTTGGCGCCGGTGCGTCGCGTTCGCTGCGCTTACTGCGAAATCTGCTTCGCTGCTTCGACCTGCGATTCGAAATACGTCTGGAACGACAGCGCGAGCGCGGTCATCAGCAGGAACGCGCCGATCAGCAGCGAGAAGATCACGACGAAGATCACGGTCCAGCCCGACCGGCTGTGTTTGCCCGTTTCCGCGTTGAATTGCGCGTCCCACTTTTCGTCGGGGCGCAGCCCGTAGACGAGTGCGGCGATGAACGCCGCCAGGAGCGAGATCGCGCCGGGTAGCGCGAGCCACCAGCCGAGGCCGGCGCTGCGCTGGGTCGCGGCGAGCAGCAGGAAGCCCGGGATGCCGACGATCGTCGCGAGCAGGTGTGCCCAGCCGTACACATCGCGCAAGCCGTACAGATAGAAGCGATGCGCGCCGAGCGATCCGAACAGGAACGCGAGGGCGGCGGTGAGCGTCTTGGAGCGGAAGCGGCGGGACGGTGCGGTGCTGCTGGACATGGATGGCGGCGTATTGTCGTTGGCATGGGCGCCGGCGGGCCGGCCCGGGCGCGCGGCCCGGCACGCATTCTACGATGCCCGGTCGGGCCCGGTCACCCCCGGCCTGCGTCAAGGTGCCGCATAGGTCACGCGGTAGATTGCGCCTGCGTAGTCGTCGCTGACGAGCAGCGAACCGTCCGGCAGCGGCAGCACGTCGGCCGGGCGTCCCCATACCGTGCCGTCGGGCCGCAGCCAGCCCGTGACGAACGGGGTCTGGCGCGCGTGGCTGCCGTCCGCCGATACGACGACGCGCATCACGCGGTAGCCGACCTTCGTGCTGCGGTTCCACGAACCGTGTTCGGCGATGAACACGTTATTGCGATACGACGCCGGAAACATCGGCCCGGTATAGAAGCGCATGCCGAGTGCCGCGACGTGTGCACCAAGTTTCAATACAGGCGGTACATAGCGGCGGCATACGTCGGCGCTGCCGAATTCGGGGTCGGGCGTATCGCCGCCATGGCAGTAAGGAAAGCCGAAGTCGAGGCCGGCACGCGGTGCGCGGTTCAGCTTGTCGTCGGGCACGTCGTCGCCCATCATGTCGCGCCCGTTGTCGGTAAACCAGAGCTCGCCCGAATCGGGGTGCCATGCGAAGCCGACCGTATTGCGCACGCCGCGGGCGACGACCTCGCTTCCGCTGCCGTCGGCCTTCATGCGTGCGATGATCGCGTAGCGGCTGCGATCGGCGAGACAGACATTGCACGGTGCGCCGGTCGGCACGTAAAGCTTGCCGTCGGGGCCGAACGCAATGAATTTCCAGCCATGATGGTGTTCGGTCGGCAGCGCGTCGGTCACGACGACAGGGGGCGGTGGCTTGGAGAGGCGGTCATCGATGCGATCGAGGCGCAGGATGCGAGACACGGCGGATATATAGAGCGCCCCGTCGCGGTAGGCGACGCCGACGGGCATGTCGAGCCCGGACGCGATCACGTGGCGCGCGCTGATCCGGCCCTCGTGCATCTCGAACGCATGTACGCGGCCTTCCCGCGTGCCGACATACAGGATGCCGCGTGGCGACCACGCCATTTCGCGTGCGGTCGGTACCGCGTCGGTCAGCACTTCCACGTGGAAGCCGGGCGGCACGACGAGTTCATCGACCGGCAACGGCGCGGTAAACGCCGTTGCGGACGCGAGGCAGGCTAGGCCGGCAAGCAGCGCGATGAAACGGTGCTGCGCGCGGCGCGTCGGGGCGGCGCGAAGGAGCGGCATGACGGTCGGGAACGTCCTGGACACGACGATTGTATGCCCGGCAGACAGGCCGTCCGCGGATTTTTTCCGCGTAAGTGTTTGTTGTACCTCTGGTTTCCGGCTATAATCGCGTGTTTCAGTAGTTTCGAACCCGGTTTTCCGAAGGACATCATATGGTTATCATCCGTCTGGCTCGTGGCGGCTCGAAGAAGCGCCCGTTCTACAACATCGTTGCTACCGATTCGCGTAACCGTCGTGACGGCCGCTTCATCGAGCGCGTCGGTTTCTACAACCCGGTCGCCACGAAGGGCGAATCGCTGCGTATCGCTCAGGACCGCCTGACGTACTGGCAAGGTGTTGGCGCGCAACTGTCGCCGACCGTCGAGCGTCTCGTGAAGGAAGCGCAAAAGGCGCAACCGGCTGCCTAACATGGCACGGTGTGCCGGTCGTGCCGGCTGTGAGGTGCATTGATGGCGGGTCACGATTCCGGTAATGCAAGGCGCGGGCGTGCGTCATTCGGCGCATTCGTCCGCAAGCCGGTCGAGCGCGACGTTGTCGCGAACGCCGGACAGGCTGCCGAACCGGGCAGTCTTGAGGCGACGCAAGCCTGGCCCGACGATGCCGTCGAGGTCGGGGCGGTGGTCGACGCCTACGGCCTGAAGGGCTGGATCAAGGTGGCGACGCATGCCGACGCCGGTCGCGGCGGCGACGCGCTGCTGAACGCGCGCCGCTGGTGGCTGGAACGAGGTGCGGAGCGGCTTTCCGTCCGCATCATGCAGTCGAAGACGCACAGCGACACGGTCGTTGCGCAACCCGCGGGCGTCAGCGACCGCGATGCCGCGCTGGCCATGCGCGGCTTTCGCGTGTTCGTGCGCCGGGAAGATTTCCCGGCATTGGCCGCGGACGAATTCTATTGGGTCGACCTGATCGGTCTCGATGTCGTCAACGAGCAATCGGTGGCGCTCGGGAAGGTGAGCGGGATGATCGACAACGGCGTGCATTCGATCATGCGTGTCGAGTACCCGGCGACCGGCAAAGACGGTCAGCCGACTACCGACGAACGGCTGATCCCGTTTGTCGGCGTATACGTCAAAACGGTGGATCAGGCGGCGCGTCGTATCGTCGTCGACTGGGAAGCCGATTACTGAAATGAACCAGGTTAACGAGAGCGCGGTGCAGTTCGACGTCGTCACGCTCTTTCCCGAGATGTTCCGCGCACTGACCGACTGGGGAATCACCAGCCGGGCCGTCAAGCAAGGGCGCTTCGGGCTGCGCACCTGGAACCCGCGTGATTTCACGACGGACAACTACCGCACGGTCGACGATCGTCCGTACGGCGGCGGTCCAGGTATGGTGATGCTGGCCAGGCCGCTCGAAGCTGCGATCGGCGCGGCGAAGGCGGCGCAGGCGGAGCAGGGCATCGCGAGCACGCGTGTCGTGATGATGTCGCCGCAGGGCGCGCCGCTCACGCACGAGCGTGCGGTGCGGATGGCGCAGGAGCCGGGTGTCGTCGTGCTGTGCGGCCGCTACGAAGCGATCGACCAGCGCCTGCTCGACCGTTGCGTCGACGAGGAAATCAGCCTCGGCGATTTCGTGCTGTCGGGCGGGGAACTGCCGGCGATGGCGATGATGGATGCGGTCGTGCGGTTGCTGCCCGGCGTGCTGAACGATTCGCAGTCGGCCGTGCAGGACAGTTTCGTCGACGGCCTGCTCGATTGTCCGCACTACACGCGTCCCGAGGAATACGATGGCGTGCGCGTACCGGACGTGCTGCTCGGCGGGCATCATGCCGAGATCGAGCGGTGGCGGCGCCAGGAAGCATTGAGGAATACGTTGCGGAAGCGGCCGGACCTGATCGTCCGGGCGCGTCGCGAAAAGTTGTTGAGCCGTGCCGACGAGGCATGGCTTGCGAACCTCGCACGCGAAGCGAAGGACGCCTCCTGAGGCGGCGTCGCGGGCGGGAATTGGCGGTGCCGTACATGCGTGTGCGGCGCCTGATGTGAACCCATCCTCTGTCGGGGCCGGCCTGGAAGCAGGCAGGCGCAAACGCCGCCATGATGGCATTAGGAGTCAGTGATGAACCTCATCGCAAAACTTGAGCAGGAAGAAATCGAGCGCGCGCTCGCCGGCAAGACGATCCCCGAATTCGCCCCGGGCGACACGGTGATCGTGAACGTGAACGTGGTTGAAGGTAACCGCAAGCGCGTTCAGGCTTACGAAGGCGTCGTGATCGCGATTCGCAACCGTGGCCTGAACTCGAACTTCATCGTCCGCAAGATCTCGTCGGGCGAAGGCGTCGAGCGTACGTTCCAGACGTACTCGCCGCTGCTGGCGAGCATCGTCGTGAAGCGCCGCGGTGATGTGCGTCGCGCGAAGCTGTACTACCTGCGCGAGCGTTCGGGCAAGTCGGCTCGAATCAAGGAAAAGCTGGTGTCGAAGGATCGCACCGCAGCAGCTTCCCAAGAGTAAGATCTGTAAGGAAAAAGCACCCACCCGGGTGCTTTTTTCATTCTGGCGCGACAATATGCTCGATACGACACGAACCCGAGAGCCCCATTGAATCGCCGCCCCATCATCGATCCCGAAGTCTTGCCGGTCGAAGGCACCGGCGCCGGCCTGCCCGCCATCGATCCCCGCCTGATGACACCGTCCGGCTTGCGCGAGCGTTTCGCGCGCACGCTCGACTGGAGTGTCGAGCCCGGGGAGGCGAGGCTGCAGGAAGGTGTCGATCCGCGTAGCGCGGCCGTGCTCGTGCCGCTCGTGGTCCGCGAGTCGGGCCTCACCGTGCTGCTGACCCAGCGCGCCGACCACCTGAACGACCATGCCGGGCAGATCAGCTTTCCCGGCGGCCGTCGCGAACCGTTCGATCGCGATGCGACTGCCACCGCGCTGCGCGAGGCGAAGGAAGAGATCGGGCTGGCCGCCGAACGTGTCGAAATCCTCGGTGCGCTGCCCGACTACCTGACCGGCACCGGCTTCCGCGTGGCGCCGGTGGTCGGGCTCGTGCATCCGCCGTTTACCGTGCAGGCCGACACGTTCGAAGTGGCCGAGATCTTCGAGGTGCCGCTCGCGTTCCTGATGAATCCCGCGAACCATCAGGTCCGCGTGTTTCGCTGGGAAGGCGGCGAACGTCGTTTTTTTGCGATGCCTTATCCGAACGGCGAACCAGGCGGGCATTACTTCATCTGGGGCGCAACTGCCGGCATGTTTCGCAATCTGTACCGCTTCTTGGTCGCCGCATAGGCGTACACGCCGGCCGGCGCGCGCGGTCGGCCACCGGGCGACCGCGCCGGCAGCCATGCGGGGCTTACGCTGTGCTATCGTTATGCAAAAAATGACATAACTCCGAAGACGGCGCCACGCATGACTTTCTTTTCGGTTCTCCTCGCCCTCATCATCGAACAGGTCCGCGCGTTGTCGCCGAACAATCCAGTGTTCGCGCTGTTCCAGTTTCATGCGGAAACCGTCGCGCATGGTCTCGACGCCGGCAAGCAGAAGCACGGCATCCTCGCGTGGCTCGCGGTCGTGTTGCCGTGGGTGCTGATCGTCGCGCTGATCTATTTCCTGCTGTACAAGGTGAGCTTCGTGCTCGCGTTCCTGTGGAACGTGGTCGTCGTGTATTTCACGCTCGGCTTCCGCCAGTTCAGCCACTACTTCACCGACATCCACCTCGCGCTCAACAACGACGACGTGCCGCGCGCGCGCGAAATCCTGCACGAGTGGACGGGCATCGACACGGTCGACATGCCGGTCGGCGAAATCGTTCGACACACGCTGATCCACGCAGTGGTCGCGTCGCATCGCCACGTGTTCGGCGTGTTCTTCTGGTATGTGTTGCCGATCGGCCCGGCCGGCGCCGTGCTATACCGGATTTCCGAATACCTCGCACGTAGCTGGTCGACGCCGGGCGACGACCGCACGGCCGCCTTCTCGACGTTCGCGCAACGCGCATTCTTCGTGATCGACTGGATTCCCGCGCGACTCACCGCACTCGGCTTCGCGATCGTCGGCAATTTCGAGGATGCGATCTACGCGTGGCGCAACCACACGCGCCAGTGGCCCGACCCGAACGACGGCGTGCTGCTGGCAGCCGGCAGCGGGGCGCTCGGCGCACGTCTCGCGGGGCCGCTTGCGGAACCGTCGAGCCTCGACGCGCTGGCGGTCGGCGACAGCGGCCCGCTGACGGTCGGTGACGATTGCACGCCGCGGACGCTGCAGTCGGCGGTTGGCCTCGTCTGGCGCGCGGTGATCCTGTGGATGATCCTGCTGCTGATGCTGACGCTTGCCGTCTGGGTGTCGTGACGGGGCGGCGCAGCGCCCGATGAAAGGCAAAGGCCGGCATGATGCCGGCCTTTTTGCTGTGGGTCAGTCGTCGCGCGGATCGCGCACGGCGCCGCATTGCCAGCACGCCGTGAACTGGGCCTCGAGCGTCTCGCCGCACTGTCGGCAGCGCCATGGCGTGGCACCGGCCGACGCGCCGTTCGATGCGGTATCGAGGAGCCGGCGCGCGAGCGCGTCGTCGCGTTCGTCGTCGAGCCACAGCTCGGGCGTGCACGCGTCGGCGGGCAGGCCGCCGAGGGCACCGGTCGCGTAGCAGTTATGCAGCTCGCAGCCGATGCCGGCCACCTGAAGCACGTTGGCCCAATGCTGCGCCGTCGCAAGATCGGGTGCCTTGAAACGCATGGCGGCTCCTGTCGGTGAAGGCCGGCCGAACAGTACGGCCGGCCGCCGCGCGCCTGTCGCGCGATCAGCGGACGATCTGGCTCGCTTCATGCACGAGCTGCGCATACAGCGCATGCCGTGACGGTGCGATGCGGCCGTCGTCGACCGCTTCGAGAATCGCGCAGCCGGGCTCTTGCAGATGATGGCAATTATAGAAACGGCAGTCCGCGAGCAGCGGCCGGAATTCCGGAAACGCGCGCTCGAGACGGCCTTCCGTCAGATGGTAGAGGCCGAACTCCTGGAAGCCCGGCGAATCGATCAGTGCGCCGCCGCCCTGCAGCGGGTAGAGGCGCGTGAACGTCGTCGTGTGGCGACCGCTGTTGAGCGCGGCCGAGATCTCGCGCGTCGCAGCTTCGGCATCGGGAACGAGCAGGTTCACGAGCGTCGACTTGCCCATCCCGGACTGGCCGAGCAGGATCGTCGAATGCCCGGCGAGGTGCGGCATCAGTTGCGCGCGCGCGTCGTCGGGCGAGCCCTTCACCGACAGCTCGAGCACGTCGTAGCCGAGCGCGCGGTACGGTGCGAGGCGCTCGCGCGCAACCGGCAGCGCGGCTTCGACGTCGATCTTGTTCAGCACGACGAGCGGCTTCAGCTCGTTCGCCTCGGCGGCGATCAGCGCGCGGCCGAGCAGGTCCTCGCTGAAATAGGGCTCGGTCGCGAGCACGATCAGCAACTGGTCGAGGTTGGCTGCGAACAGCTTCGACTTGAACTGGTCGGAACGGTACAGCAGGTTGCGCCGTTCGCCGATCTCGACGATCACGCCCTGGTCGGCCGACGCGTGTTCGTACACGACGCGGTCGCCGACCGCGATGTCGCTCTTCTTGCCGCGCGGGAAGCACTGCAGCATCGGGCCGCCGTCGTCGGGCGCGACGATGTAGTGGCGCCCATGCGCCGCGATCACGCGGCCTTCGACACGTTGCGCGCCCGACGCGCGCGGGGCCGGCTTGCGGGAGGTCGGCCGGCTCATGCGTGCTGCAGCAGGCGGTCGATCCGCTGCGATGCGGGCGGATGCGAGTAGTAGAAGGCCGTGTAGACGGGGTCGGGCGTCAGCGTCGACGCGTTGTCTTCATAGAGCTTCACGAGCGCGCTGACGAGATCCTGCGCGTCGGTCTGGCTGGCCGCGAACGCGTCGGCCTCGAATTCGTGCTTGCGCGACGCGAGGCTGCTGAACGGCGTGGCGAAGAACAGGAACACCGGAATCGCGAGGAAAAACAGCACGAGCGCGGCGCCCGCATTGCTCGTGTCGAGCGACGGCGTGACACCGAGCCCCGTATAGAACCACGTGCGTTGCGCCAGCCAGCCGAGCAGCGCAAGCAGCACGAGGCTCAGCACGAACGACACGAGCATCCGCTTCATCACGTGGCGGCGCTTGAAATGGCCGAGTTCGTGCGCGAGCACGGCTTCGATTTCCTGGCCGGACAGGCGCGCGAGCAGCGTGTCGAAGAACACGATCCGCTTCGACGCGCCAAAGCCCGTGAAGTACGCGTTGCCGTGCGCGGAGCGGCGGCTGCCGTCCATCACGAACAGCCCCTTCGCCGCGAAGCCGCAGCGCTTCATCAGCGACTCGATGCGCGAGCGCAGCGCGTCGTCCTTCAGCGGCTCGAACTTGTTGAAGATCGGTGCGATGAAGGTCGGGTAGATCAGCAGCACGAGCATCTGGAACGCGACCCAGACGATCCAGGTCCACAGCCACCAAAGGCTGCCGGCCTGGTTCATCAGCCACAGCACGACGAACAGCAGCGGCAGGCCAAGCACGGCGCCGAGCAGCGAGTTTTTCAGCATGTCGGTGAAGAACAGCCGCTTCGTCATCCGGTTGAAGCCGAAACGCTGCTCGATTCCGAACTGGCGGTAATACTCGAACGGGACGTCGATCACGCTCGTGATCACGAGCACGGCGGCGACGAGCGCGACCTGCTGCCCGTAGCCGCGGCCGAGCCAGCCGGTCAGCAGCGTGTCGAGCGCGCCGATGCCGCCGAGCAGCGTGAGGCCGACCAGCACGGCCGCGCTGACGACGATCTCAAGCATCGTCAGCCGGGTACGCTCGACCGTATAGTCGGCCGCGCGCTGGTGGGCGGTCAGCGGGATGGTTGCGCTGAACTGCGCGGGCACGCCGTTGCGGTGCGCGGCAACGAAGCGGATTTGCCGCGACGCGAGCCACAGCTTGGTGACGACCATCGCGAGCACGGCGAGCGCGAACAGCAGGGTGAACGAAAAGGGTGACATCGAAGGCGCCAAAGGGTTCTATGCGAGAATTATATGTTCTTGCGGACCGGTCCCGCTGATGCGATGCCGCCCGCCCGGGCGGCGCCGCGCGCCGTCCGCCATTTTCCAGGATGACTCATGACCGATACCGCCGCTTCCGCCAGCCAGCCCGCGCTCGTGCGCAACGAGTTGAACCTCGTCTGGCTCGACATGGAGATGACGGGCCTCGACCCGGATAACGACCGCATCATCGAGATCGCGGTCGTCGTGACCAATTCCACGCTCGACATGGCCGTCGAAGGCCCCGTGTTCGCGATCCACCAGAGCGACGAAACGCTCGCGAAGATGGACGACTGGAACAAGTCGACGCACGGCCGCTCGGGCCTGATCGACCGCGTGCGCGCGTCGACCGTAACCGAGGCGGAAGCCGCCGCGCAGCTGCAGGCGTTCCTCGCGCAGTACGTATCGCCCGGCAAGTCGCCGATGTGCGGCAATTCGATCTGCCAGGACCGCCGTTTCATGGCGCGTTGGATGCAGGAATTCGAGAAATTCTTCCACTACCGCAATCTCGACGTGAGCACGCTGAAGGAGCTGTGCCGCCGCTGGCAGCCCGCGATCTACAAGGGCTTCCAGAAGCGCGCGATGCACACGGCGCTCGCGGACATCCACGAGTCGATCGACGAGCTGAAGTACTACCGCGAGCATTTCCTGATTCCGGCCGCGCCGGCGTCGGCAGGCGAGTCGGCGCCGGCCGCCTGAGCGGGCCGGCACGCGCTCAGCGCTCGACAAACGTTCAGCGCTGCGCGCTTTTCGGCCGGAACGCCGCGACCACCGCGGCGTCGGTCTCGATGTACGGGCCGCCGATCAGGTCGATGCAGTAGGGCACCGCGGCAAAGATGCCGGACACGGTCGACTTGCCGTCGGCATCGCGCAGCCCTTCGAGCGTTTCCCGGATCGACTTCGGCTGGCCGGGCAGGTTGATGATCAGCGCCGCATGGTCGGCCGTCTCGCGGATCACCGCAACCTGCCGCGACAGGATCGCGGTCGGCACGAAATTCAGGCTGATCTGCCGCATCTGTTCGCCAAATCCCGGCATTTCCTTCGTCGCCACGGCCAGCGTGGCCTCGGGTGTCACGTCACGGCGCGCGGGGCCCGTGCCGCCCGTCGTCAGCACGAGGTCGCAGCCGGCGACGTCGACGAGTTCGGCGAGGGTTGCGGAGATCGTCGGCGCGTCGTCCTGGATCAGACGCGTTTCGGCGCGCCACGGCGAGACCAGCGCGCCGGCGAGCCACTCCTGCAGCGCCGGAATGCCCTTGTCTTCGTAGACGCCCGTGCTGGCGCGGTCGCTGATCGACACGAGGCCGACGACGAGCTCGTCCGGGTGGTCAGGCTTCGTCGTCGTCATGGTCGTCTCCGGCGTCGTCGGCCGCTTCGTCGTCCCCGCCGGGCGTGCCGCTCGAGGTCTTGATCCACTGGAACAGCTCGCGGAAGTAGCGCGGCGGCTTGCCTTGCTGCGCTTCCTTGCGCGCGTTGCGGATCAGCGTGCGGCCTTCCTGGATGTCGGCCTCGGGGTGCTGGCGCAGGAATTCGGTCAGCGCGTCGTCGTTGGCGAGCAACTGGTCGCGCGTGCGCTCGATCCAGTGCAGGCGGGCCGTCGCGGCCTTGTTGACGCCGCGCTGCGCGTCGAGCGCGGTGCGCAGCGCGGCCGTCTCGTCGTCGGTCAGCGAGCGCATCACGCGGCCGACGTACTGGAGCTGGCGGCGCTTGCCTTCGTGATCGGTGATCCGGCGCGCCTCGCGAACGGCGTCCGACAGACTTTCGGGCATCGGCATGCGCTTCAGCGCGTCTTTCGGCAGATCGACGAGCGCCTGGCCGAGCACCTGCAGCTCGTGCATCTCGCGCTTGAGTTGGGATTTGCTGGGGCGATCGTAGCCGTTGTCGTCGTCTTCGACGGCATGCTCGATCGGCTGGATTCGGGTTTTGCGTGTCATGGGCGGCATTGTATCGCGGCGCGCGCACCCCAAGCTTGTCTGTGCCCGGCCCCGGACCTTGCTATGATCGCGGGATACGCAACATTTTGAACATGCGGGCGCCCGCCCGCCACCGGATACCAAGACGATGGCAGCCAATCTCGACGTACAAGCGCGCTATTTCCCGCACACGCAGGACCAGCTCAAAGAAATCGCGTCGGACATCCTTCGCCATGCGAAGGCACTCGGCGCGTCGGACGCCGCGACCGAAATCTCCGAGGGCGACGGCCTGTCGGTGTCGGTGCGTCGCGGCGAAGTCGAAACGATCGAGCACAACCGCGACAAGATGGTCGGCGTGACCGTGTTCATCGGCAAGAAGCGCGGCAACGCGAGCACGTCGGACTTCTCGCCGGCCGCGATCAAGGATACCGTCGCCGCCGCCTACAACATCGCGCGCTTCACGGCCGAGGACGAAGCGGCCGGCCTCGCCGAGGCCGAGTTGCTCGAAACCGACCCGCGCGACCTCGATCTCTATCACCCGTGGGCGCTGACGGCCGACGAGGCCGTCGAGCTCGCCCGCCGCGCGGAAGATGCCGCATTCGCGGTCAGCCCGCAGATCCGCAATTCGGAAGGTGCGAGCGTGTCGGCGCAGCATTCGCAGTTCGTGCTCGCGACGTCGCGCGGCTTCCTGTCCGGCTATCCGTACTCGCGCCACTACATCGCATGCGCGCCGATCGCGGGCAGCGGCCGACACATGCAGCGCGACGACTGGTATTCGTCGAAGCGCAGCGCGATCGATCTCGCGGCACCGGAAGCGGTGGGCCGTTACGCGGCCGAGCGTGCGCTCGCGCGGATGGGCGCGCGCCGTCTCGACACCCGCAAGGTCCCCGTGCTGTTCGAGGCGCCGCTCGCGGCCGGCCTGCTCGGCGCCTTCGTGCAGGCCGTGAGCGGCGGCGCGCTGTACCGCAAGACGTCGTTCCTCGTCGACAGCCTCGGCAAGCCGGTGTTTGCGCCGCACATCCAGGTCGTCGAGGATCCGCACGTGCCGCGCGCGATGGGCAGCGCGCCGTTCGACGAGGAAGGTGTGCGTACGCGTGCGCGCAGCGTCGTCAAGGACGGCGTCGTCGAAGGCTACTTCCTGTCGACCTATTCGGCACGCAAGCTCGGCACGCAGACCACCGGCAACGCGGGTGGCTCGCACAACCTCGCGCTGCGCAGCTCGACCACGCAGCCGGGCGACGATTTCGACGCGATGCTGAAGAAGCTCGGTACGGGTCTGCTTCTGACCGAGCTGATGGGGCAGGGCGTGAACTATGTGACGGGCGACTATTCGCGCGGCGCGGCAGGTTTCTGGGTTGAGAACGGCGTGATCCAGTATCCGGTTGAGGAAATCACCGTCGCGAGCACGCTGCAGGAGATGTTCCGGCATATCGTCGCGATCGGCGCGGATTCGATCGTGCGCGGCACGAAGGAAACGGGCTCGGTGCTGATCGAGCAGATGACGATCGCGGGGCAGTAAGCCGCGCGCGGCGCAGGCCGCCACGAATTGAAAAAGCCTGACCGTGAACTGGTCGGGCTTTTCTCATTGAGCGCGACGCGTCAGCCGCGCTTGCGTTCGTAGACGACGAACGCATAGCCGAATGTGTTCGGTGCGGCCGCCTGGTGCGCATCGCGCGAGACTTCCTGCCAGTGCGCGGCGTCGGGTGCCGGAAACGATGCGTCGCCGTCGAAGTCGGCATCGATCTCGGTGACGACCAGTTTGTCCGCGAGCAGGAGGCCTTCCGCGTAGAGTTGCGCACCGCCGATCAGGAATGCCTCGGGCACCCCGTCGCGCGCCGCGAGGGCCAGCGCGTCGGCGAGCGACGTGACCGTGTCGCAGCCATCGAAGCGGCGCGCTGCGTCGCGCGTGACGACGATATTGCGGCGGCCCGGCAGCGGCCGGCCGATCGACTCATGGGTCTTGCGGCCCATCACGATCGGCGCGCCCATCGTCGTGCGCTTGAAGAACGCGAGGTCCTCGGGAAGTTTCCAGGGCAACTGGTTGTCGCGGCCGATGATGCCGTTGCGGGCGCGCGCGACGATCAGGGTCAACGTCGTCATGAAGGTCGGGAAAGAGGAAAACCGGAATGGCGCCGATTCTACCGGAACGGCGGTGCGTGCAGGATTCCGGACACGCGCATCCGCTTTCCAGTACCGCGCGCCACGACGCGTGATGCCATGCGTCGCGGTGACGGATTGAATAAAAAGAGTGCCCGCCGGGGGACGGGGCACAAAACCGTCTCGTGTTGCGGGGGGCGGTGATGGTGGTCCCGATCGATGCTGTCCGGCCAATTCAATCAATACGGAATACTAATCGAATGGATCGACGCATGCTCACTGGCGCGTGGTGCCTTGCGCGTTTCTCTCCATCGCGTGCTGCACGTCGCCTGGCAGTGGTACCGGGAGCGGCGTCGGCAGTTGGGGCGGTGGCGGGATCTCGTCCCACAGCGTCACCGAAGTCTTGCCTGCGGGCAGCGGTTGCGGTGCCGACACGGTCACGATGCTGAACCCGTTGCCGGGCTGTATGCTTGGCGCATTTTCGGCAAGCAGCATCGCGCGATCCAGCTTCACGGTTTTACCCGCGTGCGCCGGCACGGGCGGGCCGGCGGCCGCGAGCGCAATCGCTACCGGCGCGAAAGCAAGTAAAAGATTTTTTCGCATGGTCGCTGTCTCCGATGTTTTCCGTATTCAGCGAAATGCATGCCATCGCGCCGGGACCGTTGTCACGACTGCGATTCACGCGCAAGCGTTGAGAATTGTGGTGGGAAACGCCTGAAAATGTTTCAGGCCTGAAACAAGGGGGCTCGGGAATACTGCGGATTCAATCGATACGCTTCAAGGATGAAAATCTGCGCGTGTGCCGATGAAAGAACACTTCGCTGCGCAAGTGCTATGTGCAGATGATTGACGTGCGTCGACTTCCTGAGCGATTCGGCCGCATCGCCACTGGCGCTGAAATCGATTTGTCGTATTCAGTGCCTATAACTAAGCTGTCTTGATCAAAAAAACGGACGCGAGATAAGCGCCATCATGCGAGGCTTTGTCGTTGCCGCGCATCGGCATGGCGAATCGAGCCACCATTGGCTGACCCGATTCGATCCTTTCGCACGTGACTTGACGTGCGCGGCAATCGTTAGATGGTTGATGAACGGGGTGGGCATATGGGAGCCGATCAGCGGCACGTGATCTATTATTCGCGCGAACCGAACGACGCGTTGCGCGGCCATTTCGACGAATGCGGTTGGCGTGTCGATCTCGCGGAGACCGTACGCGACGTACGGCGCGTCGTGCAGCACGGCGTTGCAACGGCCGGTCTGCTCGATTTCTCGCCGGGCTTCAAGCCCTCGGACCTGCGCGAACTCGAATCCTGCCTGAGCATCCAGCACATCGGCTGGATCGCCGCGACGCGGCGCGGCCAGTTGCAGGACGCCACGTTGCGCCATCTCATTCGCGATTATTGCTTCGACTACGTGACGATGCCGTACGAGACGTCGCGGATCGTCGAGACCGTCGGTCATGCGCATGGCATGGTCGCGCTGACCGAACCTGTTGTGCCGCCCGCCGGTGCGGGGCGCAGCGAAGGCGAGATGGTCGGTACCTGCGATGCGATGCTCGGACTCTTCAGGACAATCCGTCGCGTCGCGGCGACCGATGCACCGGTGTTCATCTCCGGCGAATCGGGTACGGGCAAGGAACTGACGGCGGTCGCGATTCACGAGCGCTCGTCGCGCGCGCAGGCGCCGTTCATCGCGATCAATTGCGGGGCGATCCCGTCGACGTTGCTGCAGGCCGAGTTGTTCGGCTACGAGCGCGGCGCATTCACTGGCGCGAACCAGCGCAAGATCGGCCGCGTCGAGGCCGCCAACAGCGGCACGCTGTTTCTCGACGAGATCGGCGACCTGCCGCTCGAAAGCCAGGCGAGCCTGTTGCGCTTCCTGCAGGAAGGCAAGATCGAACGGCTCGGTGCGCACGTGTCGGTGCCGGTCGATGTGCGCGTGATCTGCGCGACGCATGTGGACATGGAAACGGCGTTGCGCGAAGGACGGTTCCGCGAAGACCTGTTCCATCGCCTGTGCGTGCTGAAGATCGAAGAGCCGCCGCTGCGTGCGCGCGGCAAGGACATCGAGGTGCTCGCGCGCCACATGCTCGAGCGTTTCAAGGGCGATGCGCATCGCCGCCTGCGCGGCTTTTCCCCTGATGCGGTGGCCTCGCTGTACGGCTATTCGTGGCCGGGCAACGTGCGTGAGCTGATCAATCGCGTGCGCCGTGCGATCGTGATGTCGGAAGGCAGGATGATCACCGCGGCCGATCTCGAGCTGCACGCCTTCGCGACCCTCGCGCCCGTGTCGCTGCTGGAGGCGCGGGAAGCGGCCGAACGGCAGGCGATCGAGCAGGCGCTGCTGCGCCATCGCGGCCGTTTTGCGGACGCCGCACGCGAACTCGGCGTGTCGCGCGTCACGCTTTACCGGCTGATGTGTGCGCACGGAATGCGCGACCGCGGCGATACGCTGGCAGGGTTTTCGGCGCCGTTGCCGGAGCTTCCGCAGCACGCTTGCTAAAATTGGCGGGTACGGCCGCCCTCGCGGCCGAAGGAACCCGCATGAAACAGTATCTCGACCTCGTTCGTACCATTCTCGATACCGGCAGCTGGCAGGAGAACCGCACGGGGATCCGCACCGTCAGCATGCCGGGCGCGATGCTGCGCTTCGACCTGCAGCAAGGCTTCCCGGCCGTCACGACCAAGAAGCTCGCGTTCAAGTCCGCGATCGGCGAACTGGTCGGTTTCCTGCGCGCGTCGCGTAGCGCGGCCGATTTCCGCGCGCTTGGCTGCAAGGTGTGGGACGCGAACGCGAACGAGAACGCGCAATGGCTTGCGAACCCGTATCGCCAGGGCGTCGACGATCTCGGCGACGTGTACGGGGTCCAATGGCGTCAGTGGCCGGGATACAAGGTGCTCGACGCGGGCGCCGACGCGCAGATCGCCGACGCGACGCGTCGCGGTTTCCGGATCGTCACGCGTTTTGACGAAGACGGCGCGCCGAAGGTGCTGCTGTACAAGGCGATCGACCAGTTGCGCCAGTGCCTCGACACGATCATGGAGAACCCGGCCGACCGTCGCATCCTGTTTCACGCGTGGAATCCGGCCGTGCTCGACCAGATCGCGCTGCCTGCATGCCATCTGCTGTACCAGTTCCTGCCGAACGCGACGAAGCGCGAGATCTCGCTGTGCCTGTACATCCGCAGCAACGACGTCGGGCTCGGCACGCCGTTCAACCTGACGGAAGGGGCCGCGCTGCTGTCGCTCGTCGGCCGCCTGACGGGCTACACGCCGCGCTGGTTTACGTATTTCATCGGCGATGCGCACATCTACGAGAACCAGCTCGACATGCTGCAGCAACAGCTTGCGCGCGAGCCGTACGAAAGCCCGCGGCTCGAGATTGCCGAGCGCGTGCCCGAATACGCGAAGACGGGCGTCTATGCGCCCGAGTGGCTGGAGCAGATCGAGCCGTCCGATTTTTCGCTCGTCGGCTACCGCCACCACGAGCCGCTGACCGCGCCGATGGCGGTCTGATTGCCCGGCCCGGACCGCGCGGTTTCACCGGCCCGGCCCCCGCAGAAAGATGGCCCGACCGGCTGATGCCGGTCGGGCCTTTTTGTTCCACGTTTGCGGCACTTACTGGCGGTGCCGCTCATCGTGACCGCCTTGCGGCGGCGGGTTGCTCGGGCGCGGTGCTTCGACGTGCGGCGCCGGTTGCGGCCGCGGTTCCATCCGGGGTGCGGGCATCGACGGTCGCGGCTCCATGTGCGGCGCGGGCATCGACGGCCGTGGTTCCACGCGCGGCGCCTGCGGTTGCGGGCGCGGCATTTCGTGCACGGCGGGGGCCGGCGGGTGGTACTCGTTCACGCGCGGCGGCGCGACTTCGCGGTGCGGTGCCGGTTGCGCGAATTCGGGGCGCGGTTGCGGCGCGGGGGCGGCCCGTTCCGGTTGCGGCTGCGGCTGCGCATGCTGGGCCGGCGTCGGCAATTCCGGGCGCGGACGTGGCTGCGGGATCTGCGCTGTCGTGTCGATCCGCGGTTGCGGCAGCGCACGCGGCGCTTCGTTCCGGCCGTCGGGATGCGCGCCCTGCGGCGCCGGCGCGCCGTCAGGATGCGGCACCGGCACCGCGCTGCGCACGGGCGGCAGCGCATTCTGTCCTGCCGCGTGGAGCGCGGTCGGCGGGGTGGGGCGCTGGCGCTCCATCGGCGTGTGCGGCTGCATCCATGCAGGCGACGGCGCCTCGGCTGCGTGCGTGTTGCCGATGGCCGACGGGAAATTGCCGGCCACCGGCGGATGCGGGACGCCGTTTCCGGGCCCGAATGCCTGATGCGGTGCCGGGTTACCCGGTGCCTGCGGCATGCCGCCGTTGGCGAAGCGCGGCGCATTGGGGTTCTCGCCGTTCGCCGGCCGCGCGATATTGGGCGCGCCCGGCACCGGCACTGGCACCGGTGCACCCGTCCGTCCGGCCTGCACGGCGGGCGGCTGGCCTTCGCGCGGCGCGCGTGTCGGCTGCACGACGGGGCCGTGCGGATTCACGAGCTGTACGTTGTGCATGGCCCATGCGCCGCCGTTCGGGTTGCCTGGAACGCGAACCGGGCGAGCCGTGTAGTCGGCCGGCACGTTCGTCTTCACGACGGGGGCGCCGGCGCCCGGTACGCGCCCGCCTTGCTGCGCGAGGTGGGCGGCGGCCTGGTCGCGATACGCGGCCGGCACCGCAGGATTGCGCGTCGCGACGTACGGGTGCTGCGCGATGGCCGCCGGCGGACGGTAGTCGGCATTGCGCAACCCGCCGGTAAAGCTCTGGCGCACCGGCGCAATGCCGGGCGTACCCGGTGTCACGTGCGCGTTGCGCCACTGCTGCGGATCGACGTGCTGCGAGAAGTGCGCAACAGGCTGGCCGTGCACGAACGCGGAGGCCGGCACGGCCGTGATCGCGTGCGGCGCGTGGAAGTTCACGTACGTCTTGTTGATGTTGGTGATATTGGTGATGTTCGTCACGTTCACGGTCTTGTTCACGTTCACGTTGACGTTGTTCACCACGATGTTGCGGTTCACGCGGTCGTAGTAGTGCGGGCTCCAGCCGCCCCAGCCCGGGTGCCACGATTCGCCCGGGCCGAGCGCGAACCATGCGCAGCCGGCCGCGGCGACGCCGCCGACGGTAAGCGCGACGCTCCAGTCGGGACCGCCGCCGCCACCGACGAACGCGACGAGCGCCGGCGCATAGACGGGCGGCTCGCTGACGACCATCGGGCCGGGCACCCATGCCCAGCTATCGTCCACGTACGCCCAGCGACCGTAGTGATACGGCGCGAAGCCCCACGGTGCATCGTCGACCCATGTCCAGCCCCACGGCGCCTGCCAGATCCAGTGGCCGTCGTGATACGGCGCCCAGTCGGCCGGCGTGTCGTTCGGCACCCATACCGCGCCGTAATTCGGGGTTTCGCGCCACGTGCCGTTCGCGTCGAGATCCTGGTAGCCGGGAACGTCGCGAGACACGTAGCGGGCCGATACCGAGCGCTCCTCGGCCGCGTCGCGGCTGGCAGCCCACTGGTCGAGCGCATCGGGCCCAGGCGCCGGCGATTGCTGCGCAACCTGCAGGTCGGTGCCCGTGAACACGACCTGCTGTCCGGGCGACAGCGGATACTGCCCGTTGCTGCCGTAGACGGTCGCGCTGCCGCTGCGCACCGTTACCGTCGTGCTCGCGCCGTTCGGCGCGACATCGACGCGATAGTCGCCGGGGCTCGTGATGCCGAGCGCGAGGTTCGGCGTGTCGATTTCGTACGCCCCGCCGGCCGGCAGCTCGCGCACGTGCGTCGATACGGTGCCGAGGCCGACCTTCAGTTGCGTCGTCGTGTCGTCGAGGTTCAGCACCGACAGGCTCGTCGAATTGCCGAGCCGCACCGCGGTCGAGCCGATGTGCAGTTCCGAGCGCGCGCCGGCATCGTTCCAGAGCTGGTCGCCGGTCGTCAGCGGCCGGTTTACGGCGGCATACGACCAGGTATCAGTGCCGGCCGGTTCGGTCGTCACGGCGCCGGACAGGTAATTGAGCCGCGCGACGCGGCTCGGCGGATCGCCACCCGGTTGCCGTGCCGCGGCCGCATACGGCCGGGCATCGGCCGATTGCGCGAATGCGGGGGGCAGTGCCGCAAGCGCGGCGAACGCGAGCAGCGTGTAGCGGGCGGTTCGCTTGAGCGTGAACAGGGTGGCCATGGTGAACGTCTTCGTCGTTATCGCGGCGCGTCGATTCGTGCCGTTGAGTTCACAATATCCGCTCGGCCTGTTTCAATGCTCGGTGTTTTGTAAGCCGGATGGCACGCGATGTAACAAAACCTGTCCATCGCGCGCCGTTGTCGTGCAGCCGCAATACAGGCGTCAAGCGGACGTAAGCCACCCGTCGAAAACCTGCTGCCCGGGCACGGTGACGCGCAGCACGCGCGGCCGAGCGGAGCGCTCGATCCAGCCGTGCGCGCAGAAGCTGTCGAGCAGCGCGGCGCCGAGCGCGCCGCCGAGATGCGAGCGCCGCTCGCTCCAGTCGAGACAGCCGCACGCGAAACGGCGCCGGCGCGCGCGCTGCTGGGCGACGTCGATGCCCCATTGCGCGAGTGCCTGGGTGCCGAGTTCGGTGGTCTCGATCGCATCGCCGCTGGCGAGCAGCCAGCCGCGCGCGGTGAGCCCGTCGAAGATGCGCACCGCGAGCTCGCCGGCCATGTGGTCGTAGCAGGTGCGCGCGTAGCGCAGTTCGGCCGGCACCGTGCGCGACGGCGGCGGAACCGGGCGGTGCGGCGCGGCCGCGCGGGCGACGTTCGCGAGCGCCTCGAGCGACGCCGCGATGTCGGCCGATGCGATCCGGTAATAGCGGTGCCGGCCGCGCACGTCGAGCGCGAGCAGGCCGCCGTCGGTCAGCCGCGCAAGGTGCGCGCTCGCCGCAGACGGCGACAGCCCCGCGATCATCGTCAGTTCGCCGGCCGGTCGTGCGCTGCCGTCCATCAGCACCCACAGCATCGCGGCGCGCCCCGGGTCGGCGATCAGCGCGCCGATGCGGCTCAGGCCCGGAAAGTGGTGGTCGTCGTGATCGGTCATCGTCGTGTCTCGTCAGGCGGGATGACTTGCAGTGTAGTGGGTGCCGGCATTCGATGTTTCGGATCCGGCTGAAATGTCGGATGCAGCGATGGCGGCGCGGGTACCGGCCCTGCGGCGGACCGGACTGCGGCCCCGAGCAGGGCACGCGTAGAATGGCCGAACGGGGCGGCAGCGGGCCGCCGCACGTGACACGATGCAACGATGAAGACGATTTTTTGCCTGTTGGCGGCCGCGCTCGTCTGCGCGGCCTGTGCGCAGGGCGGCGCGGGCACCGCCGGCGAGCGGGGCGGCAGCCTCGAGATGTACGGAACGATCGATCAGGGCATCACGATACGCCGCTGACGGGCGCCGATTCATGCGCGTGGGGGCGGCCAACGCCGCCGCGCCACACGGGGCGCGCCGCGACGCGTTGCCGCAGTGCAACGTATAATGGCCCGATTACAGCGCCCCTGCCGCCTGGAGCCAACAAGATGTCCCAACCGTCCCCCGTACCGGCCGCCCTCGACCGCACCGAAACCGTATTCCGCTTCCTCGCCGAGCCGTCGTCCGTGAACTTCGGCGGCAAGGTGCATGGCGGCGCGCTGATGAAGTGGATCGACGAGGTCGCCTATGCGTGCGCGGCCGTCTGGTCGAGCCGCTATTGCGTGACGGTCAGCGTCGGCAACATCCGTTTCCAGCGTCCGATCCTGGTCGGCAATCTCGTCGAGCTGAAGGCGCGCGTCGTCGCGACGGGCCGCACCAGCATGCACATCCATGTGTCCGTGCACGCCGGCGACCCGAAGGGCGGCGTGCTGCGCCAGACGACCGACTGCCTTGTCGTGTTCGTCGCGGTCGACGAGAACGGCAACCCGGTGCCGGTGCCGCCGTTCGTGCCCGAGACCGACGAACAGAAGGTGCTCGCGAAATATGCGGCCGACGTGCGGGCCGCGCTCGACAAGATCGTCGAGATGAAGCCGGAAGAGGTCGCGAAGGGCGCGGTCTGACCGTCCGCGGGCGCTGCGCGCTTCGCGCCGCGCCCGTCGTCCTGCCTTCACCGCGATCCGATCATCTGCTCGGGACGCACCCACGCATCGAATTCCGCCTCGGTCAGGTAGCCGAGCGCGAGCGCGGCGGCCTTCAGCGTCGTGCCTTCCTTGTGCGCCTTCTTTGCGATCTGCGCGGACTTGTCGTAGCCGATATGCGGATTGAGGGCCGTCACGAGCATCAGCGATTCGTTCAGCAGCAGGTCGATGCGCGCGCGATTCGGCTCGATGCCCACCGCGCAGTGGTCGTTGAAGCTCTGCGCGCCGTCGGCGAGCAGTCGCACCGATTGCAGCACGTTGTGCGCGATCATCGGCCGGAACACGTTCAACTCGAAATTGCCGCTCGCGCCGCCGACGTTGACCGCGACGTCGTTGCCGAACACCTGGCAGCACAGCATCGTCACGGCCTCCGACTGCGTCGGGTTCACCTTGCCCGGCATGATCGAACTGCCCGGCTCGTTCTCCGGAATCGACAGTTCCCCGAGCCCGCAGCGCGGCCCGCTCGCGAGCCAGCGGACATCGTTCGCGATCTTCATCAGGCCGGCCGCGACGGTCTTTAGCGCGCCGTGCGCGAACACCAGCGCGTCGGCGGCCGCCATCACCTCGAACTTGCTCGGCGCCGTCACGAACGGCAGCTTCGCCAGGCGGCCGATTTCGTCGGCAACGCGCACCGCGAACTCGGGATGCGCATTCAGCCCCGTGCCGACCGCGGTGCCGCCGAGCGCGAGTTCGTACAGGTGCGGCAGTGCCGATTCGACGTGACGGACAGCCTGGTCGAGCTGCGCGACGTAGCCGGAAAACTCCTGGCCGAGCGTGAGCGGTGTCGCATCCTGCAGGTGAGTGCGGCCGATCTTCACGATGTCGGCGAACGCCTTCGATTTTGCGTCGAGCGTCGCGCGCAGCGTGCGCAGCGCCGGCAGCAGGTGGTTGACGATCGCGTATGCGGCCGCGACATGCATCGCGGTCGGGAACACGTCGTTCGACGACTGGCCGCGGTTCACGTCGTCGTTCGGATGAACCTTGCGCGCTTCGCCGCGCTCGCCGCCCATCAGTTCGCTCGCGCGGTTCGCGATCACCTCGTTGAGGTTCATGTTGGTCTGCGTGCCGGAGCCCGTCTGCCAGACCGCGAGCGGGAATTCGCGCGGATGCTTGCCGGCGATGATCTCGTCGGCCGCGTCGATGATCGCGCGCGCCTTGTCGTCGGCCAGCACGCCGAGCGACTGGTTCACGGCGGCCGCGGCGCGCTTGACGATCGCCAGTGCGTGGATCAGCTCGGGCGACTGCTTCTCCGTCGAAATCCGGAAATTCTGCAGCGAGCGCTCGGTCTGCGCGCCCCAGAGCCGGTCGGCCGGCACGGCGATCTCGCCGAACGTGTCGCGTTCCATCCGAACTGCTTCGTTCATGATGCACTCCTCCTGGAAAGGGGAAAGGCCGCGCGTCGCGCGGCGTCAGACGTATCGTGAGGCAGTCGCGCCGCTTGCACGGCGTCTTGAGGTCTTCAGCCGACAAGCATAGCGCCGGCCGCGATTTCGTGTCGTGTCGCGCTCAGTGCCGCGCCGCGATGAGCGACGCGGTCTTCAGATGAAAGCGCCAGGCCATCAGCGCCGCGACGCTCGCGAGGCCGGCCGCGAGTCCCCACCACAGGCCACGCGCGCCGAGGCCCGCATGGAACGCGAACCAGTAGCCGGTCGGGAAGCCGATGCCCCAGTAGCCGAAGGTCGCGGCGAGCATCGGGACGCGCGTGTCCTTCAGGCCGCGCAGCGCGCCCGACGCGACGGTCTGCATCCCGTCGACGATCTGGAACACCGCGGCGATGCCGAGCAGCGACGCGGCGAGCGACACCGTGGCCGCGTTGGCCGGGTCATCGAGGTGAAGGTACAGGCCGACGATCGTGTGCGGCGCGACGATCATCACGACGCCAGACAGCGACATGAACGCGACGCCGAGCGCGAGCGCGACGAAGCCCGCATGCCGCGCGGCGACGGGCGAGCCCGCGCCGACCCAGTAGCCGACGCGGACATTGGCGGCCTGGCCGATCGCGAGCGGCACCATGAACGACACCGACGCGACGTTCAGCGCGATCTGGTGCGCGGCGAGCGACGTCGCGCCGAGCACGCCGACCGTGAGGCCGGTGCCGAGGAACAGCGTCGATTCGACTCCGTACGTGATCGCGACAGGCCAGCCGATGCCGATCAGCTCGCCCATCACGGGCAGCTTCGGGCGCGCCGCGGTCACGAAATGGCGGAAGCGCTGCCGGCCGTGCAGCAGCCAGATCAGCGCGAGCGCGGTGAGCCAGATCGTGATCGTCGTCGCGACCGCCGAACCGAGAAAGCCGAGGCGCGGCAGCCCGAATGCGCCGTGGATCAACCCGTAGTTCAGCACGCCGTTGACGCCGACGCCGCCGATCGACACCCACAGCAGCCGTCGCGCGGCACCGATCGCCGGCAGGAACGCGCGCATCAGCCCGACGCCGATCAGGCTGCCGAGCGCCGCGAAGCGCAGGATGCCTGTGTATTCGCCGACGTGGCGCGCGAGCAGCGGCGGCTCGTGGAACATCAGCAGGATCGGTTCGGCCAGCGACAGCGCGATGATTGCCGGAATCGCGAGCAGCACGGACAGCGCGAAGCCCGTCCAGTAGATGTGCGGCACGCGGTCCTCGGCCTGGGCGCCGCGCGCATGCGCGACGCTCACGCTGACCGACGACAGCACGCCTTGCAGAATGGTCACGATGACGAAGAAGAAGTTCGCGCCGAGACCGCCGGCCGCGAGCGAATCGGGGCCGAGCGAACCGAGCAGCACCGTGTCGGTGACGCTCATCGCCATCTGTGAAAGTTGCGCGATCGCGAGCGGTGCGGCGAGGCGCGCGGTATCGGCGGCGTGACTGGACAGGGACGGCGGCGCAGCGGCCGTCCGCGTGAGACCGGAATGCGACATGGAATGGGCGCTCGCGCGGGTACGGGCCCGCGCTGTCTGTATTTATTTTGAGAGACGGCTAGCTTACGGCTTTATTCGTACTGTGTCGAACGCGCGCGCCGATGGCCATGTCGGGGGCAGGGGGAACGACCCTAGCCTAGGCCTCGCGCACCGCGATGCGCGTGTCGCCGAGCAGCACGACCTGGCCCGCGCGGATCTTGCAGGTCTTGCGAAGCTCGACCGCGCCGTCGACTTTCACCGCGCCGGACGCGACGATCAGCTTCGCGGTGCCGCCGCTGTCCGCGAGGCCGGTGATCTTGAGAAGGTTGTGCAGCTCGACGTATTCGCCGGTCAGCGTGAAATCCAGATTGGGCATGACGAAGAGGGTGCGCAATGCGCAGGAGGAATCGCCCCGCATCATACGGCACCGCGGGCCGGCGCGCGAGCGCGGCCGGCCGCGGCACGCAGTTGTTAAGGACTGTGAGCGATTCGTCAGCAAATGAAACGGTGGGTAACAGTCTGAGAGATTCGAGAACCGGCCGTGCGGGCCGCGGGTCTTTTGTCGTACCTGCTGCGTGTTGCGGCGGGGGACGCGACGGGCCGCATCGCTGCGGTCCGCGCCCACAATTTCTTGAGGAGGATCGTCATGTCCAAGATTCGTACGATGCTGATCGGTGCCGCGCTGACGGCGTTCGCCACTTCGGCCGCGTTTGCCCAGACGGGTACGGCGGCGCAGGGTGCGGCAGGTGCCGGCGTGCAGGCTCAGACCCCGGCGGCGGGTGTCGGCGCGGGCGTGCAGGGCAGCGCCGGCGCGAACGCGTCGGGCAATCCGGTCGGCGGCGCAACCGAGGCGGTCGGTGCGGCAGCCGACGGCGCGAAGGATACGGCGTCGTCGGCCGTCCATTCGGCCAAGAAGCACGTGAAGCATGCCGCGAAGTCGACCAAGAGCCATGTTGGCTCGGCCAAGGCGAAGGCCGACGAAGCGACCGAAGGCGGCGCATCGGTCGGCGCGGAAGGCGGTGCATCGGCCCAGGGCGCCACGCAGTAAGCGGCGCTGGTGCCGCACGACGCTCGCCCCGGAGGGCGCGTCGTGACGGTGGCTGTCCGGCGGCCCGGTTCGCTTCGTGCGAACCGGGCCGTTTTCATCGGGTCATGCTTTCAGCAGAACGGGCGCGCGGTCACGGCCGGCGCTGTCCTTGCCCTTGTCCCGGGCCCTGCGCGGGTCGCGCGGCGGCCGGCGTGAATACGCTGCGCAGCCACGCGGCGAGCCGCGCGAAGACGTCGTACGGCTCTTCGACGAATATCTCCGGCTTCAGCAGCCGCAGATATTCCATGATCTGCTGCGCTTCCTGCTTCTGGAACGAGCCATGCGCGAGCCCGAGCCGCAGCAGCCCGCGCAGTTCACCGAGCTTGTCGCGCGCGGTGCTGCCGACGCTCATCTCGCACGCGAGCTTGGCCTCGTAAATCCGTTGCCGCAGCGATTCCGCGAGCCGCCACGCGGGCGTCTGCATCAGTTCCTCGAGCGTCTGGATGTCCTGGGCCGCACTCTTGATCTGCGACGCGAGCGGGTCGATCAGCGACGGGTCGCCCTGCGCTTCGGCGACGATCGCCTTCGCCCAGTCGCGGCACGCCTTTGCGAGTTCGTCGGGCGTCCATTCGGAGCGCGATGCGAAGCCGAAACCGAATTCGGCGGCCTGCCGCATCAGGATCGCGACGACGTCCGGAAACTCCTTGTCGAGCGTGCGCTTTGCCCACGCGTACTGGCCGCCCTGCAGCATCCGCTGCACCGCGTGCTCGGTCAGCGGCACCATGTTGTCGAGCAGCTTCGCGCGCAGGAAATCCTCGAACGACGGCGTCGCGAACTGCGGGTCGAGTTTCAGCGACACGCGGACGAACGCGTCGTAGTCCTTGCGCAGGGACTCGAGCGTGTCGTCCTTGAGGGAAAGGGTGATCTGGCCCATGAATCGTCTCGATGGCGGCCCGCGCAAGCCGGCGGCCGGCACGGCGCACCGGTACGGGCGCAGCGTCGACTGACCGGTGCGCGCCGAGGCCGGTGGCGGGTTTTCATTCCCTATATCGGCACGCCGGGCGGAAACTTGAGTGCGCGTGGCTGAGCGTTCGCTCAGACGGGCAGCCAGTGCGGCAGCACGATCCCTTGCCAGAAAAAGAATACCGCGAGCCCCGCCGCGATCGTCACGAGCGGGCGGCGGGTCGCCGCCGACACGAGCACGGCGGCGAGCGCGCCGACGAGCTGCGGATTGCGCCAGGTCAGCTCGGCCGTGCCGCCATGCGGCGACACGGTCATCGGCACGATGATCGCGGTCAGCACGGTGACGGGCACGAAGCCGAGCGCGGTCCGCACGAGCGGCGGGAAGGTCAGCCGCTCACCGAACAGGAACAGCGTCGTGCGGATTGCGTACGTGATGACGGCCATCCCGAGGATCAGCAGCGCGTAGCTCACGATGCGGCCTCCGTGCGCGAGCCGGCGCGCGCGCGTTCGTGCAGCAGCGTGAGCGCGACGCCGATCGCGACGCCGGCGGCGACCGCGCCGAGCAGTCCGAGCTTGTACGGCCAGCCCTGCCAGAAGTACGCGAGCGTGCCGGCCGTCGCGGCCGCCGCGAAATAGCGCAGCGTGCCGAGCTGCGGGACGACGATCGCGATGAAGGTCGCCGCCATCGCGAAATCGAGGCCGAGCGACTGCAGGCCGGGGAACGCCGCGCCGAAGCCGATGCCCGCGAGGGTCCAGACCTGCCAGTTCAGGTACATCGCGAGCCCGGAGCCGAAGAAGTAGTGCGGGCCGATCGCACCGGGAGGGAAGTGCCGGTAGTGCGCATAGGCGACCGCGAACACCTCGTCGGTCATCAGCGCGCCGAGCGTGGCGCGCCAGCGCAGCGGCAGGTGCGCGACATAGGGCGCGAGCGTCGCGCTGTACAGCAGGTGGCGCAGGTTCACGATCAGCGTCGTCGCCAGCACGACGACGAAGCTCGCGCTGCCCGCGATCAGGCCGAGCGCGATGAACTGTGCCGAGCCCGCGAACACGGCGAGCGACATCAGCGCGCCGTGCCACGCGGCGAGCGGGCCGCCGCCGACGAGCGTGCCGAAGATCACGCCGAATGGCGCCGCGCCGATCATCATCGGGATCGTGTCGCGCGCGCCGTCGAGCCATTCGTTGAGCGGGCGGCGAGGGGGTGATGCGGGTGTCGGGTTCAAAGAGCGCTCCTCCATGAGTGGGAGGATAGCGGGCCGGTGGTTTGCGGGCTTGTATGTTCTTGCGCTCGCGGGGTTCGAGGCGGATGCCCGGGCGTTTGCCGGCGCGGCGGCAAGCGACGGCCGGGTGCCGGAAGCGGGAAACCGCGCGTCAGCTTGCCTGCCAGCGTCCGGGCGGCACGCCGAACATCCGTTTGAAATGCCGCGTGAAATGGCTCTGGTCGACGAAGCCGCTGGCCGCCGCGACGTCGGCTACGGGCACGCCTGCGCGCAGCGGCGCCAGCGCGCGCTGCAATCGCAACTGGTTGCGCCATGCATGCGGCGGCATGCCGGTCGTACGGGTGAACAGGCGCGCCGCGTGGAACGGCGACAGGCCGGCCGCCTGCGCGACTTCGTCGAGCGTCACCGTGCACGTGAGATCGGCGGCGAGCCGCTCGCGCATCGCATCGACGCGCGGTTCGTCCGCCGCGAGCGGCGCCGGGCGCGGCAGCGCGTCGGCATGGCGCACGATCAGCGTCGACAGCGCGTCGAGCATCGCCGTTTCGGCCGCGAGCGGATCATAGATGCGCGGCGCGCCGGAGGCCGGATCGCCGGCCGGCTGCCCGTGAGCATGCGCGACCGGCGCGCGCGCGCTGCCTGCCTCCATCATCCGGTGCGCCAGCGTGAGCCGGGCCGCGAGGTCGGCGTCGCGAATCACGTCGGGGGCAAACCACGGGGCGTCCTGCGGGCGGCCGGCGATCGCGCTTGCGAGTTCGCGGATGAATTCGACCGGCATGTAGCTGACGCGATAGCACCAACCTTCGTCGGCCGCGCGCGAGCCCGTATGCACTTCGCCGGGATTGATCACGGGAACGGTGCCCGTTTCGGCGACGTAGCCGCTGCCGCGATAGGTGAAACGTTCCGCGCCTTCGAGAATCACGGGAATCGTGTACGCGTCGTGCCAGTGGGGCGCGAACGTGTGGTCGCGATAGGTGGCCGTGACGAGATCCGCGTCCGGCAGCAACGGCGTGCGCCAGTAGCGTGCAGAGTCTGGGAGGCGGGTGGCGGACATGATCGGGCGCGGAAGCGGTCGAACCGACAGTGTATCGCTCGCGCGCCCGGCGGGTGGGGGCTTTACTTGACCGGAATCGTCGTGCCGGCCGGCATCGGCACCGCGGTGACGGCGTTCTTCGGGCTGCCGCTGACGATGCGGTCGCTGTAGGTCAGGTAGACGAGCGTGTTGCGCTTCTTGTCGACCACGCGCACGACGTGCAGCGTCTTGAAGATGAACGACATGCGCTCGCTGAACACGTCGGTCTGCTGCTTGAGCGGTTCCTTGAAGCTGATCGTGCCGACCTGCCGGCACGCGATCGACGCTTCGCTCGGATCCTCGGCGACGCCGAGCGTGCCCTTGATGCCGCCCGTGCGTGCGCGGGACACGTAGCAGGTCACGCCGTTTACGACCGGATCGTCGTACGCCTCGACGACGACGCGGTCGGAGCCCGTTACGCGGAAATGGGTGTTGACGCTGCCGACTTCCTCCGCGTGCGCGAGCGGCGCGGCGGCGAATGCGGGGAGCAGGAGGGCGAGGGGTGCGGCGCGCAGGAGGCGGTGCTTCATCGACGGAACCGGATACGAATGCGGGACAGAGACTCTAGCATGCGCGGGACCGGGCCACGAAAACGCGAAAGGGCGGCCGGAAAAACAAAAGGCCCGTCGAATGACGGGCCTTTTGCTGTCTGGCTCCCCGACCTGGGCTCGAACCAGGGACCTACGGATTAACAGTCCGGCGCTCTACCGACTGAGCTATCGGGGAATAAATCGGTACATCTGCGTGTTCGCGGTTACCAGCAAAAAGCCCGTCCACTTTCAACGGGCCTTTGCGTTTTTGGCTCCCCGACCTGGGCTCGAACCAGGGACCTACGGATTAACAGTCCGGCGCTCTACCGACTGAGCTATCGGGGAACAAACAGCAGAGAAACGAGATTATATGGAGTGTCGGCTAACCCGTCAACCCCTTTGGCGCGCGCCGCACAAAAAATTTCTGCGGCCGCCGCGCGATCATCGCTCGAGCAGGTGCAGCTTGTCCTGCACGTCCTTCCATTCGTCCGCGTCGGCCGGTGCCGGCTTGGTCTTCGTGATCGACGGCCAGCCCTTTGCCAGCTCGGCGTTCAGCTCGGTGAACTGCTGCTGGTCGCCCGGAACGTCTTCTTCGGCATAGATCGCATTGGTCGGGCACTCGGCGACGCACACGGCGCAGTCGATGCACTCGTCCGGATCGATGGCGAGAAAGTTGGGACCTTCACGGAAGCAATCCACCGGGCACACATCCACGCAATCCGTGTATTTGCACTTGATGCAGCCTTCGGTCACAACGTGAGTCATTAAAACGCTCCTGCTTGGCGGTATATATGGGGTGGCGTTTGCGCCAAAAGCGGCATTGTAACTGAAGCGCAAAACCCGTATGGCGTGGTCGCCTTTCTAGCTTATATCGTTTCGTGATTAGTTTATGGGGGGCGCGCTCAGTGGGCCGCCGCGGGACGCGCAATGGGGAACCCGTATTCGGCGCGACGGGGCAGCGCGGCAGGCGGTTTCGCGATGGTCGGGCCCGCATTCGAGTAACATGGCCAACAGACCGGGCGGCGCGCGGTGCGCCGGGACCCTGTCACGATATTGGCGGTGCCGCAATCATGATCATCACTTCGCTGCTCGACACGGATCTCTACAAGTTCACGATGATGCAGGTCGTCCTGCATCACTTCCCGGCCGCAAACGTCGAATACCGTTTCAAGTGCCGCACGCAAGGCGTCGATCTCGTGCCGTACATCGACGAGATCCGCGACGAGGTGCGCGGCCTGTGTTCGCTGCGTTTTTCCGACGTCGAACTCGACTACCTGCGGCGGATGCGCTTCATCAAGAGCGATTTCGTCGACTTCCTCGCGCTGTTCCACCTGAACGAGAAGTACATCTCGATCACGCCTTCGCCGAAGGGCAACGGCGAGATCGACATCGTGATCGAGGGGCCGTGGCTGCACACGATCCTGTTCGAGATCCCGGTGCTCGCGATCGTCAACGAAGTCTATTTCCGCAACACGCAGCGCGAGCCCGACTATCGCGAAGGCCGCGAGCGGCTGCGCGAGAAGATCAAGCTGCTCGGCGCGAAACCCGATTTCGCCGACTGCAAGATCGCCGACTACGGCACGCGCCGGCGCTTCTCGAAGGTCTGGCACGAGGAGGTCGCGCTCACGCTGCGCGACGGCCTCGGCCCGCAGTTCGCGGGCACGAGCAACGTGCTGTACGCGATGAAGCACGACATCACGCCGCTCGGCACGATGGCCCACGAGTACCTGCAGGCGTGCCAGGCGCTCGGCCCGCGGCTGCGCGACTCGCAGATCTACGGCTTCGAGATGTGGGCGAAGGAATACCGCGGCGACCTCGGGATCGCGCTGTCGGACGTCTACGGGATGGACGCGTTCCTGAACGACTTCGACATGTACTTCTGCAAGCTGTTCGACGGCGCGCGCCACGATTCGGGCGATCCGTTCGACTGGGGCGAGCGGATGCTGCGCCATTACGAGGCGAACCGGTGCGACCCGCGCACGAAGGTGCTCGTGTTCTCGGACGCGCTCGACATCCCGAAGGTCATGCAGTTGTACGAACGGTTCCGCGGCCGCTGCAAGCTCGCGTTCGGCGTCGGCACGAACCTCACCAACGACCTCGGCTACGTGCCGCTGCAGATCGTGATCAAGATGGTTCGCTGCAACGGCCAGCCGGTCGCGAAGCTGTCGGATTCGCCGGGCAAGAGCATGTGCGACGACAAGGCGTATCTCGCGTACCTGCGCCAGGTGTTCGGCATCGCGCAGCCGGTCGAGGAAGACGCGTCGAAGTGAGCGTCGGCCGTTCGGTCGAAGGTGCGTGGCGGCAGGGGCGGCCGGTATAATCCGACGGTATTGCACGCCAACGTCACGAGGACCGTTCATGGACACTTCTGCTGCCCGTCGCCAGATCCTCGCGCGCATTCGCGCGGCGCAGGGGCGCGCGGCCGAGCCCGATGCGGCGGAGCGAGACGGCGTCGCCGACTATCTTGCGCGTCATCCGCAGGGCCCGCGCCCGCCGGTGCCGGCCGATCTCGTTGCCGCATTCGCCGACGAAGCGGCACGCCTGTCGACCACGGTCGACGAAGTCGCGGCGCTCGCCGATGCACCGGACGCCGCTGCCCGCTATCTTTCCGCTCACGGCCTGCCGACGCAGGCCGTCGCATGGCGCACGCTGGCCGATCTCGACTGGGCCGGCGCAGGCCTGTCGGTCGAGTGCCGCAAGCCGCGCGACGGCGATCTCGTCGGCCTCACGGGCTGCTTTTGCGCGACCGCCGAAACGGGTTCGCTGGTGCTGCTGTCCGGCCCCGATACCTACGCGTCGGCCGGCCTGTTGCCGGAGACGCACATCGCAATCGTGCCCGCGTCGCGGATCGTCGCCGGTCATGAAGACGCGTTCGCGCTGATCCGTTCGGAGCGCGGCGAATTGCCGCGCGCGGTCAACTTCGTGTCGGGCCCGTCGCGCACCGGCGACATCGAGCAGACCATCGTACTGGGCGCGCACGGCCCGTACCGCGTGCACGTGATCGTCGTCCGGGGCGCATGACGCGCCTGCCGCATCCACTACCACTCGAACAAGGAAGTTCTGCATGAAACGACATGCCGCCTGGGCGGGCATGGCGTCGGGAGTCGCGCTTGGCGCCGTTCCCGCGCTTGCATCGGCCGCAACGCTCGACGGTGCCACGCTGTCCGCACTCTGGGGCATCCCGTTTGCCGGGATCCTGCTGTCCATCGCACTGTTTCCGCTTGTCGCCCCCGTGTTCTGGCATCACCACTTCGGCAAGATTGCAGCCGGGTGGGCGGTCGTGTTCCTGATTCCGTTCGCGTTCGCATTCGGCGCGGGCACCGCGTTCGGCACGCTCGTGCATGCGCTGCTCGAGGAATACATCCCGTTCATCGTGCTGCTCACCGCGCTCTATACGGTGGCAGGCGGCATCTGCGTGAACGGCAACCTGCATGGATCGCCGAAGCTGAACACGGCGATCCTCGCGCTCGGCACGCTGCTCGCGAGCGTGATGGGCACGACGGGCGCCGCGATGCTGCTGATCCGGCCGCTGCTGCGCGCGAACGACAACCGCAAGCATGTCGTGCACGTCGTGATCTTCTTCATCTTCCTCGTCGCGAACGCGGGCGGCTCGCTGTCGCCGCTCGGCGATCCGCCGCTGTTCCTCGGTTTCCTGAACGGCGTGAGCTTCTTCTGGACGACGACCCATCTCGCGCTGCCGATGCTGTTCATCTGCGTGGTGCTGCTGGCGCTGTTCTTCGTGCTCGACACGTATTTCTACCGGAAGGGCGGCGAGGAGCGGCCGGCCGCGCTCGATCCGACGCCCGACGGCGCGGCGCTGTCGATCGACGGCAAGATCAACTTCGTGCTGCTCGCGGCCATCGTCGCGCTCGTGCTGATGAGCGGCATCTGGAAGCCGGGCATCACGTTCGACGTGTGGGGCACGCACGTCGCGCTGCAGAACCTCGCGCGCGACGTCGCGCTCGTGGTCGTGACGCTCGCATCGCTTGCGCTGACGCCGCGTTCCGCGCGTGAAGGCAACGCGTTCAACTGGGCGCCGATCGAGGAGGTCGCGAAGCTGTTCGCGGGGATCTTCGTGACGATCGCGCCGGTGATCGTGATCCTGCGCGCGGGCGCGGACGGCGCGTTCGCGCAGATCGTCCATCTCGTCACGGGGCCGGACGGCAAGCCGATCGACGCGATGTACTTCTGGGCGACGGGCCTGCTGTCGTCGTTCCTCGACAATGCGCCGACGTATCTGGTGTTCTTCAACCTCGCGGGCGGCGATGCGCAGGCGCTGATGACGACGGGCGCGTCGACGCTCGCCGCGATTTCCGCGGGCGCGGTGTTCATGGGCGCGAACAGCTATATCGGCAACGCGCCGAACTTCATGGTGAAGGCGATCGCGGAGTCACGCGGCGTGAAGATGCCGAGCTTCTTCGCGTACCTCGGCTGGGCGCTCGTGATCCTGGTGCCGGTGTTCCTGCTGACGTCGCTGATTTTCTTCCCGGCGTAACCTGACAACTTTCAACTCGGCGCGGGCGATCCCGGCGGCGCGATGTGCGCCGCGATCGGCCCGCGGCATACGGAGATGGCGATGCAGAAGATCCTGGTCGCGCGTCCGATCTTTCCGGACGTGATCGAACGCCTCAAGCAGTATTTCGAAGTCGACTGGAACGACGGTGACGCGCTCGCTCCCGATGCGCTCGCCGCGCGTCTGGCCGACAAGGACGGCGCGCTGACGGCCGGCGACCCGGTCGGCGCGGCGGCGCTCGCGGCGGCGCCGCGCCTGCGTGTCGTGTCGAACATGGCGGTCGGCTACAACAACTTCGACATGGCCGCGTTCAACGCGGCGAACGTGCTCGGCACCAACACGCCCGACGTGCTGAACGAGTCGACCGCCGATTTCGGCTGGGCGCTGATGATGGCCGCCGCGCGCCGGATCGCCGAATCCGAGCACTGGCTGCGCGCCGGTCACTGGCAGAAGTGGGCGTACGACGGTTTCCTCGGCACCGACATTTACGGCTCGACGCTCGGCGTCATCGGGATGGGCCGCATCGGGCAGGCGCTCGCGCGCCGCGCACGCGGCTTCGGGATGCAGGTGATTTATCACAACCGGTCGCGGGTCGCGCCCGAGATCGAGGCCGAGCTGAACGCCGAATACGTGTCGAAGGATGCGCTGCTCGCGCGCGCCGATCACGTCGTGCTCGTGTTGCCGTACACGAAGGAGAACCATCACACGATCGGCGCGGCCGAGTTCGCGAAGATGAAGCCCACCGCGACGCTGACCAACATCGCGCGCGGCGGGATCGTCGACGACGCAGCGCTGGCCGACGCGCTGCGCGACGGGACGATCGCCGCGGCCGGCCTCGACGTGTACGAAGGCGAGCCGACCGTGCATCCGGCGCTGCTCGAGGTGCCGAACGTCGTGCTGACGCCGCATATCGCGAGCGCGACCGAAAAGACGCGCCGCGCGATGGCGAACCTCGCCGCCGACAACCTGATCGCCGCACTGGGCGAGGGGCCGCGCGCCGGGCAGCCGCCGAATCCGATCAACCCTGACGTGATCGGGAAGCCGCGCGCATGACGATGACGTTGTTGCTTGCGGCGGTCGTCGTGCTGGCCGTCGCGCTCGCGGTGGCGATCGTCGCGATCGTGCGCGGCGGCGGCCGCCACGACGATACGGCGGTGCTCGGCGACCAGATCGAGGATGCCGCGCATGCGCAGGCGCGCGCGGTCGAGCGGCTCGAACGCGAATTGCGCGGCGAGATCGTCGAGAACGCGCGCGGTTCGCGCACCGAGCTGGCCGGCAGCTTCTCGCAGCTTCAGCAGACGCTCGCCGCGCAACTGACGAGCGTCGCGACCGTGCAGAACAACCAGATCGAGGGTTTCGCCCAGCAGCTCGGCAAGCTCGTCGCCGGCAATGCGCAGCAGTTCGACGCGATGCGCGAGAGCGTGCAGCGCCAGGCGCAGCAGGCGCGCGAGGAGCAGACGGCCGCGCTCAGGCTGTTCGGCGACACGTTGAACCGGCAGCTCACGCAACTGACCGAGGCGAACGATCGCCGGATCGGCGAGGTGCGCGCGACGCTCGAACAGCGGCTGAAGGAAATCGAGACCAACAATGCGGCGAAGCTCGAGGAGATGCGCCGCACCGTCGACGAGAAACTGCATGCGACGCTCGAGCAGCGGCTCGGCGAATCGTTCAAGCTCGTGTCTGACCGGCTCGAGCAGGTCCATCGCGGGCTCGGCGAGATGCAGACGCTCGCGGCGGGCGTCGGCGATCTGAAAAAGGTGCTGACCAACGTGAAGACGCGCGGCACCTGGGGCGAAGTGCAGCTCGAGGCGCTGCTCGAACAGATGCTGACGCCCGAGCAGTACGCGAAGAACGTCGCGACGGTGCCGAAGAGCACCGAGCGCGTCGAGTTTGCGATCCGGCTGCCGGGCCGCGATGCGGGCACGCGCGACGCACCGCCGGTGTGGTTGCCGATCGACGCGAAATTCCCGCGCGAAGACTACGAGCGGCTGATTGACGCACAGGAGCGCGCCGATGCGCCGGCGGTCGAGGAAGCGGCCCGCGCGCTCGAAGCGCGCGTGCGGCTGGAGGCGCGCACGATTGCCGAGAAGTACGTCGCACCGCCGCACACGACCGACTTCGCGCTGCTGTTCCTGCCGACCGAGGGGCTTTATGCGGAGATCCTGCGCCGCCCGGGGCTGACCGACCTGCTGCAGCGCGACTTTCGCGTGACGATCGCGGGGCCGACGACGCTCACGGCGCTGCTGAACAGCCTGCAGATGGGGTTCCGCACGCTCGCGATCGAGCAGCGGTCGAGCGAGGTGTGGCAGGTGCTCGGCGCAGTGAAGACGGAGTTCGGCAAGTTCGGCGACGTGCTCGCGCGCACGAAGGCGCAGCTCGAAACGGTCACGCGCTCGATCGAGTCCGCCGAGCAGCGTACGCGCGTGATGAGCCGCAAGCTGAAGCAGGTCGAGGCGCTGCCGGGCGACACGGCGGCCGGGCTGCTCGGTGCGGAAGGCACCGACGGCGCCGATGCGGACGACGCGTGACGCGCGTTGCCGATACCGGCCGGAACGAAAACGGGCGCCGCGGCGCCCGTTTTTTCATGATGCGATCACCGGCTCGGCTGGCCCGCGCTCAATGTCCGGCGAGCGTGTCCAGCGCGTCGTCGGTCACGCGGACGATGCGCCATTCGGGCAGCACGGTTGCGCCCATTTTCTCGTAGAAATCGATCGCGGGCTGGTTCCAGTCGAGGACCGACCATTCGAAACGCCCGCAACGGCGCTCGACGGCCAGTGCTGCGAGGTGACGCAGCATCGCGGTGCCGAGGCCGGTGCCGCGCTGCGACGGCTGTACGTACAGATCCTCGAGATAGAGGCCGCGACGGCCGACGAACGTCGAATAGTTGTGGAAGAACAGCGCATACGCGACGATCGCGCCGTTGCGTTCGGCGACGAGCGCTTCGGCGGCAGGCCGCTCGCCGAACAGCGCGTCGGCGAGATTCGTTTCGGTCGCGACGAACAGGTGCGTGAGCTTCTCGAACTCGGCCAGCTCGCGCATCAGCGCGAGGATTGCGCCGACGTCGCGCGCTTCGGCTGCGCGGATCAGCGGCGTGTCGCTCACGCTTCCTCCGGCGGATCGGACAGCACGATCTCGATGCCGCCGAAGCGCGACGCGACCCAGTTGTATGCGTGGCATGCGATCCACAGCAGCACGAAGCCGAGGATGGCGTTCAGCAGCAGTGCGCTCAGGATCGTGCTCAGTTCGACCATTCCGTAGCGGATGTACGCGACGAGAATGCCGAGCAGCACGATCGGCACGCTGAACGTCAGGTAGACGAGGATCAGCGCCTTTGCGGTCTGCCCCGCGGCGATCGATGAAATTTGTTTCTTCATGTGCGGATTGCCCCCGTAGAGATATACCGATAGTGGAATTCAGATCAGGCCGTCGAGCGGCAGGATGTCGACCGGGGTGCCCGCGTCGACTGCCGCGGTATCGTGGCCCAGGACGATGAAACAGTTGGCGGCCGCGAGGCCGCTCAGCGACGCGGAACTCTGCGAACCGGCCGGCGCGACGTGCCAGCGGCCGTCGGCGGCGCGCGTCGCGATGCCGCGCAGGTACTCGGTGCGGCCGGGACGCGTCTTCAGCGCCTGCGTGCTGAGCGCCGTGTACATCGCCGGCGGCGGCGTTTGCGCGCCGGCCAGCGTCAGCAGCGCGGGGCGCACGATCGCGTAGAACGTCACGGCGGACGCGACCGGATTGCCTGGCAGCCCGAAGAACAGTGCGTGACCGGCGCCGTCGGCCGAGCGCGCGAGCGTACCGAACGCGAGCGGCCGGCCGGGCCGCAGCGCGAGGCTCGCGAATGTGACGTCGCCGAGCCGCGCCATCACGTCGCGTGTGAAGTCGGCTTCGCCGACCGATACGCCGCCCGACGTGATGACCACGTCGGCCTGCGCGGCGACGGCGTCGCGCAACGCGGCTTCGAGCGCGGCCGGATCGTCGCGGACGATTCCGAGATCGATCGCGTCGACGTGCAGCCTTTCGAGCATCGCGATCAGCATCCCGCGATTGCTGTCGTACAGCGCGCCGCGGCCGAGCGGCTCGCCGGGCTCGCGCAGTTCGTCGCCGGTCGAGAACACGGCAACGCGCACGCGCCGGCGCACCGTGACGTCGGTGATGCCGAACGATGCGAGCAGGCCTAGGTCGGACGGCCGCAGGATGCGGCCCGTGGCGAGCGCACAGGCGCCGCGCGCGAGATCCTCGCCGGCCTTGCGGCAGTTCGCGCCGCGTGCGATGTCGTGTGCGGCGAAGCGGATCGTGTCGCCGTCGACGCGCACGCGTTCCTGCGGAATCACCGTGTCGCATCCGGCCGGCATCGGCGCGCCCGTCATGATGCGCACGCATGCCCCGGCGGCCACGGCGCCGTCGAACGGATGGCCCGCGAACGCGGTGCCGGCGACCGTCAGCGCGACGTCCCCCTGCGGCGACGCGTACGCGCTGGTGCCACCGGCGAACGCATAGCCGTCCATCGCCGAGTTGTCGTACGCGGGAATGTCGAACGGCGCGCTCACGTCGGCCGCGAGCACGCGGTCGAGCGCGTCGCGCAGCGGCACCGAGTCGCACGCGTCGACGGGCACCGCGAAGCGGCACGCGAGCGCCTGCGCGTCGGCGAGCGACAGCGGGGCATCGGCATCGGGTGCGGTTCGGGAGGCGGGCGAGGATTGCGTGATCATCAGTCGGACTGCGCCGCGAGGCGTATCGGGTTCGTGGCCGGTGGCGCGAGGAGGGTGCGTGGGTGCGGGTTTCGCATGCGGCGGGCGCCGGGCGGGAACGGTGCGGATGCCGTCAGCGACGGGCCAGCGCGGCGAGTTCCTGCCAGGAGTTGGCATTGTAAAACGCACGCTCGTCGCGAAACTCGACTTCGACCGTCTTGTGGCGTGCGTACCACGCACGCACCTTGCGGTCGCCGGCCGCGAGCCGCGCGGCGAGATCGTCGGCCAGCGCCGTGTGCAGCAGCGCGAACGTCGGCTGCGGCGAGCGCGCCTGCTGCGCATCGACGGTCACCGCCATCGCGATGTCGGCCTGTTGCGCATCGAGCGCCGCAAGCAGCCGCGCGACGAGGTCGGCGGGCAGAAACGGCGTATCGCATGGCGAGCACGCGACGAGCGGCGCGCGCGCGGCCCGCATGCCGGCGAGCAGGCCCGCGAGCGGGCCTGGGAAATCGGGCGTGTCGTCCGCCACGATGCGCGCGTCGAACGGCGCGCCGAGCTCGGCATAGCGGTCGGCGTGGCGATTCGCGCTGATCAGCGTTTCGTCGACCTGCGGCGAGAGCCGGCGCAGCACGTGCAGCGCGAGCGGCGTACCGTCGAGCAGTTGCAGGCCCTTGTCGACGCCGTCCATGCGCGTGGCGCGTCCGCCCGCGAGCAGCAGGCCGGCGATCGAAGGAGGGGCGGAAACGGGCATTGTGCGCAGGCGGAATGGGCGGCGTGCGTCAGCCGCCGATATAGGACATTTCGACGCGCTTGCCGGCGCCGTCGGGCGAGGTTTCGGCCAACGCGCTGCCGCGCAGTTGCGAATAGCGGTCGGTGCGGGCCTGCCAGATGCGGGCGATCGCGGTCGCGATCTCGGCGTCGCTCGCGCCGCCGCGCACGAGTGCGCGCAGGTCGTGGCCCGTCGACGCGAACAGGCACAGATACAGCTTGCCTTCGGTCGACAGCCGCGCGCGCGTGCAGTCGCCGCAGAAGGCCTGCGTGACGCTCGAGATCACGCCGATCTCGCCGCTGCCGTCCGCATAGCCCCAGCGCTGGGCGGTCTCGGCCGCCGTGTGCGCTTCGAGCGGCACGAGCGGGTAATGTTCGGCGATCCGCGCGACAACGTCGGCCGACGGCAGCACCTCGGTCATGTTCCAGCCGTTCGACGTGCCGACGTCCATGTATTCGATGAAGCGCAGGATCACGCCGGTGCCGCGGAAACGCTCGGCCATCGGCAGGATCTCGCTGTCGTTGGTGCCGCGCTTCACGACCATGTTGACCTTGACCGGCGCGAGGCCCGCGGCCTGGGCGGCGAAGATGCCGTCGAGCACGTCGGCGCTCGCGAATTCGGCGTCGTTCATGCGCTTGAACAGCGTCTCGTCGAGCGCGTCGAGGCTGACCGTCACGCGCGTGAGCCCGGCGTCCTTCAGCGCGCGCGCCTTGCGCGCGAGCAGCGAGCCGTTGGTCGTCAGCGTCAGGTCGAGCGGGCGGCCGTCATGGGTGGTCAGGCGCGCGAGGCGCTCGATCAGGAATTCGAGGTTCTTGCGCAGCAGCGGCTCGCCGCCCGTGATGCGGATCTTCTCGACGCCGTGTGCGACAAAGAGTCGCGCCACACGTTCGATTTCCTCGTGCGTGAGCAGCGCGCTGTGCGGCAGGAACGGGTAATCCTTGTCGAAGACCGCGCGCGGCATGCAGTACACGCAGCGAAAGTTGCAGCGATCCGTCACCGAGATGCGCAGGTCGCGCAGCGGCCTGGCGAACGTGTCGGCCAGCGTGCCGTCAGGGGCATGCGCGACGCCGGAGACGTCTGGCATCCCGCTGACGTCGGCGAGAGGAATGATGCGTCGGGACATGTTGAAAGAAGTGCGAGCCAGACCTGTATTTTAGCCGCAAGCGGCCGACCGGTCCGGTGGGCGGAAACCCGCAGCGCGGACATGAAAAAGCCCGCCGGAGGCGGGCTTTTCCTGGTCGGGCGATGCGCCGGTCAGTGGTGCGTCGTTTCGACCTGCTGCATCGGGGCCGTATCGGCCGGCGGCAGCACCTTGCGTTCGCGCGGCACGCGGGCCGGACGCGGGAGTTGCGACGCGGCTTCCTGCGCAGCGGCGAACTTGTCGGCGTCCGTGTTCACCCAGACGAGACCGGCCTGCTCCAGCACGACGTCCAGGCTCGCCGAAGCGGGCGCGGCTGCAGGTTGTGCGGGGGCCGGAGCGGAGGCCGGAGCCGGTGCCGGTGCTGCGACGGCCTCGACCGGCGCCGCTTCGACATGCGCCGGCTCGACAGCCACCGGAGCGGCTTCGGTCGTCACGGCCGGTGCGGCTTGCTCGACGGGCGCGGCCTGCGGCGCCTCGACCGCGGCCGGTGCTGCTGCCGGCACTTCGAACGCGTCGGTCGGCGAAACCGCGACCGGAGCCGGACCGGCTTCCGTGTCGACGGCCGGTGCGACCGGTGCCGGTTTTGCTGCCGGGGCGGCGACCGCGGGCTCGACCGGAGCGGCCGGAGCCACTTCGGCGTGTGCCGGTGCCGGCGGAGCTTCCACAGCGGCCGGTGCAGCATGCTGCTCGACCGCTGCTTCGGCGACGACGGCGCCTGCCGCGGCCACGGCCGCGACGACTGCCGGTGCGGCCGTATGGGCCGGTTCGGCAGCGGCCGGTGCTTCCGGCGTCACGGTTTGCGCTGCGGCTTCGCCATCCGCGCCTTGCTCGGCCTGGTCGACGAGTGCGCCGTCTTCGTCGCGCTCGCGACGACCGCCACGGCGGCCGCGACGGCGGCGACGACGTTCCTCGCCGTCACGCGCGACGGCTTCCGCATCGGCTGCCAGGTCGGCGCCGGGCAGGGCGTCTGCGACGACCTTGTCGGCTTCCGATTCCGGATGGTTTTCACCACGGGTGACGGTCTCGAGCGTGGCCGCATGCTGGGTCGGCTTGCGGCGTTCGCCGCGCTCGCGACGCTCGCCGCGTTCCTGGCGCTCGCCACGGCCGGCTGCGTCGACGCCTTCCGGCTGCTCGGCACGCTCGCGCGGTTCGCGATTCTCGCGCGGTTCACGCGGCTCACGGCTTTCACGCGGCTCGCGCGGTTCGCGACCTTCGCGCTGGCCACGGCCCTCGCGACCTTCGCGGCCCTCACGACCTTCGCGGTTTTCACGACCTTCACGCGGTTCGCGACCCTCGCGCGGCTCACGGCCTTCACGCGGTTCGCGCGCTTCCTTGCCTTCGCGTTCCTGGCGTTGCGGCTGGCCACGGCCTGCTGCTGCCTGGTCGCGGCCGCCTTGCGCCTGCTGGGCGCCGCCACGACGGTTGCGGTTGCGATCGCCGCCGCGCTGCTCGGTCTTCTCGGTGCGCTCGCGAGCCGGGCGGGCTGCCTGTTCCTTCGCCGGCGCCGGAGCAACCGGCGCGGGCGCCGGAGCCGGCGACACGCCGAACAGGCCCTTCAGCCAGCCGATGAAGCCGCCGCTTGCCGCGGCCACAGGTGCGGGGGCCGGAACGGGCTCGACCGGGCGCTGCGGGGCCGCGCTCGGAGCCGGACGCTCGGGCGTGATGCCCTTGACCGCGGCTTCCTGCTTCGGCTTCACTTCTGCCGTGCGCTTGCTGTAGCCGGTTTCCGACTCGAGTTCGCGGGCAGCTTCCTCGGCCATCTTCCAGGACGCGCGCGGATCGTCGAGGCGCGCGTCGTCGTGGCGCAGGCGCTCGAGCTTGTAGTGCGGCGTATCGAGGTGCTTGTTCGGGATCAGCACGATGCCGACCTTGAAGCGCGACTCGATCTTGTTGATTTCCTGGCGCTTTTCGTTGAGCAGGAAGGCGGTCACCTCGACCGGCACCTGGCAGTGGATCGCCGCGGTATTTTCCTTCATCGCTTCTTCCTGAATGATCCGCAGGACCTGCAGCGCGGACGATTCGGTATCGCGGATGTGGCCGGTGCCGTTACAGCGCGGGCAAGTCACGTGGCTGCCTTCCGACAGCGCCGGACGCAGGCGCTGGCGCGACAGCTCCATCAGGCCGAAGCGGGAGATCTTGCCCATCTGCACGCGCGCACGGTCATGCTTGAGCGCGTCTTTCAGGCGCTGCTCGACTTCACGCTGGCTCTTCGCCGATTCCATGTCGATGAAATCGATCACGATCAGGCCGCCGAGGTCGCGCAGGCGGAGCTGGCGGGCGACCTCGTCGGCCGCTTCGAGGTTCGTGCGGGTCGCCGTTTCCTCGATATCCGCGCCCTTGGTCGCGCGCGCCGAGTTCACGTCGATCGCGACGAGCGCTTCGGTGTGGTCGATCACGATCGCGCCGCCGGACGGCAGCGGCACCGTGCGCGAGTAGGCCGTTTCGATCTGGTGCTCGATCTGGAAGCGGGAGAACAGCGGCACGTCGTCGTGGTAACGCTTCACCTTCGACACGTTGTCCGGCATCACGATGTCCATGAACGCACGGGCCTGATCATAGATCTCGGTCGTGTCGATCAGGATTTCGCCGATATCGGGCTGGAAATAGTCCCGGATCGCGCGGATCACGAGGCTCGATTCCAGGTAGATCAGCATCGGCTGGCCGGCGTTGCCGCTTTGCGACGCCGCTTCGATCGCGCGCCACAGTTGCAGCAGGTAGTTCAGGTCCCACTGCAGTTCCTCGGCGCTGCGGCCGATGCCCGCGGTGCGGGCGATCATGCTCATGCCGTCGGGAATCTGCAGTTGCGACATCGTTTCGCGCAGTTCCTGGCGCTCGTCGCCCTCGATCCGGCGCGACACACCGCCGCCGCGCGGATTGTTCGGCATCAGCACGAGATAGCGGCCGGCGAGCGAGATGAAGGTCGTGAGGGCGGCGCCCTTGTTGCCACGCTCTTCCTTCTCGACTTGGACGATCAGCTCCTGGCCTTCGCGCAGAGCATCCTGGATGCGCGCGGAGCGCATGTCGATGCCTTCCTTGAAGTACTGGCGGGCGACTTCCTTGAACGGCAGGAAGCCGTGGCGGTCTTCGCCGTAGTTGACGAAGCACGCTTCGAGCGACGGCTCGATGCGGGTGACGACACCTTTGTAGATATTGCCTTTGCGCTGTTCGCGCCCGGCGGTTTCGATGTCGATGTCGATGAGCTTTTGCCCATCGACGATGGCGACGCGCAGCTCCTCCTGCTGCGTCGCATTGAACAGCATGCGTTTCATGAACGACTCCAGGCGGCTCCGCTGCCGGCGCCTCGCGGTTGTCAGTCGCGAGGGCGGGAACGACGGCAGGCCGCACCTTGTTGTGTTGTCACAAGCACGCTGGAGCGGGAACGATGGCGGGGAGAATTGCCTGAAGAGGCGCTTGGGCCCGATAGACGGGGCCGGCGGCCGTAGGGCACCTGCGAATACGGTTTCAAAGCACGGCGTTCACACACCGCACGCTGCAAAAGCGCGCTAAGCCTGAGTCCGGGCATTGCCACGGGCGCGCGCAATGCGTCGCGCGCGCCGACGGGCGGCAGATGCTGCGGCTTGGGCCGCAGCGGGGAGTATCGAATCCAGCCCGACTTTCCCGCTTGGGGTGTACTTCCCTGGTTTGACGTCGCCAAGCCCCGCACGCTTCGCGGGACCAAATCGGGCGCAACGCCGTAATATTCGCAACCGGCAGCCTGCGGACGCACTTCGCGCCGTCGGGCTGCCGATCAAATTCTTTTCAACCAACTTTCCGTTACCGCGGCGCCTTGCCGACCGAATCCGCCTGTGGGCGCGATCCTTGCCGACGGGCGGCGCCGTGCGTGCAACTTGCTGCATCTCTTTGATTAGGGGCGAGCAGCGGACCCCCGGCGCAAGTAAAATAACGGTTTCCGCTTGCGCCTTGCCCGACTCGGTCGGGGCCGGCCGGTCAGGCCACCCTCAACGTCAGGCTGGGCAAAATTATATTCAGTATGAATGAGTTAGGCAAAATATCCCAGAATTCGGTCGCAAGCGGCCAGGTATCGATGATCGAGATCGACGAAAACTCGGCCGGTCAGCGGATCGACAACTTCCTGTTGCGCGTCTGTAAAGGCGTGCCGAAAAGCCATATTTACCGGATCCTCCGCAGCGGCGAAGTGCGCGTGAACAAGGGCCGGATCGACGCGCAGTACCGCCTCGTCCTTGGCGACATCGTCCGCGTGCCGCCCGTGCGCGTGGCGGCGGCGGACCTCGCGCGCGCCGACACGCCCATCGTGCCGCCGGCGAATTTCGACGTGCTGTACGAGGACGATGCGATGCTCGTCATCAACAAGCCGGCCGGCGTTGCGGTGCACGGCGGCAGCGGCGTCGCGTTCGGCGTGATCGAGCAGATGCGCCAGGCGCACCCGCGCGCGAAATTCCTCGAACTCGTCCACCGGCTCGACCGTGAGACGTCCGGGATCCTGATGCTCGCGAAAAAGCGCACGGCGCTCGTGGGCCTGCACGAACAGATCCGCGAGAACCGGATGGACAAGCGCTACTTCGCGTGCGCCCACGGCGAATGGCAGCCCGACTGGGGCCGCCGCCGCGCGGTGAAGGTGCCGCTGTTCAAGTATTCGACCCCGGAAGGGGAGCGCCGCGTGCGCGTGCAGGACGACGGGCTGCCGTCGCATACGGTGTTCAACCTCGTCGACCGCTGGCCCGACTACGCGCTGGTCGAAGCGGAACTCAAAACGGGTCGGACCCATCAGATCCGCGTGCACCTCGCGCATCTCGGCCTGCCGATCGCCGGCGACGCCAAGTATGGCGATTTCGCACTGAACAAGGCGCTGGCGCGCGCGAACGCGCAGCCGTCGTTGAAACGGATGTTCCTGCACGCGCACCGGCTGCGGCTTGCCCATCCGCTGACCGGCGAGGCGCTGCAGTTCGATGCGCCGCTACCGGACGAATGCCAGCGCTTCCTCGACCAACTCAGCGCACTGCGCGATACCGCCTGAACCGCATGGCTCGACAGCAATTTGACCTGATCGTCTTCGACTGGGACGGCACGCTGATGGATTCGACTGCGCACATCGCGCACAGCATCCAGGCCGCATGCCGCGATCTCGGCCTGCCCACGCCGTCCGACGAGGCGTCGCGCTACGTGATCGGCCTCGGTCTGCGCGACGCGCTGCAGATTACGGCTCCGACCCTCGATCCGTCCGACTATCCGCGGCTGGCCGAGCGCTACCGTCATCACTATCTGCTTGACGACCAGCGCATCGAGCTGTTCGCCGGCGTACGCGAACTGCTCGCCGAGTTGCGCGATACGGGCTACCTGCTCGCCGTTGCGACCGGCAAGGGGCGGGTCGGACTGAATCGCGTGCTTGACCAGTCGAAGCTGACGAGTTGGTTCGATGCGACGCGCTGCGCGGACGAAACGTTCTCGAAACCGCATCCGGCGATGCTGCACGAGCTGTCCCGGGAATTGGGGCAGGACCTCGCACGCACCGTGATGATCGGCGACACGACGCACGATCTGCAGATGGCCGCGAGCGCCGGAGCAGCCGGCGTCGGCGTCGCGTACGGCGCGCACACGGCCGACGCGCTGGCTGCGCTCGCGCCGCGCTTCGTCGCGCCGGACGTCGATGCGCTGGCTGCGTGGCTGCGGGAGCACGCATGAGCGCGGCGCCGGACGCCGTGCGCGTGTGCGCGTCGGATACGCTGGCCGACGGCGGCGCCGGCGTGCGCGTCGACGCGACGCTGCGCGGCGAGCAGGCCATCGTGTTCTTCGTGCGCTACGACGGTCGCCCATACGGCTACCTGAACCGCTGCGCGCACGTGCCGATGGAGCTCGACTGGGCCGAAGGGCAGTTCTTCGAATCGTCGGGCCTCTACCTGATGTGCGCGACACACGGCGCGATCTATGCGCCGGATACCGGCAAGTGCGTCGGCGGCCCGTGTCGCGGTGGGCGCCTGCGGCCGGTCGAGGTCGACGAACGCGACACGCCCGACGGGCGTGCGGTATTCTGGGTGCCCGACGCCGACCTGCGTCCTGCCACTCCCGCCACGACCGACTGACGACAACACTGCATGGCCGACCAACCGAATTCCCCGGATTCCTCCCCCCGTCCCGACAGCCGTGAACCGAACTGGGAGCGCGCGGCGCTCGAGCGGATCGCGCTCGCGGCCGTGAAGGAACAGCGTGCGGCGCGGCGCTGGAAGATCTTCTTCCGCTTCGCGTTCCTCGGCGTATTCGTGCTGTTCGCGTTCGCGCTGATCGATTTTTCGAGCGACTCGAAATTCTCGTCGAGCGGACGGCATACGGCGCTCGTGACGATCGACGGCGAGATCGCGGCCGGCGTCAACGCGAACGGCGACGACATCAACACCGCGCTCGACGCAGCGTTCGACGACGACGGCACGGTCGGCGTCGTGCTGCGGATCAACAGCCCGGGCGGCAGCCCCGTGCAGGCCGGCATGGTCTACGACGAGATCCGGCGCCTGCGCGCGAAGCACCCGGACAAGCCGCTGTACGTCGTCGTGACCGACATGTGCGCATCGGGCGGTTATTACATCGCCGCTGCGGCCGACAAGATCTTCGTCGACAAGGCGAGCATCATCGGGTCGATCGGCGTGCTGATGGACGGTTTCGGCTTCACCGGGCTGATGGGCAAGCTCGGTGTCGAGCGGCGCCTGCATACGTCGGGCGAAAACAAGGGCTTCTACGATCCGTTCTCGCCGGAGACGCCGAAGATGGACGCGCATGCGCAGGCGCTGCTCGACCAGGTGCACGCGCAGTTCATCAAGGCCGTGAGGGATGGCCGCGGCAAGCGGCTGCATGAGACGCCCGACATGTTCTCCGGCCTGTTCTGGACCGGCGAGAAGAGCGTCGAGCTCGGGCTCGCCGACGGTTACGGCACGACCGACACGGTCGCGCGCGACGTGCTGAAGGCGCCCGATCTCGTCGACTATACGGTGAAGGAAAGCCTGACGAACCGCGTTGCGCGCAAGTTCGGCGCGGCCGTCGGCGGCGCCGCGATGAAGGCGCTGACGGCCGGCGGCGCGTCGTTCGGCCTGCGCTGACGGGCGTCCGGCGGGCCGCGATGGCCCGCTGGCCGGCCGCCGGCCGCGGCTTCAGTTCGCGAGCAGCAGGAAGATCGCCGGGCGCTTGTGCAGATTCGGCGCGGGCGCCTTTTTCCAGTCCGCCACGGTGCGGCTCGCGATCGTCTCGGTCGCGAGGGTCAGGTCGGCCGCGACGCAGATCTGCGTCGACGGCGCACAGGTCGCGACGAGCGTGTCGAGCATCGCTTGATTCCGGTACGGCGTCTCGATGAAGATCTGCGTCTGGCGCGCCTTGCGCGACAACTGCTCGAGTTCGCGCAGGCGCTTCGCGCGCGCGGCCGCATCGACCGGCAGGTAGCCGTTGAATGCGAAGCTCTGGCCGTTCAGGCCCGACGCCATCAGCGCGAGCAGGATCGAACTCGGTCCGACTAGCGGCACGACCCTTACGCCGCGCTCGTGAGCGCGGCGCACCAGCAATGCGCCGGGATCGGCGACGGCCGGGCAGCCGGCCTCGGACACAAGACCGGCGTCCGCGCCGGCCCGCACGGGCGCGAGCAACCGGTCGATTTCGCCGGCCGGCGTATTGACGTTCAGCTCGCGGATCTCGATTTCCTGGATCGGGCGCGTCGTGCCGATCTTCTTCAGAAAGGCGCGCGTCGTTTTCGCGTTTTCGCCGATGTAATAGCCGAGCGTGCCGGCGCGTGCCTGGACGGCCGCGGGCAGCACCGCGGCTAGCATCGATTCGTCGCCTTCGCCAAGCGTGTTCGGGACGAGATAAAGCGTGCCGGCCGTCATGCGCGGTCTCCACGGGTGGTTGCAAACAGCGGATATTCGGCGGCGCGCAGCATCCGCGTGAGCGCGATCAGCGGCAGGCCGACGAGCGCGGTCGGGTCGTCCGAGTCGATCGCGTCGAGCAGCGCGATGCCGAGCCCTTCGGACTTCGCGCTGCCGGCGACGTCGTACGGCGTTTCCGCGCGCAGGTACGCGTCGAGTTCGGCCTCGGGCAGCGAGCGGAAGCGCACGCGCGTGACGATGTCCTCGACGTGCGCTTCGCCCGTGCGGCTGTCGTACAGGCAGAGCGCGCTGTGGAATTCGACTTCGCGGCCCTGCATCGACACGAGCTGCGCGAGCGCGCGCTCATGCGTGCCGGGCTTGCCGATCTGGAGCCCGTCGAAGGTCGCGACCTGGTCCGACCCGATCACGAGCACGCCATCCGGCGCGTCGATCGTTGCGGCGCCGGCGCGCGCTTTCGCGCCGGCGAGGCGCAGGGCGGTCGCGGCCGGGGTTTCGCCGTCGAGCGGGGTTTCGTCGAGGTCCGGCGACACGACGTCGAACGGCACGCCGAGGCGCTCGAGGAGCGTGCGGCGATAGCGGGAACTGGAGGCAAGAATCAGCCGCGGCGGGCGGCAAACGGTATCCGGCATGGTCGGTTGGATCGGTGAGTCGTCGGGGGTTGCGCAGCGTTGCGAGGACGCAAGCTTAAGTGATTGACTGAAAAAGGTAAAACAGGTATGCTTTCCCGCTTTTCGTCGGCAGGCTTCTGTAGTGGTGGCGCCTGCCGGGTCTTCGGAAGTAAAGTACGTCATCCGCAGATGAGCCGTACGTGAGCGGTGCCAAGCCGGATCCGCAAGTCAGCCTGTAGGCAGGAGCGCACATGAACACTTCTTCTGGCAAACCTGCGGCGCCGCTTGATCCGCACGCGGTCGACCTGTTCGAGTTCGCCCGCAGCGGGCGACAGGCAGCAGGGGCGGTGCGCCTCTCGCAACTGCCGCGCATGTTAAACGAAGTGCCGGCGGACGCGCCAGATCGCGACACGGTCTTCACGTGGCAGGCGGAAGGGTTCACGCAGAAGGAATTGCAGGACGACGGCGCCGATGGGCGGCAGCCGTATCTACGCCTCGCGGCACATGGTCATGCATGGCTCACATGCCAGCGATGCGTGACCCCGTACGACCAGACGTTCGACGTCGACATGGTGTACCGGGTCGTCGCGACCGAAGAAGAAGCTGAAGAATTTCCGCTCGACGACGATGAAGCCGATGTGATCGTGGGCTCACGCCAGTTCGATCTCGTCGACTTGATCGAAGAGGAATTGCTGCTTTCGTTGCCGCTCGTGCCCAAGCACGAGGTTTGCCCGGCAGTTCACGAAAGCCTCGTGTCGGGTGCGAGCGGTCCTGAGGAAGAGGCGGGCGAAGAGTCCGGCGAAGCCGAGGACGAAGGCAAACGGCCGAATCCGTTCGCGGCGCTGCAAGCGCTGAAGAAGGACGGTGACGGCACCAAGAAACACTAAGCAGTTGTGGCGCGGGAAGGCGTAAGGGCTTTGGGCCAGGGTAGTTAAGCGCCGGATCGGGCTGTGTTAGAATCCGGAAAATTATTTAGGAGTTAGTCATGGCAGTCCAGCAAAACAAGAAGTCGCCGTCGAAGCGCGGCATGCATCGTTCGCACGATTTCCTGACGGCAACGCCGCTGGCAGTCGAGCCGAGCACGGGTGAAGTGCACCTGCGTCACCACGTCAGCCCGAACGGCTATTATCGCGGCAAGAAAGTCGTCAAGACGAAGAACGACTAAGCGTCAAGTCACGCGTTGCGCGCTACGTTCGCCGTTCGCGTGACAACTGGTTCGCTTGACACTTTCCTGGCGCAACAAAAAGGCGGCATTCAACTGCCGCTTTTTTGTGCCTGAAATTCGTCGCATTCCATGACCGTAAAGCTCACAATCGATTGCATGGGAGGCGACCACGGCCCGTCCGTGACCGTTCCCGCGGCAGTCAAGTTCGTTCGCGCGCATCCCGATGCGCACCTGATGCTCGTCGGCATCGAAAGCGCGATCCGCGCTCAGCTCAAGAAGCTGAAAGCCCTCGACGATCCCGCGCTGACCATCGTGCCCGCCACCGAAGTCGTGGCGATGGACGACCCTGTCGAAGTGGCGCTGCGCAAGAAGAAGGATTCTTCGATGCGCGTCGCGCTCAACCACGTCAAGGAAGGCGCGGCGCAGGCCTGCATCTCCGCCGGCAATACCGGCGCGCTGATGGCCGTTTCCCGTTACGTACTCAAGACGCTGCCCGGCATCGAGCGGCCCGCGATCGCGTTCGCGCTGCCGAACCCGACCGGCTACACGATGATGCTGGACCTCGGCGCGAACGTCGACTGCGAACCGCAGCACCTGCTGCAGTTCGCGGAGATGGGGCACGCGCTCGTGGCCGCGCTCGAAGGCAAGGAGCGGCCGACGATCGGCCTGCTGAACATCGGCGAAGAGGTCATCAAGGGCAACGAGACGATCAAGCGCGCAGGCGAGCTGCTGCGCGCCAGCACGCTGAATTTCCGCGGCAACGTGGAAGGCAACGACATCTACAAGGGCACCGTCGACGTGATCGTGTGCGACGGCTTCGTCGGCAACGTCGCGCTGAAGACGTCCGAGGGGCTCGCGCAGATGCTGTCCGACATCATCCGCGAGGAGTTCGGCCGTTCGCTGATGTCGAAGCTGATGGCGCTGCTCGCGCTGCCTGTCCTGATGCGTTTCAAGAAGCGCGTCGACCACCGCCAGTACAATGGCGCGGCGCTGCTGGGGCTGAAGAGCCTCGTGATCAAGAGCCACGGTTCGGCCGATGCCTATGCGTTTGAGTGGGCGATCAAACGGGGGTATGATGCCGTCAAAAACGGCGTGCTGGAGCGCCTCGCGCGCGCGATGGCGGACAATTCGGTGTCGCTCGGCGACGGCGAACACGACGCGGGCGGCGCGGGCCATGCAAGCCCGGCCGCAGGCCATCACGCTGAACCTTCCGCTGCGCAATCCTCTAAAGCATAAATGGCCCAATCGACTCTCTATTCCCGCGTGCTCGGCACGGGCAGCTATCTGCCGCCCGACCGCGTCACGAACCAGCAGTTGACCGATCGTCTCGCGAAGGAAGGCATCGAGACGAGCGATGAATGGATCGTTGCGCGTACGGGTATCCATGCGCGCCATTTCGCCGCACCGGACGTCACCACGAGCGATCTCGCGCTCGAGGCGTCGCGTCGTGCGATCGAAGCGGCCGGTATCGATCCGCAGTCGATCGACCTGATCATCGTCGCGACTTCGACCCCCGATTTCGTGTTCCCGAGCACCGCGTGCCTGCTCCAGAACAAGCTCGGCATCAAGAACGGCGGCGCGGCATTCGACGTGCAGGCCGTGTGTTCGGGTTTTGCGTATGCGATGGCGACGGCCGACAGCTTCATCCGCAGCGGCCAGCATCGCACGGCGCTGGTCGTCGGCGCGGAGACGTTCTCGCGCATCCTCGACTTCAAGGACCGTACGACCTGCGTGCTGTTCGGCGACGGCGCGGGCGCGGTGATCCTGTCCGCGTCGGAAGAGCCGGGCGTGCTCGGCAGCGCGCTGCACGCGGACGGCAGCTATTCGCACATCCTCTGCACGCCGGGCAACGTGAATCGCGGCGTGATCGAGGGCAGCGCGTTCCTCTACATGGACGGGCAGGCAGTGTTCAAGCTCGCGGTCAACGTGCTCGAGAAGGTAGCGATCGAGGCGCTCGCGAAGGCGAATCTCGCGCCCGAACAAATCGACTGGCTGATTCCGCACCAGGCCAACATCCGCATCATGACCAGCACCTGCCGCAAGCTCGGCCTGCCGCAGGAACGCATGGTCGTGACGGTCGACCAGCACGGCAACACGTCGGCCGCGTCGATCCCGCTGGCGCTCGACACCGCGGTGCGCGACGGTCGCATCCAGCGCGGCCAGCACGTGCTGATCGAAGGTGTCGGCGGCGGCTTCACCTGGGGCGCGTCGGTCTTCCGCTTCTGATCCGCGGCGCGCGACTGCTGCGCGCGGATCTCACCGGCGCGCCGTTCGTGCGCGCCGTCCGAATCGATTCAATTGGGGACGATATGAAATTTGCATTCGTTTTTCCGGGGCAGGGCTCGCAGGCAGTCGGCATGCTCAATGCATTCGCCGACCTGGCCGTCGTGCGCGAGACGCTCCAGGAAGCGTCCGATGCACTCAATCAGGACCTCGGCAAGCTGATCGCCGAAGGTCCGGCCGAAGAGCTGAATCTGACCACCAACACGCAGCCCGTGATGCTGACGGCCGCATACGCGTGCTACCGCGCGTGGCAGCAGGCAGGCGGCCCGGCGCCGTCGATCGTCGCGGGCCACAGCCTCGGCGAATACACGGCGCTCGTCGCGGCGGGCGCGCTCGCGTTCAAGGACGCGGTGCCGCTCGTGCGCTTCCGCGCGCAGGCGATGCAGACGGCCGTGCCGGTCGGCCAGGGCGGCATGGCCGCGATCCTGGGCCTCGACGACGATACGGTGCGCGCGGTGTGCGCGGAAGCATCGAGCGAGGGCGTCGTGGAGGCGGTGAACTTCAACGCGCCGGCGCAGGTCGTGATCGCGGGCGCGAAGGCGGCCGTCGAGAAGGCCTGTGAAATCGCGAAGGCGAAGGGCGCGAAGCGCGCGCTGCCGCTGCCCGTTTCGGCACCGTTCCATTCGTCGCTGCTCAAGCCGGCATCGGACCAGCTGCGCGACTATCTCGCGAACGTCGACGTGAAGGCGCCGCAGATTTCGGTCGTCAACAACATCGACGTCGCCGTGGTCAGCGATCCGGCCGCGATCAAGGACGCGCTGGTGCGCCAGGCCGCAGGCCCGGTGCGCTGGGTCGAGTGCGTGCAGCACATCGCCGGCACGGGCGCCACGCACGTGATCGAATGCGGTCCGGGCAAGGTGCTCGCCGGCCTGACGAAGCGCATCGACGGCAACCTGACGGGTGCGTCGGTGTTCGATCCGGCGTCGCTCGACGAAGCGCTCAAGCTGGTGACCGCCTGACGCGGCGCCTTTTCTCAAGAGACGGATATTCGATTCATGGAAAAGACTCTCGATAAACAGGTCGCGATCGTGACCGGCGCGTCGCGCGGCATCGGCCGGTCGATCGCGCTCGAACTCGCGCGCCTGGGCGCGACGGTGATCGGCACGGCGACGAGCGAATCGGGCGCTTCCGCGATCACCGCGGCGTTCGCGGAAGCGGGCGCCACGGGCCGCGGTGCGGTGCTGAACGTCAACGACGCGGCGGCCGCCGAGGCGCTGATCGATGCGACCGTGAAGGAATTCGGCGCGCTGAACGTGCTCGTCAACAACGCGGGCATCACGCAGGACCAGCTCGCGATGCGGATGAAGGACGAGGACTGGGACGCGGTGATCGACACCAACCTGAAGTCGGTGTTCCGCCTGTCGCGCGCGGTGCTGCGCCCGATGATGAAGGCGCGTGGCGGCCGTATCATCAACATCACGTCGGTGGTCGGCTCGGCCGGCAACCCGGGTCAGGTCAACTACGCGGCCGCGAAGGCCGGCGTTGCGGGCATGACGCGTGCGCTCGCGCGCGAAATCGGCAGCCGCGGCATCACCGTGAACTGCGTTGCGCCGGGCTTCATCGACACCGACATGACGAAGACGCTGCCGGAAGAGCAGCAGGCCGCGCTCAAGACCCAGATTCCGCTCGGCCGCCTCGGCAGCCCGGAAGACATCGCCCATGCCGTCGCGTTCCTCGCATCGCCGCAGGCCGGTTACATCACCGGCACGACGCTGCACGTGAACGGCGGCATGTACATGTCTTAACGGTTTTCGTTTACCATCCGCGCCGTATCCCGTTTTTCAGGCGGACCGGCGCTTGATCGACCATCAAGCCAACGCGCGTTTTGGCGTCAGCAAACCTGATAAAATGCGCGCACTTGTAAATCTGAACTTTCCCTCGGAGGGGTAATGGACAACATCGAACAACGTGTCAAGAAGATCGTCGCTGAACAACTGGGCGTCGCGGAAGCCGAGATCAAGAACGAAGCTTCGTTCGTGAACGACCTGGGCGCCGACTCGCTCGACACGGTCGAACTGGTGATGGCTCTCGAAGACGAGTTCGGCATGGAAATTCCGGACGAAGAAGCAGAGAAGATCACGACCGTTCAGCAAGCGATCGACTACGCTCGCGCAAACGTCAAGGCGTAAGCGCCTTTCGCGCTTATCCGCCACGTCGCCGCGATCTTCGCGATTGACGCGCCATCCTGCCGGCTTCGCGCCGGACGGACTAACAGCCACAGGGCTCGCAGGTCTGGTTCCTGTGGCCATTGTGGCTTTTGTTTTTGTCATCCAATAATGGAAAAGAGGTTACCGTGAGCCGCCGTCGTGTTGTCGTTACAGGCCTGGGGCTGATTTCGCCTGTTGGCAATAGTGTTGCCGACGGCTGGGCCAATCTCGTCGCCGGCAAGTCCGGCATCGCCACCGTCACGAAGTTCGATCCGTCGAACCTCGCCGTGCATTTCGCGGGCGAGGTGAAGGGTTTCAGCGCCGAGGAGTACATCCCGGCGAAGGAAGCCCGCAACATGGATACGTTCATCCATTACGGCATCGCCGCCGGCATCCAGGCCGTCAAGGACAGCGGGCTGGAAGTGAACGAAGCCAATGCGGAACGCATCGGCGTGCTGGTCGGTTCCGGCATCGGCGGCCTGCCGATGATCGAAGATACGCACCAGACCTACGTCGATCGCGGCGCGCGCCGGATTTCGCCGTTCTTCGTGCCGGGTTCGATCATCAACATGATCTCGGGTCACCTGAGCATCATGTTCGGCCTGAAGGGCCCGAACCTCGCGGCCGTGACGGCCTGCACGACCGGCCTGCACAGCATCGGTCTCGCGGCACGCCTGATCCAGGCCGGCGACGCCGACGTAATGGTCGCGGGCGGCGCCGAATCGACGGTGTCACCGCTCGGCATCGGCGGTTTCGCGGCAGCGCGTGCGCTGTCGACCCGCAACGACGATCCGGCCACCGCGTCCCGTCCGTGGGACAAGGACCGCGACGGCTTCGTGCTGGGCGAGGGCGCCGGCGTGATGGTGCTCGAGGAGTACGAGGCGGCGAAGGCACGCGGTGCGAAGATCTACGCGGAAGTCTCGGGCTTCGGCATGACCGGCGATGCGTACCACATGACCGCACCGAACATGGACGGCCCGCGCCGCTGCATGGTTGCGGCACTGCGCGACGCCGGCGTGAACGTGGACGAGGTCCAGTACCTGAACGCGCACGGCACGTCGACGCCGCTGGGCGACAAGAACGAGTCCGACGCGGTGAAGGCGGCCTTCGGCGAGCACGCGTACAAGCTCGTCGTGAACTCGACGAAGTCGATGACGGGCCACCTGCTGGGTGGCGCGGGCGGCCTCGAGTCGGTGTTCACAGTGCTGGCGCTGCACAACAATGTGTCGCCGCCGACCATCAACATCTTCAACCAGGACCCCGAGTGCGATCTCGATTACTGCGCGAACACCGCGCGTGACATGAAGATCGACGTGGCCGTGAAGAACAACTTCGGCTTCGGCGGTACCAACGGCACGCTGGTGTTCAAGCGCGTTTGACGCTGAATCGCTTGACGAGTCCATTCGATGCTCCGGCCGGGCGTCCGCAGCGCTTTGCGTTGCGGGCCTCGGCCGTGTCGTATGTCGTGCTGGCCGCGTTCGTCGCGTCGGCTGCCGCGTCGGCGTACCTGTTCTGGGCGCCGCGCGCGGGCGCTGCCGCCGGCGCATGCGTGTCGGCCGCGACGGCCGCGCTGCTGGCCGTATGCGCCGCGCGGGCCTGTGCCCGCCGGCTGCCGGCCGAGTTGCAGATCGACGCATTCGGGGAAATTGCGGCGTTTGGTCGCACCGGGCGGCTGCTGGCCCGCGGCCGCGTGACGGGCCATGCGCACTGGAGCAGCCTGCTGCTCGTGCTGTCGGTCGGGCAGGGCGCCCGGCGGGCACGGCCGCTGCTGATTCCGGTCGATGCGCTCGACGCCGCGTCGTTCAGCGCGCTGTCCGTGCTGGCGAGAACCGCGGGCGCGGCGGGGCGGGCATGACGGCGGCGCGGTTACCGACCGTAACCAGCGGCCGGCGCGGGAACGCTACAATAACGCTCCGCGTTGCATCCCTAGTTAATGGATTTGTCAGGTGAGTGAAAAAGAAATTGATCAGGTTCTGGTCGAGCGCGTACAGAAGGGCGACAAGGCAGCGTTCGAACTCCTGGTCTCCAAATACCACCGCAAGATCATACGGCTGATCTCGCGCCTCGTGCGGGATCCCGCCGAGGTCGAGGATGTGGCCCAGGACGCGTTCATCAAGGCGTATCGTGCGCTGCCGCAATTCCGCGGCGAATCGGCGTTCTATACGTGGTTGTACCGGATTGCCGTCAACACGGCGAAGAACTACCTTGCGACGCAAGGCCGCCGGGCGCCGACCTCGACCGAGGCCGATGCTGAGGAAGCGGAAACTTTCTCCGACGCAGACCAACTAAGGGATATCAACACGCCTGAGTCGATGTTGATGAGCAAGCAGATTGCCGAGACGGTCAACGCTGCAATGGCTCTCCTGCCCGAAGAACTGCGCCAGGCGATTACGCTGCGCGAGATCGAGGGCCTGAGCTACGAAGAGATCGCGGAAATGATGGGCTGTCCGATCGGGACGGTCCGGTCGCGGATCTTCCGTGCACGTGAGGCAATCGCTGCTAAATTGCGTCCGCTGCTCGATACGCCCGAAGGCAAGCGCTGGTAAGCGCGACAGGCGAAACGACGCGGGTCGGGGTCTAGTTACGGATAGAGTCGTGAAGTCACGACGGGGTGTGCAAGATGGGGAGCATCATGGGGTCGGTCAATACGCAGTCGCAGGCGTGCTCGCGCGGCGAGCGCCTTTCCGCGCTGGTCGACGGAGAAATGTTCGATGGCCCGGATCACGGGCAGTTTCTGGCTGAGCTCAACCGCGCGGATCGCGCTGCGTGGGCCCAATACCACCTGATCGGCGATGCGCTGCGCTCGGACGAGCTCGCGTTGTCGCCCGCGCTGAGCGTCGCGTTCACCGCGCGCATGTCGGCCGCGCTCGAAAGCGAGCCGCACCTGCTCGCGCCGGCAACCGCGCCGGTCGCGCGCAAGCTGCTGTCGCTGCGCCGGCGCGTCGTGCCCGCGTTCGCGGTGGCGGCCGCGGCGGCCACGCTGACGTGGATCGTCGTCCCGCAACTGCAGACGGCCGGCACGCCGGGCGCCGTCCAGGTCGCGTCGGCCGGTGCGCCGCAAAGCGGCAACCTGCAGCGCGTGACGGTCGCGCAGGCGTCGGCCCAGCCGGGGCTGCAGGACGTCAACATCATTCGCGACGCCAGCCTCGACCAATACCTTGAAGCGCACCAGCAATTCGCGCAGCAGCCCGTCGTCACGGGCTCGATGCCGCTGATCCGCGCTGCCGTGACCACCACGCCAGGCCAATAAACCCGATGCGGACATTGCAGTTGAATCACGCCATCTCCGGATGGAAGCGGCTGCCGGCCCTCCTGCTTTGCGCAGCCGCCCTGTTGTCCGTTCAATCCCTTCCTGCCAGCGCCCAGCAACCGGACGATCCCGTCGCGACCCGCAAGGGCGCCGCGGACTGGCTCGACCGCGTCCAGCAGGCGGCGCAGCAGCAGAGCTACGAGGGTACGTTCGTCTACCAGCGCGGCGGGTATGTCCAGTCGTCGCGCATCGCGCACGTCGCGTCCCGCGACGGCGAGTTCGAGCGGATCGAGACGCTCGACGGCAAGCCGCGCAAGCTGCTGCGGCATAACGACGAGCTGTACACGTTCGTGCCCGAGCGCAAGCTGTGCGTGGTCGAGCGCCGCCAGACGCGCGACTCGTTCCCCGCGCTGCTCGGCGCGAGCGGCGACCACGTGATGTCCGTCTACGACGCGAAGTCGCTCGGCAAGGACCGCGTGGCCGGGATCGACGCGCAGGTCGTCGAGCTCGTGCCGAAGGATGCCTACCGGTTCACGTACAAGCTTTGGGCCGACGCGCGCACCGGGCTGCTGCTGCGTTCGCAGACGCTCGATGCGAACGATCACGTGCTCGAACAAATTGCGTTCTCGCAATTGCAGACGGGCGGTGCAAGCGGCGACAAGGCCGCGATCGCGGCCGGCATGCGTAACCTGAGCGGCTGGACCGTCGTGCGCCCGCCGGTCGCGACGGTCGACATGGAAGCGCAGGGCTGGCAGCTCGCGCCAAGCGTCGCCGGCTTCCAGAAGATCCGCGAAGTGCGCCGGCCGATGGCTGCGCGCGACGCAGGCGATCCGCCGATCCCGGTCGATCAGGCCGTCTTCACCGACGGTCTCGCGACGATCTCCGTTTTCATCGAGCCGGCCGAGAAGAATACGCGCAAGGAAGGCGCGGGCAGCACCGGTGCGACGCACGTTCTCGTGAAGCGTCGCGGCGACTACTGGATTACCGTGCTCGGCGAAGTGCCGCCGGCAACGTTGCAGCAGTTCGCGTCTGCCATAGAATACAAGGCTTCCAAGTAACGCTACGGCTTCCGACATGATGAAACTCACGCTGCGCAAATGGCTCGCGGCGGCGGCGCTGTCTGCCTGCCTGCCGCTCATGCCGCATACCGCGGTCGCGGTGACGGCACCCGCTGCCAGTCTGCCCGACTTTGCCGATCTGGTCGAAAAGGTCGGGCCGGCCGTCGTGAACATCCGGACCACCGCCAACGTGCCGACGAGCAGCGGCCCGCGCGGGATGCTCCCGCCGGGCTTCGACAACGGCGACATGTCGGAATTCTTCCGGCGCTTCTTCGGCATTCCGCTGCCGCAGGCGCCCGGCAACGGTGGCGGCAATGGCAACGGCAACCCGAAGAATGCGCCGGCGCCGGACAATCCGCCCGATACCGAGCAGAACCGCGGTGTCGGCTCGGGCTTCATCGTGTCGGCCGACGGTTACGTGATGACCAATGCGCACGTCGTCGACGATGCGGACACCATCTACGTGACGCTGACCGACAAGCGCGAATTCAAGGCGAAGCTGATCGGCGTCGACGATCGCACGGACGTCGCGGTCGTCAAGATCCAGGCGTCGAACCTGCCTGTCGTCGCGATCGGCGACTCGAACAAGGTACGCGTCGGCGAGTGGGTCGTCGCGATCGGTTCGCCGTTCGGTCTCGACAACACGGTGACGGCCGGCATCGTCAGCTCGAAGAGCCGCAACACGGGCGATTATCTGCCGTTCATCCAGACCGACGTCGCCGTGAACCCCGGCAACTCGGGCGGCCCGCTGATCAACATGCAGGGCGAGGTGATCGGCATCAACTCGCAGATCTACAGCCGTACCGGCGGCTTCATGGGCATTTCGTTCGCGATTCCGATCGACGAGGCGATGCGCGTGGCCGACCAGTTGAAGGCGACGGGCAAGGTCACGCGCGGCCGGATCGCGGTGGCGATCGGCGAGGTGACGAAGGACGTGGCCGACTCGATCGGGCTGCCGAAGGCCGAGGGCGCGCTCGTCAGCAGCGTCGAGCCGGGCGGCCCGGCCGACAAGGCGGGCATCCAGCCGGGCGACATTATCCTGAAGTTCAACGGCCGTCCGGTCGATACGGCGACGGACCTGCCGCGCATGGTCGGCGATACGAAGCCCGGCACGAAGGCGACCGTCAGCGTGTGGCGCAAGGGTCAGGCGCGCGATCTGCCGATCACGATCGCGGAGACGCCGGTCGAGTCGACGGTCAAGGCAGAGCAGCGCAAGAACGCGCCGCAGAAGCCGCGCCAGACCAATTCGCTCGGTCTGACGGTCAGCGACCTGACGGCGGATCAGATGAAGACGCTGAAGCTGAAGGGCGGCGTGCAGATCGACGGCGTCGACGGTCCGGCCGCCCGTGCGGGCCTGCAGCGTGGCGACATCGTGCTGCGCGTCGGCGACACCGATATCACGAACGCGAAGCAGTTCGCCGAAGTGACCGCGCAGCTCGATCCGCAGAAGGCGGTCGCGGTGCTCGTGCGGCGCGGCGACAACACGCAGTTCGTGCCCGTGCGGCCGCGCCAGAAGTAACGCGCCGATGTTCACGCTCTACGGCCGCGGCTGGTGCCACCTGTGCGACGACATGCGTGACGCACTGGCGCCGGTGGCGGCCGAGTTCGGCGTCGCGGTCGACTATGTCGACATCGACACCGATGCGGCGCTCGTTGCCCGCTACGACGAGGACGTGCCGGTGCTGCTGCTGGACGGCGCGGAAGTATGCCGCCACCGGTTCGACGACGCGAGGGTGCGCGACGCGCTCGCGGCCCGGCACTGAGCCCGGCCTGTCGCAGGCGAGCGTCGCTTCGTGCGGGGCTTCGCCCGGCGGGCGCCCCCGGCCGGGCGTCGCGCGGCCCGGCGTCCGAAATACCGCCCGGCGAAGGCCTTTTCGGCTAAAATAGGCTGTTTTTTCACCGACTTACAAGGCGTGCTCCGCAGTCGTCGAGCGCGCCTTTTTCGCTTGATCGGCACTGAATGGATCATATTCGCAATTTCTCGATCATCGCTCACATCGACCATGGCAAGTCGACGCTCGCGGATCGCATCATCCAGGTCTGCGGCGGTCTCGCCGACCGTGAAATGGAAGCGCAGGTGCTCGACTCGATGGATATCGAGCGCGAGCGCGGCATCACGATCAAGGCGCAGACAGCCGCGCTGTCCTATCGCGCGCGCGACGGCGAGGTCTACAACCTGAACCTGATCGACACGCCGGGGCACGTCGACTTCTCGTACGAGGTCAGCCGTTCGCTGTCCGCGTGCGAAGGCGCGCTGCTGGTCGTCGACGCGAGCCAGGGCGTCGAGGCGCAGACGGTCGCGAACTGCTACACGGCGATCGAGCTCGGCGTCGAGGTCGTGCCGGTGCTGAACAAGATCGACCTGCCGGCCGCGAACCCCGAGAACGCGATCGAGGAGATCGAGGACGTGATCGGCATCGACGCGACCGACGCGACGCGCTGCAGCGCGAAGACGGGCCTCGGCGTCGAAGACGTGCTCGAGGCGCTGATCGCGAAGGTGCCGCCGCCGAAGGGCGATCCCGACGCGCCGCTGCAGGCGCTCATCATCGATTCGTGGTTCGACAACTACGTCGGCGTCGTGATGCTCGTGCGCATCGTCAACGGCACGCTGCGCCCGAAGGACAAGATCAAGATGATGGCGACCGGCGCGCAGTATCCGGTCGAGCACGTCGGTGTGTTCACGCCGAAGTCGCGCAATCTCGACTCGCTGTCGGCGGGGCAGGTGGGCTTCATCATCGCCGGCATCAAGGAACTGACGGCCGCGAAGGTCGGCGATACCGTCACGCATACGGCCAAGCCGGCGGCGGAAGCGTTGCCGGGCTTCAAGGAAGTGAAGCCGCAGGTGTTCGCCGGGCTCTATCCGGTGGAAGCGAACCAGTACGACGCGCTGCGCGAATCGCTCGAGAAGCTGAAGCTCAACGATGCGTCGCTGCAGTACGAGCCGGAAGTGTCGCAGGCGCTCGGCTTCGGGTTCCGGTGCGGCTTCCTGGGTCTCCTGCACATGGAGATCGTGCAGGAGCGTCTCGAACGTGAATTCGACATGGACCTCATTACCACGGCACCGACCGTGGTCTACGAGGTCCTGATGAGCGACGGCTCGATCGTGATGGTCGAGAATCCCGCGAAGATGCCGGAACCGCCGAAGATCGAGGAGATCCGCGAGCCGATCGTCACGGTGAATCTCTACATGCCGCAGGACTACGTCGGCTCGGTGATCACGCTGTGTACGCAGAAGCGCGGCTCGCAGATCAACATGCAGTATCACGGTCGCCAGGTGCAGCTGACCTATGAAATCCCGATGGCCGAGATCGTGCTCGATTTCTTCGACCGCCTGAAGTCGGTGTCGCGCGGTTACGCGTCGATGGACTACGAGTTCAAGGAATACCGGTCGGCGGACGTCGTGAAGGTCGACATGCTGATCAACGGCGACAAGGTCGATGCGCTGTCGGTGATCGTCCACCGGTCGCAATCGCAGTATCGCGGCCGCGAAGTGGCGTCGAAGATGCGCGAGATCATTCCGCGCCAGATGTACGACGTGGCGATCCAGGCTACGATCGGCGCGCACATCATCGCTCGCGAGAACATCAAGGCACTGCGCAAGAACGTGCTGGCGAAGTGTTATGGCGGCGACATCACGCGCAAGAAGAAGCTGCTCGAAAAGCAGAAAGCAGGCAAGAAACGCATGAAGCAAGTGGGTTCGGTCGAGATCCCGCAGGAAGCGTTCCTTGCGATCTTGCGCGTCGAAGACAAATAACAGGACTGTTCCTTTTATGAATTTTGCGCTGATTCTTTTTGTGCTCGTCGTCGTGACGGGCGTAGCGTGGGTGCTGGACAAACTGGTGTTCCTGCCGCGGCGACGCATGGCGGCCGACTCGGCGATCGATGAGTTCGATCGTCAGCAGTCGCGCATCGACAAGCGTTTCGCGGACGAAAACGCCGTGCAGACGCGTTCGAAGCTGCGCGACGAGAAGCTGCGCCAGCCGTGGTGGCTCGAGTACACGGCGAGCTTCTTCCCGGTGATCCTGGCGGTGTTCGTCGTGCGTTCGTTCATCGTCGAGCCGTTCAAGATTCCGTCGGGCTCGATGGTGCCGACGCTGCTCGTCGGCGATTTCATCCTCGTCAACAAGTTCGAGTACGGGCTGCGCCTGCCGATCACGAACACGAAGATCACGCAGGGCAGCCCGCTGTCGCGCGGCGATGTCGTCGTGTTCCGTTATCCGAAGGACGAGTCGGTCGACTACATCAAGCGCGTGATCGGCCTGCCGGGCGACACGGTCGCGTACCAGGACAAGCAGCTCACGATCAACGGCCAGCCGGTGCCCGAAGCGCCGCTGCCCGATTTCTTCGACGACGAGCGCCAGAATTACGCGAAGCAGTTCGAGGAGACGATCGGCAACAGGAAGAACGCGATCCTCAACAACCCCGCGGTGCCGCCGTTCGTGATGGGCGCATACGACTATCCGTATCGCGACAACTGCACGTACAACAGCCGCGGCGTGATCTGCAAGGTGCCGCCCGGTCACTACTTCATGATGGGCGACAACCGCGACAACAGCGCGGACAGCCGCTACTGGGGGTTCGTGCCGGACCAGAACATCGTCGGCCGCGCGTTCTTCATCTGGATGAACTTCAGCGACCTGAAGCGCATCGGTTCCTTCAACTGATCGCATTCGACTCACACGCAATACGCGATGCACGGGCCGCGTCGCGTATTGCCGAACTACTTTAAGAACCGGCGGTAACACCGCCTCGTCACGCCTTTTCGTGTCCGGCCGTGCCGTTTCGGCCCGACCGGCGCCCGCGTTATACTCCTGCACATGCCCCTATCCCAGTTGGAAAGCCGGCTGCGCTACGAATTTCGCAATGCGGAATTGTTGCGCCAGGCTTTGACCCATCGCAGTCACAGTGCCACGCACAACGAACGGCTCGAGTTTCTCGGCGACTCCGTTCTGAATTGCGCGGTGGCCGCCCTTTTGTTCCAGCGTTTCAGCAAGCTGGACGAAGGCGATCTGTCGCGCGTACGCGCCAATCTCGTCAAACAGCAGTCGCTGTACGAAATTGCTCAGGCCCTGAATATCTCGGACGGGCTGCGGCTGGGCGAGGGCGAACTGCGCAGCGGTGGTTTCCGCCGCCCGTCGATCCTCGCGGACGCGTTCGAAGCCATCATCGGGGCCGTGTTCCTCGATGGCGGCTTCGAAGCCGCCCAAGGGGTCATCAAGCGCCTCTACATTCCGATTCTCGACCACATCGATCCGCGTACGCTCGGCAAGGACGCGAAGACGCTGCTGCAGGAATACCTGCAGGGGCACAAGATCGCGCTGCCGACCTACACGGTCGTCGCGACGCATGGTGCGGCGCACAATCAGCAATTCGAAGTCGAATGCACGGTGCCGAAGCTGGACGTGAAGGTATCGGGCTCCGGTGCGAGCCGGCGCGCGGCCGAGCAGGCAGCGGCGAAGAAGGCGCTCGACGAGGTGATCGCGGCCGCGCCGATGCTCGCCGCGAAGCCGAAGCGCTCGAAAAACGCGCGCGGGTCGAAGCATGTCGAACCCGAAATCGTGCCGGGCGTGAAGGGCGTGCAGGAAGCGCTCGACCTGCGCTCGCCGGAGCGCAAGGAACGTGCGGCGGCGCGCGAGGCGAAGGCGGCCGGTGTGGTGCCTGCGGTAACCGCTGCGACCGGCGCTGGCGCCGGCGCGGAGCCGGCTGCGGCACCGATGGCCGCGATTCGTGCGGCGCACGTCGAGACGGCTGCTGACAAGAGCGAGCGGGCGGCGAAGCCGGCGACCGACAAGGTTGCCGAGAAGCCGGGCGAGCGCACCGACAAAGTTGCGGATAAGCTCGTGGAAGCCGCGCCGCGCGCAGCCGACAAGCCGGCCGGTCACGCAGACGATCCGGCGCCGTCGACCGACAAGCCTTCCGCCGGTTCCGACCCCGCGGCGCGCGCGACCGTGCGCGCACGCGATGCCGCGGCGCCCGATTCCGATACGCCGCCGGGCGGCGCGAGCCTCGCTGTCACGCAGGCGCGCGTGGCCGATGCCGACCACTGAATTGCCCATCGATCGTGCCGCGCGCCGCGCGGCCGTTTCCGAACCTGTCTCCCAAACGATATGAACACTCCCGCTCCTACCGGTTTCCGTTGCGGCATGATCGCGATCGTGGGCCGCCCGAACGTCGGCAAGTCGACGTTGATGAACGCACTCGTCGGCCAGAAGATCAGCATCACGTCGCGCAAGGCGCAGACGACCCGCCATCGCATCACCGGCATCAACACGTTCGACGACGCGCAATTCGTGTTCGTCGACACGCCGGGCTTCCAGACCCGTCACAGCACCGCGCTGAACCGTTCGCTGAACCGCGCGGTCACGTCGACGCTGACGTCGGTCGACGTGATCCTGTTCGTGATCGAAGCGGGCCGCTTCGGGCCCGACGACCAGAAGGTGCTCGACCTGATCCCGCCCGGCATGCCGACGCTGCTGATCACGAACAAGGTCGATCGCGTGACCGACAAGGCGACGCTGTTCCCGTTCATGCAGCAGATGAGCACGCTGCGCGAATTCGCCGAACTCGTGCCGCTGTCGGCGCAGCGGCCGGAAGACATCAAGCGCCTGCTGGAGACGATCAAGCCGTACCTGCCGGAAGGCGAGCCGATCTACGGCGAGGATGAACTCACCGATCGCAGCTCGCGCTTCCTCGCGGCCGAGATCCTGCGCGAAAAGGTGTTCCGCTGGACCGGCGACGAACTGCCATACACGAGCACCGTCATCATCGACAAGTTCGAGGAGGAGGGGCGCCTGAAGCGCATCTTCGCGACGATCCTCGTCGAACGCGATACGCACAAGGCGATGGTGATCGGCAAGAAGGGCGAGAAGCTCAAGCAGATCAGCACCGAGGCGCGGATGGACATGGAGAAGCTGTTCGACGGCCCCGTGTACCTCGAGACCTTCGTGAAGGTGAAGAGCGGCTGGGCCGACAACGAGGCGGGGCTGCGCGCCTATGGGTACGAATGACGCGCTGACGTCGACTGAAGACGCGGTGACGGCCGGCGCGAACGACGCGCCGCTGCCGGCACCGCCCGAACCGCCGCGCAAGGCGCGGCGCGCGACGTCTCGCACGTCCGATTTCCGCGTCGCCGAGCAGCCGGCGTTCGTGCTGCACAGCTATCCGTATCGCGAAACGAGCCTGATCGTCGACGTGCTGACGCGCGATCATGGCCGGCTCGCGCTCGTCGCGAAGGGTGCGAAGCGCCCGCACTCCGCACTGCGCGGCGTGCTGCAGACATTCCAGCCGCTGCTGCTGTCCTGGTCGGGCAAATCCGAGGTGCGCACGCTGACGGGCGCCGAGTGGGTCGGCGGGATGCTGCCGCTCGGCGGCGACGGGCTGCTGTGCGGCTTCTACGCGAACGAGCTGCTCGTGAAATTCTGCGCGCGCGAAGATCCCCAGCCGCCGCTTTTCAATCACTATGTGCTGACCCTCACGCGCCTCGCGCACGGCGAACCCGCGGTGCAGGTGCTGCGCTCGTTCGAGCGCGTGCTGCTGCGCGAGACCGGCTACGCGATGGCGCTGAACCGCACGGTCGCGCGTCGTGCGGTCGAGCCCGACCGCCGGTACGTGTTCGATCCCGAGCGCGGCGTGCGCGATGCGGACGACGATGTGCCGTCGCACTGGCCGGTCATCGCCGGGCAGACGTTGCTCGACATGGAGCAGGACGATTACCATCGAGCCCAGACGGTTGCGCAAAGCAAGACGCTGATGCGCTTCCTGCTGAACACCTATCTCGGCGGTACGCCGCTTGCCACGCGCCAGATCCTGATCGACCTGCAAAACCTATGAGCTTCTTCCTGACAACGCCCACCGCCATCGACCTCGGCGTGAACATCGACCACGTCGCGACGCTGCGCAATGTACGCGGCACGACCTATCCCGATCCGATCCGCGCGGCGCTCGCCGCCGAAGAGGCCGGTGCGGACGCGATCACGCTGCACCTGCGCGAGGATCGCCGCCACATCGTCGACGCGGACGTGCGCAAGCTGCGCCCGCTGCTGAAGACGCGCATGAACCTCGAATGCGCGGTGACGGCCGAGATGCTCGACATCGCGTGCGAAGTGCGGCCGCACGACGCGTGCCTCGTGCCCGAGAAGCGCGAGGAATTGACGACCGAAGGCGGCCTCGATGTCGCCGGCCACTTCGAGGCCGTGCGCGCAGCGTGCAAGCAGCTTGCCGACGCGGGCGTGCGCGTGTCGCTGTTCATCGATCCGGACGAAACGCAGATCCGCGCCGCGCACGAAGCGGGCGCGCCGGTGATCGAGCTGCATACGGGTCGCTACGCCGAGGCGCACGACGAAGCCGCGCAGCAGCGCGAATACGAGCGCATCGTCGCGGGTGTGCGGGCTGGCGCGCAGCTCGGCCTGAAGGTCAACGCGGGGCACGGTCTGCATTACACGAACGTGCAGCAGATCGCCGCGATCGACGGCATCGTCGAGCTGAACATCGGCCACGCGATCGTCGCGCACGCGATCTTCGCGGGCTGGGACAACGCGGTGCGCGAGATGAAGGCGATCATGGTCGCCGCGCGCGTCGCCGCGCTGCATGGCGGCGCGCGCTGAAGATGAAATTGCATCGCGCCGCGCGCGTCGTTCGCCACCCGGCCCCGCCGGGGCGCCCCGGCGCGTACTGACATGGCAATCTACGGCATCGGTACCGACATTGCCCAGGTGAGCCGCGTCGCGGCCGTGCTCGAGCGCACGGGCGGCCGGTTTGCCGAGAAGGTGCTGGGCCCCGACGAGCTGCGCGTGTTCCATGCGCGCCGCGCACGCTCCGAGGCGCGCGGCATCGCGTTTCTCGCGACGCGCTTTTCCGCGAAGGAAGCGTTCTCGAAGGCGATCGGGCTCGGCATGCACTGGCCGATGACGTGGCGTGCATTGCAGACCCTCAACCACCCGAGCGGCGAGCCGTACGTGGTGGCGTCGGGCGAGCTGGCCGACTGGCTTGCCGCGCGCGGCATCACGGCACGCGTGACGGTCAGCGACGAACGCGACTATGCGGTGTCGTTCGTGATTGCCGAGACGGACGCCGCGCCGGCCCCTGCACCTGTTTCCCGAACCCCCTCCTGACGGAATTCCCGATTCGATGAAAACGACTCCCGGCCCGGTCATGCTCGACGTCGTCGGCACGGCCCTGTCGCGCGACGATGCGCGACGCCTCGCGCATCCGAACACCGGCGGCGTGATCCTGTTCGCGCGGCACTTCCAGAATCGCGCGCAACTGACCGCGCTGACCGACTCGATCCGCGCCGTGCGCGAAGACATCCTGATCGCCGTCGATCACGAAGGCGGGCGCGTGCAGCGTTTCCGCACCGACGGCTTCACGGTGCTGCCCGCGATGCGCCGCCTCGGCGAGCTGTGGGATCGCGACGTGCTGCTCGCGACGAAGGTCGCAACCGCCGTCGGCTACATCCTGGCCGCCGAGTTGCGCGCGTGCGGGATCGACATGAGCTTCACGCCCGTGCTCGACCTCGACTACGGGCACTCGAAAGTGATCGGCGATCGCGCATTCCATCGCGACCCGCGCGTCGTCACGCTGCTCGCGAAGAGCCTGAACCACGGGCTGTCGCTTGCCGGCATGGCGAACTGCGGCAAGCATTTTCCGGGGCACGGCTTCGCGGAGGCCGATTCGCACGTCGCGCTGCCGACCGACGATCGCACGCTCGACGCGATCCTCAAGCAGGACGTCGCGCCGTATGACTGGCTCGGCTTGTCGCTGTCAGCGGTGATTCCCGCGCACGTGATCTACACGCAGGTCGACAAGCGGCCGGCCGGTTTCTCGCGCGTGTGGCTGCAGGACGTCCTGCGCGGTCGGCTCGGCTTCACGGGCGCGATCTTCAGCGACGACCTGTCGATGGAGGCCGCTCGCGAAGGCGGCACGCTCACGCAGGCGGCCGAAGCCGCGCTCGCCGCCGGGTGCGACATGGTGCTGGTCTGCAACCAGCCGGACGCGGCCGAGGTCGTGCTGAACGGGCTGAAGGCGCAGGCATCGGCCGAGTCGGTGCGGCGCATCAAGCGGATGCGCGCGCGCGGCAAGGCGCTCAAGTGGGACAAGCTGATCGTGCAGCCCGAGTATCTGCAGGCGCAGGCGCTGTTGAGCAGCGCACTGGCGTAAGCGGGGAAGGGCGCGGTATCGCGCCATTCCGGTTGCTGAAACAAAAAGCCGCGCAATAGCGCGGCTTTTTACATCCGGTGCGGCAGGCGTGAACTGGACTGCGGCGGAAATCAGGCATGCCGGCGCGGCGACCTTGTGATGCAACTAACGGTCAAATCCTGCCAGCGCCCGCATGCATCGCCGCCCGCTCAGTTCACCTTCATCCGCTGCAGCTTGTTGTACAGCGTCTTCGGGCTGATGCCGAGCAGCGTTGCTGCGCGATGGCGCGTGCCGCCGACCGCGTCGAGCGTCGCGCGGATCAGCAGATCCTCGACGTCGGCCAGCGGCGTGCCGACCTTGATCTGCACGCTGCTGCCGTTCAGCGCGGCGCCGGCGGCGAAGCTGGCCTCGCCCGCGCGCAGCGTCTCGATGAAGTCGCCCGATGCGTCGTACGCGAAGCGCACGCGCTCCTGCAGCTCGCGCACGTTGCCGGGCCATTCGTAGGACACGCATTCGCGCACGAAGCCCGGCGCGGCACGCTTGTCGGTGGTGCTGCGGCCGGTTGCGCGTGCTTCGCGGTTCAGTTCGTCGATCAGCGCGTCCGCGATCGCGAGTGCGTCGCCGTCGCGCTCGCGCAGCGGCGGCATCGTGATCGATGCCGCATCGAGGCGCAGCCACAGATCCTCGCGCAGCGTGCCGTTCGCGACCGCTTCGCGCGCCGGGCGGCGCGTGGTCGCGATCAGCCGGAAGTCGCTCGTGATCGCGCTCGTACCGCCGATCCGCATGAAGTTCTGCGAATCGAGCGCATGCAGCAGCGCTTCCTGCAGCACGAGCGGCAGCGCGGTGATCTCGTCGAGGAACAGCGTGCCGCCGCCGGCCTGTTCGAACAGGCCCGATTCGCGGCGCTCGGCGCCGTCGAACGCGCCGCGCTCATGGCCGAACAGCACGCTGTCGAGCGATGCGCCGTGCCGGCCGGCCTGCGCGATCGTGCGGCAGTCGAACGACACGAACGGCCCTTTGCGGCGGCGGCTCAGTTCGTGCAGCGTGCGCGCGGCCAGCTTCTTGCCGGTACCGGCCTCGCCCGCGAACAGCACGGCCGTTTCGGTGCGCGCGTTGTGCTCGATCATGTCGTACACGTGCTGCATCGCGTCGCTGCGACCGACCAGCGCGCCGAAGCGGCCGAGATGGCGCAGCGATGCACGCAGCGACTGCACTTCGTCGATCAGTTCGTACGGGCGGGGGATCCGCGCGAGCAGGCTGCGCAGGCGCGGAATGTTGATCGGCTTCAGCAGGTAGTCCCAGATACCGTGGCGCAGGCCCTCGATTGCGCTCTCGACCGTCGCATTGCCCGTCAGCACGATGACGGGCAGCGAGCCGTTCGGCTGTTGCTGCGGCAGGTGCTGGAGCAGGTCGAACCCGCTGCCGTCCGGCAGGTTCAGGTCGACGAGGACGACATCGGGAATCGAGCGGCCGAGCGCCGTGCGCGCTTCGGCGAGCGACGTGGCCGTGTCGACCGAGAAGCCGTCTGCGGCGAGCAGCGCGGTGAGGCCGGAGAGACTGTTCGGATCGTCTTCGACAATCAGGGCGTGTGGCATGGTGGACGCGAGTCGAGTCAAGAGAGGCGGGCTGTCGGCCATCGGAGCCGCAGTCGCATGTCAGATTAAAAACCGATTTTATGCCCCGCCGAACGCGTAACGCGCATTATTTCTCCGGCGCTATAAAACAGTTACCGATGATACAAATTGAATATCTTTACCGGTGGATTTTGTGCTTGATATGGCACTGGTTTGCGGTCGCTGTTGGCGACAGGCAAACAAAAAGCGCCCCGAAGGGCGCTTTGTTCGATGCGGGTATCGCTGGCGATTACGCGCGGCTGCGGTATTCGTTCGTACGCGTATCGATTTCGATCTTGTCGCCGGTGCTGCAGAACAGCGGCACCTGCAGTTCGAAGCCCGTTGCGAGCTTGGCGTTCTTCAGCACCTTGCCCGACGACGTGTCGCCCTTGACGGCCGGCTCCGTGTAGGTGATCTCGCGAACGAGGATCGTCGGCAGTTCGACCGAGATCGCCTTCTCGTTGTAGAACACGACTTCGCACGCCATGCCGTCTTCGAGGTAGTTCAGCGCTTCGCCCATCATTTCGGCTTCGACTTCGAACTGGTTGTAGTCGGCGTCCATGAACACGTACATCGGATCGGCGAAGTACGAGTACGTCACTTCCTTGCGGTCGAGCACGACGACGTCGAACTTGTCGTCGGCCTTGTAGACCGATTCCTGGCCTGCGTTGGTCAGCAGGTTCTTCATCTTCATCTTGACGACGGCGGCGTTACGGCCCGACTTGTTGTATTCCGTCTTCGAGATGACCCAAGCGTCGCTGCCGATCTGCACGACGTTGCCTACGCGGAGTTCTTGTGCGGTCTTCATAAAAACTGTCCTGATCAAATCAAATAAATAGGTGCCTGAGCGTTGCGCGAGGGCTGACGGCGCAAGCGGTGCGTTCCGGTGGACGCCAAAAGCGAGCGCTTGCGTGGTGAGCCGTCGGATAACCGCTTATTTTAACTGAGATTTTGCATATTCGGCCAGCTTTCCGGCGAGATCGCCGACGGCCGCGAGCGCGTCGGCCCAGCGGGCCGCGTTGGCGTCCAGTGCGGCACGGTGTTGGCGGAAATCGGCCCAGTCGGGCGTGCCGACGCCGTTCCACGCATGCCAGAACCGCTCGAGCGCCGCGCGCGGCGCGTCGGCGAGGCCGGCCGACAGGTGCGCGAGCGCGGCGTCGAGCTTCGGCAGGTGCACGTCGTCGGCCTGCGGGTAGATGTGCCACACGAACGGCTTGCGCGCCCACTGCGCACGGACGAAAGAATCCTCGCCGCGCACGAAATTGATGTCCGCAACCCACAGCAGTGAATCGTAGTCGTCCTGGGGGACGAACGCGAGCCCGTGTGCGACCAGGTTGCCGCTGCTCGCATGCGCACCCGCGCCGAACGACTCGACCCCGAAAAATCGCGCCACGGCAGGCGACACGCGGCCGGCCGGCACGAGCGCAACGACCGGCGACGGGCCGTCGCGCCACTGCGCGAGCAGCGCGTCGACGGCCGGATTCTCGTAGGCGAACAGGCTGACGACCGTCGTGCCGGGTGCCGGCGGCGCGCCGCCGGTTGCGCGCTGCCACCACGCGGCGCGCGCGGCCGCGTCGGTTTCGAATGCAGTGCGGCGCGCATCGAGGTCGTGTTCCTTCAGGACGCCGCCCGTGCCGGCCGACAGGCCCGGGAAGAAGAACGTCTTCAGCAGCGGGTAGCGCGGATGCGGCGACGGCCGCAAATGGAAATCGGCGACCCAGTCCTCGGCGCTCAGGTATTCGAGGTTGATCCACACCGGGCGGCGCGCGCGGCGCGCCATCGCGGCGAGATACGCGCCGGGCAGCTCGCATGCGAACGCCTCGATCACGACATCGGCGATCCCCAGCGCGTCGCCGACTTCCGCATGCCAGTGCTCGATCACGATGCCGTCGACCGTCTGCCGTCCGGCGTCGGGATCGACCCCCGGCAGCAGGCGCGCGAACGTGCGCAGGTCGTCGACGAACAGGCGAACCTGCCAGCCGTGCTCGTGCACGAGCTGGCGCGCGACGCGCCAGCACACGCCGATGTCGCCGAAATTGTCGATCACCGTGCAGAACAGGTCGCAGGCGATCGGTTCGCCCGGTGCGAGCGGCGCGGCGGATTGGGGGGCAGGGGCGGTGCGTGGCATCGAAGCGGGGCGGTGAATGCTCTAAACTGGCGATTCTAATAGACCCGTCCCGCGTTACAAGGCGCCCGGATCACGCATGACATCCCCAGAAGCCTCCGATACTCCGTTCGAACCGAAGAAGATCCTTGCGCAGTTGCCGCACATGCCGGGTGTCTATCGCTATTACGACACGGCGGGCGCCGTCCTCTACGTCGGCAAGGCGCGCGATCTGAAGAAGCGCGTGTCGAGCTATTTCACGAAGACGCAACTGTCGCCGCGCATTGCGATGATGGTCACGCGCATCGCGCGCATCGAGACGACCGTCACGCGCTCGGAAGCCGAGGCGCTGCTGCTCGAGAACAACCTGATCAAGGCGCTCGCGCCGCGCTACAACATCCTGTTTCGCGACGACAAGTCGTATCCGTACCTGAAGCTCACCGCGCACCGTTTTCCGCGGATGGCCTACTACCGCGGCTCGGTCGACAAGCAGAACCAGTATTTCGGGCCGTTCCCGAGCGCGTGGGCCGTGCGCGAGAGCATCCAGATCCTGCAGCGCGTGTTCCAGTTGCGGACCTGCGAGGATTCGGTCTTCAACAACCGCACGCGGCCGTGCCTGCTGCACCAGATCGGGCGTTGCACGGCGCCGTGTGTCGGCGCGATCTCCGACGAGGATTACGCGGTCGACGTGTCGAACGCCGCGCGCTTCCTGCTCGGCCGGCAGTCCGAAGTGATGAAGGAGCTCGAGCAGAAGATGCACGCGTTCGCGGCCGAACTGAAATTCGAGCAGGCGGCGGCCGTGCGCAACCAGATGAGCTCGCTCGCGACGGTGCTGCACCAGCAGGCGATCGAGGTCGGCAGCGACAGCGACGTCGACATCCTGGCGGTGGTCGCGCAGGGCGGCCGCGTGTGCGTGAACCTCGCGATGGTGCGCGGTGGCCGTCATCTCGGCGACAAGGCGTATTTCCCGACGCACGTCGAAAGCGCGCTGACGCTCGCCGAAGGCGGTCTCGGCGACGAGGGCGAGGTGGCGGAAATTGCCGACGCGACCGACGGCGTGATGCCCGACCAGACCGCGGAAGAGGGCGGCAGCGCGCGCGGCGACGCGGCGGCTTCGGTCGAGGCCGAAGTTCTCGACGCATTTATCGCGCAGCACTATCTCGGCAATCGGGTGCCGCCGGTGCTCGTCGTGAGCCATGCGCCCGCGAGCCGCGACCTGCTCGAGCTGCTGTCCGAGCAGGCCGGCCACAAGGTGTCGCTGGTGCGGCAGCCGCAGGGGCAGCGGCGCGCGTGGCTGTCGATGGCCGAGCAGAATGCGCAGATCGCGCTGGCGCGGCTGCTGTCCGAGCAGGGCTCGCAGCAGGCGCGTACGCGCGCGCTCGCGGAGACGCTCAGCTACGAATGCGACGATCTCGCGACGCTGCGGATCGAATGCTTCGACATCAGCCATACGATGGGCGAGGCGACGCAGGCGTCGTGCGTCGTCTATCACCATCACAAGATGCAGTCGGGCGAGTACCGCCGCTACAACATCACCGGCATCACGCCTGGCGACGATTACGCGGCGATGCGACAGGTGCTCACGCGCCGCTACGAGAAGATGGTCGAGCAGGCCGCGCAGGCCGCCGCCGCCGACGATGCGGCGGGCATCGACGGCGAGTCGACGCGCAAGGCCGAGGCGTCGAGCCTGCTGCCGAACCTCGTGCTGATCGACGGCGGCAAGGGTCAGGTCGAAATCGCGCGCCAGGTGTTCACCGAGCTCGGCCTCGACACGTCGATGCTGGTCGGCGTCGCGAAAGGCGAGGGGCGCAAGGTCGGCCTCGAGACGCTCGTATTCGCGGACGACCGCACGCCGCTCGAACTCGGCAAGGAGAGCGCCGCGCTGATGCTCGTCGCGCAGATCCGCGACGAGGCGCACCGTTTCGCGATCACCGGCATGCGCGCGAAGCGGGCGAAGACGCGCCAGACGTCGCGGCTCGAGGAGCTCGAAGGCATCGGCGCGAAGCGCCGGCAGCGGCTGCTCGCGCGGTTCGGCGGGTTGCGCGGCGTCGTTGCCGCGAGCGTCGAGGAGCTCGCGAGCGTCGAGGGCATCTCGCACGCGCTTGCCGAGCAGATCTACAAGCAGCTTCATTGACGCGCCCGTGCGGCCGGCTGCCTTGCCCGCGTTTTAGCGTTCTTGTGGCAGGCCGGTCGACACGGCACAATTGCGAATCCTTTACTGTCCCGGATGCCATGCCGTTCAATTTCCCGATTTTCCTGACGTGGGTGCGGATCGTGCTGATTCCGCTCGTCGTCGGCGTGTTCTATTTGCCGGACACGGTGATGGGCGGCGCGCACCGCAATCTCGCGGCGGCGGCGATCTTCATCCTCGCCGCGCTGACCGACTGGTTCGACGGTTTTCTCGCACGCAAGTGGAACCAGACATCGTCGTTCGGTGCATTTCTCGATCCGGTGGCTGACAAGCTGATGGTGACGGCCGCGCTGCTGATCCTCGTGCAGATTTCGCGCGTCGACGCGGCAATCGCGCTCGTGATCGTCGGCCGCGAGATCGCGATCTCGGCGCTGCGCGAGTGGATGGCGCAGATCGGCGCGTCGAAGAGCGTCGCGGTGAACCAGCTCGGCAAGTTCAAGACCGCGTGCCAGATGGTCGCGATCCCGATGCTGCTGTTCTACGGGCCGTTGCCGCTCGGGGTCGTGACGATCGACACGCGCGTGTGGGGCGAGTGGCTGATGTATCTCGCAGCGGTGCTGACGATCTGGTCGATGCTGTACTACATGAAGCTCGCGTGGCCGCAGATTCGCGAGCGCGGCGGCGCATGACCCGCGCCACGCGTTCGGCGGCGCAGGTCTTTGGAAAAAGGGCTGGAAAAGCCCTTGACATACGAATGTGCCTTCGACATAATCTCGCTTCTCCGCTGCACGGCGAAGTAGGTGCGACGGGGAAGCAGTAGCGCAGCAATACGCGGGAGTAGCTCAGTTGGTAGAGCGCAACCTTGCCAAGGTTGAGGTCGCGAGTTCGAGACTCGTCTCCCGCTCCAGGATTTTTCTGGCAGCGTGTTGGTCGGCAAAGCGCTGCACATGCAGGACAAATGCGGGAGTAGCTCAGTTGGTAGAGCGCAACCTTGCCAAGGTTGAGGTCGCGAGTTCGAGACTCGTCTCCCGCTCCAGGATTTTTCGGCAGCGTGTTGGTCGGCAAAGCGTTGCACATGCAGGACAATGCGGGAGTAGCTCAGTTGGTAGAGCGCAACCTTGCCAAGGTTGAGGTCGCGAGTTCGAGACTCGTCTCCCGCTCCAAGTAATGGGGAAGCCAAGCTTCCCTTTTTATTTGATGGACCTCCGGTCCTCGAATAAAAAATCTGTCGCTTGCCTTCACGGCATCCGGACAGCCCGCTTTTGGCGCGATAGCAAAGCGGTTATGCAGCGGCCTGCAAAGCCGTTTAGGCCGGTTCGACTCCGGCTCGCGCCTCCAGGTAGCAAGAGAAAAAGCCCCGCTTCGGCGGGGCTTTTCTTTTTTCTGCGTGGCTTCGCGGCCGTTGCGGATGCAACGGCGTACAGACGATCAGCCATCCACCGGCTGCGTCGGCGTCTCGAGCTTCAACTGATAAAACGCCGCATCGAGCCAGCGGCCGAACTTGAATCCCGCTTCCGTGATCGTGCCCGAGTGGACGAATCCCAGTTTCGTATGCAGAGCGATGCTTCCGGCATTGGTCGCATCGATACAGCCGACCAGCACATGCACCTGCGCTTCGCGCGCGCGCCGGATCACTTCGCGCAGCAGCAGCTCGCCAAGGCCGCGGCCGCGCTGGTCATGGTGCACGTAGACGCTGTGTTCCACCGTGTACTTGTAAGCGGGGAACGCACGGAACGTGCCCCAGCTCGCGAACCCGAGCAGCGTGCCCGACGCGTCCACCGCGCCGACGACCGGAAAACCGCCCGCGCGCTTTGTCGCGAACCACGTGACCATCGCTTCGGGCGGGCGCGGCCGGTAGTCGTACAGCGCGGTCGAGTTCGCGATCGCGTCGTTCAGGATCTCGAGGATGGCCGCTGCGTGCTCGGTCTCGCTGCAATCGATCAGGCGCACGTCGTCGCGCTGTTGCGGGGAATTCATGTCGACTCCTGTTGGTTTTGAACGGGTCGCGCACACGGCGCGCGCATCGGACGACGGGGCGGGGCGCGCATCACGCGCTCCGCGCGCCGGCGGCGGACGCATCGCAGATCACGACGACATAGCGCGCGGCATGCGGCGACGGGTTGCTGAAGATCAGCGGCTGATCGAGCCGCAGGGCCAGACAGTCGCCTTCGTGAAGTTCGTGAAGCTCGCCGCCGAACGTGACGTCGACGCGGCCGCGGACGATCCACACCTGCTGATGCAGCGCGCTTTCGCGTCCGCCGCTGTCGTACGCGACGCGCGCGCCGGGCGGGAAATCGACCTCGACGAGCTGGAGCGGCGACGGCCAGCCGGGCGGGGACAGATTGCGCCGCACATAGCCGGACGCCGGATCGCGCCATTCTGCCTGCTGCGCGCGCCGAGCCAGCGGCTGCGCGGGCGTGTCGTCCTGGTCGCCGCCGAACAGCCCGGCCAGCGATACGCCGAGACCTGCCGCGAGCTTGTCGAGCACGACGGCCGTCGGGCTGGCCGACGCGCGTTCGATGAGCGAGATCATCGAACGGCTGACGCCGGAGCGCGCGGCCAGCGCATCGAGCGTGTAGCCTCGAACAGTGCGCAGGTCGCGCACGCGTCGGGCAATGCGCTCGTTGATGCCGGTATCGTCGGCTGCGGGTGTCACTGATTCTTGCATGATGGATTTATTCTCCAGCAAACTGGAAATCGGTGTCAACGGCATTTATAGCGGCCAACCGATGGCGCGACGGCCTCCGTACGGCTTGCCCGGCAGTCGCGCGCAGCGTAATATACGAATCGACTACGTTTCGTTTAATTGGGGATATATGGGCATCATCAAGATTTCCGAGCACATGCACGAGCGGCTGCGCTCGACCAGCACGGCGCTGAGCCGTTCGATCAACGCGCAGGCCGAACACTGGCTGCGTGTCGGGATGCTGGCGGAACTCAATCCGGCGCTGTCGTACGGCGACATCTGCCGGATGCTGATCGAGGCCGAAGCTCGGGGCGGCGACACCGGGCCGGCGGAGCCGGTCGCGCACGGCATCGAGCAGGTGGCGTAATGGCGAAGCGCGAAATCCCGATCCGCGGCAACGCAGAAATCGCCAAGTCGCGCGAGGCCGCGAAGCTCGCGTCACAGGTGCTGACGATGATCACCGAGCATGTGAAGCCGGGTGTCTCCACTGACGAACTGGACGCGCGCTGCCGCGAATACATCGTCGACGTGCTCGGCGCGATACCGGCGAACATCGGCTACCACGGTTATCCGAAGACCCTGTGCGCGTCGGTCAACCACGTGGTCTGTCACGGCATTCCGTCGCCACGGCCGATGCGCGACGGCGACATCGTGAACCTCGATATCGCGGTGATCAAGGACGGCTGGTACGGCGATACGAGCCGCATGTATTTCGTCGGCGAACCGGGCGAACTCGCGCGGCGCCTCGTCGCGGCGACCTACGAGGCGATGCACGCGGGCATCCGCGCGGTGCGTCCGGGCGCGACGCTGGGCGATGTCGGTTATGCGATCCAGCAGGTCGCGCATCGCGAAGGGTTCAGTGTGGTCCGCGAGTACTGCGGGCACGGCATCGGCGACGTCTATCACGACGAGCCGCAGGTGCTTCACTACGGCCGTCCGGGCACCGGCGTGCCGCTGCGGCCGGGGATGATCTTCACGATCGAGCCGATGCTCAACGCGGGCAAGCGCGACACGCGCGTGCTGCCGGACGGCTGGACGGTCGTCACGAAAGACCATTCGCTGTCCGCGCAATGGGAGCACATGGTCGTGGTGACGGAAACGGGCTTCGAGGTGCTGACCGACGATGCGAAGCCGCAGGCGTTCGCGGCGCTTTCCGGCTCGCACGCTGCCTGACGCCTGCAGTGCGCCGTACATTGCGGCGCAGCAGCCCAATTGATCGGGCCCCGTCGCGGGGCCCGTTTCGTTCGAGGTCGCGCGGCGCGATTCGCGCGCGATCGCGGCGACCGGCCGCGGGATGCTTAACCGCGGCGTAATCGCGACTTAACCGCGCGCCTTCTGCCACGCGTGTTCGACGAACACGCGGCACAACGCTTCCATTCCTTTGCGGTCTTCGTCGTCGAAGCGCGCGGCGACCGGGCTGTCGACGTCCCACACGCCGATCAACGTGCCGTCGCCGGCCACCAGCGGCACGACGATTTCCGATTCCGATGCCGCATCGCACGCGATATGGCCGGGGAAGTCATGCACGTCGCGCACGACCTGCGTCGCGCGCGTCTGCGCGGCCGTGCCGCACACGCCCTTGCCGAGCGCGATCCGCACGCACGCGGGTTTGCCCTGGAACGGCCCGACCACGAGTTCGGTCCCGTCGAAGAAGTAGAAGCCGGCCCAGTTGAGGCGGTCGAGCGAGTGGTAGACGAGCGCGGAGAAATTCGCCGCGTTCGCGGTCAGGTCGCGTTCGGACTCGACGAGCGCGCGGGCCTGCTCGACGAGCGTCGCGTATTGATCGGCCTTGGAGGCGGTGGGGTCGTTGGACAGCGTGAACATGGCAGGAAAACGATAGGGGTTGTGAAAATGCGCGATGCGCGTACCGCAGTCTACGGCACGCGCGTGCGGTCTACAGCGCGCGGTCGCGTACGATGCGCGCGCGCTCAATCGGGCTCGAGTTCCGCGAACCGCTCCGCCAGAAAATCGAGCAGCGCCCGCACCGCGGGCAGCAGCCCTCGGCGCGACGCGAACACCGCGTGCACGATCTCGCGGCGCGGCGCCCAGTCCGGCAGTACCGTTGTCAGTTCGCCGCGCGCGACCTCGTCGCGCACCATCATCGTCGGCAACTGCACGACACCGACGCCCGCGACCGCCGCCGCGCGCAGTGCGAGCATGCCGCCCGTCACGAAGCGCGGCTGGTGATGGATTTCGGCCTGAGCGCCGTCGGGCCCGCGCAGCCGCCACACGTGCGCGGACTGCGGCACGCCGTGATCGAGGCTCGGCAGGCGCGCGAGATCGGCGGGAACGGCCGGCACGCCGCGCTCGCGCAGCAGCGCGGGGCTCGCGACGAGGCACTGGCCGCGCTCGGCCAGCACGCGCAGCGCGAGATCGCTGTCCTCGAGCGGCGGCGGACGTACGCGGATCGCGACGTCGATGCCTTCGCCGACCACGTCGACGCGCCGGTTGGTCGCTTCCAGGTGGATCTCGACGCGCGGGCACGCGGCCATGAACGCGGCGATCATCGCGCCGACCAGCGAATCGAGCAGCACGACCGGGCAACTGACGCGCACGATGCCGCGCGGCTCCTCGTGCAGCAGCGCGATCGCCTCGTCGGCGGCATCGGCCTCGACGAGCATCGCACGGCAATGCGCGTAATAGGTCTGGCCGACGTCGGTGACGGTGAAGCGGCGTGTCGAGCGCTGGATCAGCCGCATCCCGAGCCGTTCCTCGAGCAGCGCGATGCGGCGGCTCAGCTTCGATTTCGGCAGGTCCAGCGCGCGCCCGGCAGGCGCGAAGCCGCCATGCTCGACGACCTGCACGAAGTAGTAGAGATCGTTCAGATCCCGCTCTTTATCGTTCATGAAATGGAACGCTGAGTGCGATTTTGGCAGTCTACCGGATCGATCGTTCCACCTCTATATTCGTACTCAGGATGCGAAACACGTGTTTCGCCGCAATTTGGAGAGGGCAATGAAGAAGATCCAGGGTGTGTACAGTGCGCCGCGCGGCCATTGGGTCGGCGACGGTTTCCCGGTGCGTTCGATGTTCAGCTACCAGTCTCACGGCACGCACCTGAGCCCGTTCCTGCTGCTCGATTACGCGGGCCCCGCGACGTTCGAGCCGGCTACGGCGCCGCGCGGCGTCGGCCAGCATCCGCACCGCGGGTTCGAAACGGTGACGATCGTCTATGACGGCGAGGTCGCTCACCGCGACTCGACCGGCGCGGGCGGCGTGATCGGCCCGGGCGACGTGCAGTGGATGACGGCCGCGAGCGGGATCCTGCACGAGGAATTCCACTCGGAGGCATTCACGAAGCGTGGCGGTCCGCTCGAGATGGTGCAGTTGTGGGTGAACCTGCCCGCCGCGGACAAGATGGGGGCGCCCGGCTACCAGACGCTGCTGAACGCGGACATCCCCGTGGTCGAGCTGCCGGACGGCGCGGGGCGTGCGCGGATCATCGCGGGCGAACTCGACGGGCGGCGCGGCCCGGCCCGCACGCACACGCCGATCGACGTGTGGGACGTGCGGCTCGTGGCAGGTGGCCATGCGCGGTTTCCGGTCGCCGAAGGGCGCACGCTCGCGGTGGTCGTGCTGAGCGGCACGGTGCAGGTGAACGGCGAGACGGTCGCCCGCGAAGCGCAGTTCGTGCAACTGGGGCGTGACGGCCGCGACGTCGAGATCGAAGCGAACGGCGATGCGAAGCTGCTGATCCTGAGCGGCGAGCCGATCGACGAGCCCGTCGTCGGTTACGGGCCGTTCGTGATGAACTCGCAAGCGGAGATCCGTACAGCTATCGACGACTTCAACAGCGGCCGGTTCGGCCAGATGCCGGCATGACGGACAGGCCCCGCGCCATGCGGGGCCTTTTTTCGCGCGCGGGCGAATGGTCGCGCGCCGTATGCGCTTCGAGGCATAATCGACGGTTGCCGCGCGCCGGCCGGCGCGCTCGAATCAGGACCCCAGATGAACGCATCCGCACCCGCTGCTTCCCCGAGCGCCGCCGATCTCGACTGGCGCTGGAAATCCTTCGACGCGCTGACGGCGCGCGAAATCTATTCGATCCTCGAAGCGCGCAGCGCGGTGTTCGTGGTCGAGCAAAACTGTGTGTATCGCGACATCGACGACGCGGACCAGGCCGCATGGCATCTGGCCGCGTACGATCCGGCCGGCCGCCTGGCCGGCTATCTGCGCGTGCTGTTGCCCGATGCGCAGAATACCGACGTGCGGATCGGCCGCGTGCTGACGACCGCCGCGTTTCGCGGCGCGGGCCTCGGCAACGGGCTGCTGTCGCGCGCGCTCGAGCATATCCGCGCGCAGTGGCCGGATGTGCCCGTGAGCCTGCATGCGCAGGCCCACTTGCAGCGTTTTTACGGGGCATTCGGCTTTACGCCGAGTTCGGACGTGCACGACGAGGACGGCATCCCGCACGTGTGGATGAGCAGCGCGCGCGCGTGATGCGCCACGCGCCGCGCGGCGGTCAGTGCGAGGCGCGCGCCACCGACGGCTGGTCCGTGCGCGGGGCGGCCCGTTCGCCGATCAGGCGCCCGCGCGCGGACAGTCGCAGCCAGTGCCGCAGCGCGATCAGCGCGCCGATCACGCTCATCATCGAGCCGGGAATCCACAGCAGCAGGCCACCGATCTGCTGGTCGCGCAGCGGGCTCAGCCACGTGAACGCGCGGCCGCAGATCGAGTAGATCGGATACAGCTCGTGCGGCGTGAAGAAGATCAGTGCACCGAGCGCGATCTGCGGCGGGATCGCCGCGACGACGATCAGGATCCGGCGGCCCGGCGACAGCCGCGCGGGCGGCGCGGGACGCGGATCGACGACGAGCCACCAGAACAGCAGCCCGTCGATCACCATGCTCCAGTTCATCACGCGATAGAGACGCCAGTCGAGCATCGCGATGAAGTGGATCGGCGACAGCAGCCAGAAATAGATCAGCCCGACGAACAGCACGACCGCGACGACGGGATGGAACACCACGTCGAGCGTCGCGCGCACGGGCGCCCACGCGAGCGCGGGACGCACGAAGCGCTGCCGCCAACTGAACGGAATACCTGCCCGAATCGCCGCGCCCGGATAGGACAGTGCGATGAAGAACGGCCCGAGATGGTGCAGCACGAGATGCTGCGCGCGGTGCAGGAAGAATTCGTGCTCGAAGAAATAATCGAGCCGCGTATGCAGCGCGATGTAGAGCGCCGTCAGCCCGAACCAGAACGAGAACTGCCGCAGCGGCGACACCTTCGCCTTCTTCACGCCGCGCGCGAACAGCACGGCGGCCGTCAGCACCGCGATGACGACGGTTGGCGACGGTTCCCACGGATCGAGCCAGTACAGGAGGTTCATCGCGCGCGCATTACTTTGCCTGGGCCGGCGACTTCACCGCGAACGGCGCGTCGACCGTTTCGCCGTCGGAGAATTTCAGGCGCAGGTGCACGGTGTCACCGGGCTTGATCGCGTGCTTCGGCTCCTCGAGCATGAAGTGGTAGCCGCCCGGCGCGATGTCGACCTTGCCGCGCGCGGGGATCGTCAGCTTGTCGACCATTTCCATCTTCTGCGTCGAGCCGTTCGAGACGGTCTGGTGCAGCATCGTCATCCCGTAGTCGGGGCTGTCGACGTCGACGAGATCGACCGGCTTGTCGCCCGTGTTCACGAGCGTCACGTAGCCGCCGGCGGGCAGCTTGTTCGGCAGCCAGCGCACCCACGCGTTCTGCGCGGTGATCGCGCCGGCGGCATAGGCTTGGGCGCCGGCGCACAGCGCGGCGAGGAGGGCGAACGCCTTGAGTGTCGTCTTCGTCTTCATGTTGGAATGCATTCAGGTAGTGGAGGCGGTGTCGATGATCCGGCGCACGTCGGCGGCGATGGCGTCGGGCGAGTCGCGGTCGGTCGCGAGCAGGCGCGCACGGCCGGTCGCGTCGAAGATGTAGACGGCCGAGCTGTGCGTGACTTCGTAGCCGCCGGACGGATCGCGTTTTTCCATCTGGTACGCGACGCGATAGCGTTTCGCGAGCGATTCGATCTGGCGATCGGTGCCGGTCAGGCCGCGCGCATGCGCGGCGTCGAACGCGGCGACATACGACTGCATTGCCTGCGGCGTGTCGCGCGCGGGATCGACCGAGACGAACAGGATGCGCACGTCGTTCGCCTGCGGGCCGAGTTTCGCGAGCACTTCCATCAGCCGCGCCATCGTTTCGGGGCAGACATCGGGGCAGTGCGTATAGCCGAAGTAGACGAGCGCGACCTGGCCGTGAAACGCATCGGCGTCGACGGGATGGCCGTCACCGCCCGTCAGCGTGAACGACAGGTCGGGCAGGTGGCCGGTGACGTTGGTCAGGTTCCAGCGCGGCTCGTCGTGCGTGCACGCGGCGAGCGCCACGGCGGCGGCGAGTGCCGCGGCCGTGCGGATGAAGCGTGAGAAGCGCCGGTGCGGCGCGGGACGGGCAAACGACATCCTGGGGCTCGATCGGACGGAAGGGGGACCGGCCGGCGCGGCGCCATGCGTCGCGCGGCAGGCGGTTGCGACTGTAGCGCAATTCGCGCGCCCGCGTCCTTTCGAAACCCGTACGGCACGGGCGAGCGGGGCAATATGTCGCAGTTGACGCGGCCGGCGGCGCGCTGCTTGCGATGCGCCGGTTTCGCCCAACTCGATGCGCAGGCGCGGTAAGATGCGCACAATTCCATGCGCGCAGCGGCGGCCCGGCCATTGCCGGCCGCCCCTCAGACTATCGAATCGATGCAATCCGTTCCGGCTTCCCTGTCCCTGACCGATACCGCGTTCTTCTTCGACTTCGACGGCACGCTCGTCGAACTGGCGCCGACGCCCGACAGCATTCACGTTCCGCCGTCGCTGTTGACGCTGCTCGACGAGCTGCGCCGCCGCTCGCACGGCGCGGTCGCGATCGTGTCCGGGCGCGGAATCGACAACCTCGACACGTTCCTGAAGATGCCCGGCCTGCCGATTGCCGGCCTGCACGGCGCGGAGCGCCGCGATGCGAACGGCGACACGCAGCGTATCGGCTTCAACGACGAACGTCTGCTGCGCATCGAGCGCGAGCTCGCGGCCGTCGTCGATCGCCATCCGGGCATGCTGCTCGAAATCAAGGGCGCGGCCGTCGCGCTGCATTTTCGCAATGCGCCCGAGCGCGAAGTGGCGGCGCGCGAAGCGACCGAGCGGCTCGTCGCCGACTATGCCGATGCGTATGTGCTGCAGCCCGGCAAGATGGTGTTCGAGATCAAGCCGAAGAGTGTCGACAAGGGGCGCGCGCTGGCCGCGTTCCTCAACGAGCCGCCGTTCGCGGGCCGCGTGCCGCTGTTCGCGGGCGACGACCTGACGGACGAGAAGGGCTTCGCGGTGGTCAATGCGCGTGGCGGCCTGTCGATCAAGGTCGGTGCGGGCGAGACGTCTGCCCGCATGCGGCTCGACTCGGTCGACGCGCTGCACGAGCAGATCGCGCGCTGGCTTGGCGCGGGGCAGCCGCACGCATGAGCCGTCTCATCATCGTTTCAAACCGCGTCGCACCGATTTCGGAAGGCGAACCGGCGGCGGGCGGCCTCGCGATCGGCGTCTACGATGCGCTGAAGGAGACGGGCGGGATGTGGTTCGGCTGGAGCGGCGAGGTCGTCGCATCCGGCGCGCCGCAGATCCGCGTCGAGGAGCGCGGGCCGGTGACGTTCGCGACCGTCGGCCTGTCGCGCCGCGATTACGACCAGTACTACCGCGGTTTCTCGAACGCGACGCTGTGGCCCGCGTTCCATTACCGCGCGGACCTGATCCAGTACGACCGCCACGAATTCGACGGCTACCGCCGCGTCAACGTCTGGCTTGCGCAGCAGCTCGTGCCGCTGCTGCAGGACGACGACGTGATCTGGGTGCACGACTATCACCTGATCCCGTTCGCGCGTGCGCTGCGCGAGGCTGGCGTGAAGAACCGCATCGGCTTCTTCCTGCACATTCCGTTTCCGGCCGCGCAGGTGCTCGTCAACGTGCCGCCGCACCGCGAACTCGTCGAGTCGCTGTGTGCGTTCGACCTGCTCGGTTTCCAGACCGAGCCTGACCTGCGCGCGTTCTGCGACTACGTCGAATTCGAGGCGGGCGGCGAGATCGAGCGCGACGGCTACACGGTCCGCGTGCGCGCGTTCGGCCAGACGCTGCGCGCGGCCGCCTATCCGATCGGCGTGTATCCGGACGAGATCGCATCGCTCGCGCAGGCGGGCGAGCACGGCAAGGCCGTACGCACGCTCGCGACGTCGCTGCGCGGGCGGCAACTGATCATGAGCGTCGACCGGCTCGATTATTCGAAGGGGCTCGTCGAGCGGTTCCGCGCGTTCGAGAAACTGCTCGAGCACCAGGCGTCGATCCGCAATCGTGTGTCGTTCCTGCAGATCGCGCCGTCGACGCGCGCGGACCTGCGCGCGTACCAGGACATCCGCCTGCAGCTCGAAGCGGAGTCGGGGCGCATCAACGGGCGCTACGCGGAGCTCGACTGGGCGCCGATCCTCTACATTCATCGCCAGTACGACCGCCAGGTGCTGGCCGCGCTGTACCGGCTCGCACGCGTGGGCTTCGTGACGCCGCTGCGCGACGGGATGAACCTCGTCGCGAAGGAGTACGTGTCCGCGCAGAATCCGGACGATCCGGGCGTGCTCGTGCTGTCGCGCTTCGCGGGCGCCGCGCGCGAGCTGACAGGCGCGCTGATCGTCAATCCGATCGATATCGACGGGATGGCCGATGCGCTGTCGCAAGCGCTGACGATGCCGCTCGCCGAACGGCGCGCGCGTTATACGGACATGATCGCGCAGCTTCGCGAGAACAATGTATCCGTGTGGCGCGACAACTTCCTGCGCGATCTGCAGCACGGCTAGCCGGCAGGTCCGGCGCATCGCGTGGCGCGTTTCGCACCATGCCGACAGGCCGTTCCCGATGCAATGAAAAAAGCCGCGGTGCGTGAAGCACGGCGGCTTTTTATCGGCTGCGCGCGGACGCGTCAGGCCACGCGTTCGCCGGTCGGCGTGTTGCCGTCGGGTGCCGCGTGATGGCGGCCGTGCTGCTTCGCGAGCAGGTCGCGATACAGGCCAGGGCGGTTGCGCAGTACGTCGGGGCTGCCGTCGTCGATCACCTTGCCGTTGCTCATCACGATGATCCGGTCGAAGTTGCGCAGCGTCGACAGGCGGTGGGCGATCGCGATCACCGTGCGGCCGACCATCAGGCGGTCGAGCGCGCTCTGGATCGCTTCCTCGGACGCGCTGTCGAGCGCCGACGTCGCTTCGTCGAGCAACAGGATCGGCGCATCCTTCAGGATCGCGCGTGCGATCGCGATGCGCTGGCGCTGGCCGCCGGACAGCTTGACGCCGCGGTCGCCGACGATCGTGTCATAGCCTTCCGGCATTGCCTCGATGAACTCCGCGCAGCGCGCGTCGCGCGCGGCGGCGAGCACCTGGTCGCGGGTCGCATCGGGGCGGCCGTACGCGATGTTGTCGTAGATCGTCCGGTGCAGCAGCGAGATGTCCTGCGGCACTAGCGCGATCGCGTGGCGCAGGCTGTCCTGCGTGATCGTCTTCACGTCCTGGCCGTCGACCTTCACGATGCCGTCCTGCGTATCGTAGAAGCGCTGCAGCAGTGCGAGCACGGTCGACTTGCCGGCGCCCGACTTGCCGATCAGGCCGACGCGCTGACCCGGTTCGATATGGAGGTCGAAGTGGTCGAGGATCGCGCGGCGGTGCGGATACGCGAAGGTCACGCGCTCGAAGTCGACGCGGCCGCCCTTGGCCGACAGCGGTTGCGCGTCGGAGTGGTCCTGCATCCCGTGCGGCTCGAGCAGCGTCTTCACGGCTTCGGACAGGCGCGCGATGTGCTGCGTGACATCGACGAGCGCGACCGCGAGATCGCGCGTGCCGTGCAGGATCGTGAAGCCGAGCGAGCTGACGAGCACGATGTCGCCCGACGTCGCGCGGCCCTGGTCCCACAGCCACAGTGCCCAGCCGAGCAAGCCGGCGGACAGCATCGCGGTGATCACCGCGTGCAGCAGGCGCAGCTTCTCGAGATAGAGCAGGCTCTGCTGGCGCGCGTCCATCTCGGCCTTGACCGTCGCGCCGAAGCGCTTCTGTTCGCGCAGCGTCATCCCGAACGCACGCACGAGGCCCATGTTGCCGATCACGTCGACGAGTTCGCCGTCGACCGCCGCGGCCTTTGCGGCGAACGCATGGTGGCGGGCCGAGCCGCGCCCGGCGAGCTTGAACAGGATGACGGACAGCACGGCCGAGCAGCCGAGCAGGCCGGCGGCCATCAACGGATTGACGACGATGATCATCAGGATCGCGCCCATCACCGCGATGCACGGTGGAAGCACGTTCCACGCCATCGTGTTCTCGGACGTGTAGACCGCGTTCGACGTGGCGGTGATGCGGCTCGCGAGCGTGCCGGGCTGCTTTTCCGAGTAGTAGGTCGGCGAATGGCCGATCAGGTACTGGAACAGGTCGCGCCGCAGGTCGCCGGTGACCGCGACGAACGTGTGCGCGGCGACCCAGCCGCCGACGCGCCACAGCAGGTTGTCGGCCGCGATCAGCCCGACGAGCAGCGCGAACGCGCTCCACAGCGGGCCCGGATGATGGCGCCCGGTTGCCAGCACGTCGATCAGGTGCTTGATCGCGTATTGCGAGCCGAGTGCGCAGCCGACGGCGGCCAGCACGCTGCACAGCACGATGAGGTGGGCGACGGGGTGCAGGCGGATGTAGCGGAACAGGAACGCGATCGGCCGGTGCGCGTAGCTCGACAGCTTCGCGTTGTGGGCGTTGCGCTGGGCAGGGGTGAGAGATTCCAAAATATGCGTGCGGTGATTCGGTGATTGAGCGTTGCGGCGGGTTCGCATGCCGACGTTCGCCCGGACTGAATAATCCGGCATTGTAAACAAGGCCGTGCGTCGCGCTGCGCGAATCTTGCCTTGTGCAGGGGCTCGCGATCGATTTTGAGATAAAATCCGGCATCCCGTCCCGCTTCATGTGCCGGAATCACGCTGCCGGCAGTCACGGGTGACAAGGATCGCCAAAAGGGCCTTCCACTCTAGAACGGACACCCGAGTCCGCGGGTTGCAAAGTGTTGCGCCTTTGTAACAAAGTAAAGTGTTTGAAATGTTGTGCGCCGTATCGGGATTAACCCTAGATAATCGGCTCCGGGTTCGATTCCAGGTTTTTTACGAACCCCTGTCAACGGGTCTTCGTTTCAAACGTTCTATGCCTGTCGCGTCGCCGACGCTCCTTGAGCAGCGCGGGTTCGACGCCCCCGGCAGGCTGATTCGTCCGATGTTCGGACGACATGCATCCAGCCCGGACCGCCCGCAGGTTGCCGACCCATACCTGGTTTTTAGCCGATTTTTTAGGAGTTACGCATGCGAATCGCCCAAATCGCTCCGTTGCACGAAGCGGTCCCCCCGAAGCTGTACGGTGGTACCGAGCGAGTGGTGTCCTACCTCACCGAAGCACTTGTCGAGATGGGGCATGACGTCACGCTCTTCGCGAGCGGCGATTCGCAAACCTCCGCGAAGCTCGAAGCCTGCTGGCCGCAGGCGCTGCGCCTCGACCCGACGATCCGCGACGTGATGGCACCGCACATGCTGCTGCTCGAGCAGGTGCGCCGCCGCGCGGAAGAGTTCGATGTCCTGCACTGCCACATCGACTATTACCCGTTCTCGCTGTTCTCGCGCCAGCCGGTCCCGCACCTGACGACGATGCACGGCCGTCTCGACCTGCCGGAACTGCAGCCGATCTTCAACGCGTTCAGCGACGTGCCGGTCGTGTCGATCTCCGACAACCAGCGCATCCCGCTGCAGCAGGCGAACTGGTTGTCGACCGTCTACCACGGCCTGCCGGAAAACCTGCTGACGCCGATCCCGAACGTGAAGCCGAGCTATCTCGCGTTCCTCGGCCGCATCTCGCCGGAGAAGCGCGTCGACACGGCGATCCGCATCGCCGAGCAGGCCGGCCTGCCGATCAAGATCGCCGCGAAGCTCGACAAGGCCGACCGCGCGTACTACGAAGAAAAGATCAAGCCGCTGTTCGCGCTGCCGCACGTCGAGTACATCGGCGAAATCAGCGAGTCCGAAAAGACCGAATTCCTCGGCAACGCGCACGCGCTGCTGTTCCCGATCGACTGGCCGGAGCCCTTCGGCCTGGTGATGATCGAGGCGATGGCCTGCGGCACGCCGGTGATCGCGTTCAAGCGCGGCTCGGTGCCGGAAGTGATCGACAACGGCGTGTCGGGCTTCGTCGTCGAAGACGAACTGTCGGCCGTCGCGGCGCTCAAGCGCCTCGATACGCTGCCGCGCGAGAAGGTCCGCGCCGCGTTCGAAGCACGTTTCTCGTCGAAGGTGATGGCGCAGAACTACGTGAAGGGCTATGAGGAACTGCTGCGCCAGAAGCGCCGCACGGTGCTCCGCGAAGTCAACGCCGGCTGATTCGCCGGCCGCCGCCGCGCTGCGGCGGGCGGCCGTCATCGACGCCCCGTCCGGGTTCCCGGCGGGGCGTTGTCACATCTGCGGCGCGGATCTGTTGTATTCTCGCCGCGCCCGACGCCGCGAACGACCGCTGAAGCGATCCGGCACGCCATCCTGCCGTCTGTCCAGACGGTAATGTCCCTATAATGGCCGTGCCGCGAAATCCGGCCCCCACGATCATCCAGAGGAGAGCAGTCTTGGCGAGAACGAAAACCACGCGCGCAGCGCCGGCCCCCGGCGCCGGTGTGATCTTCGCGTTGCGCGCGATCGGTCTCGTGCTGCTCGCGCGCTGGCTGTTCTCGATGTCCCAGATGGGCTATCGCTCATCGCTGTCGGCGATGGTGTCGTCGCCGTGGGCATTCATCTACCTCGTGCTGATCTTCCTGCTGCTCGCGCTGCCGGGCGCAGTCGCGCGCGCCGAGCGGCCGTTCCATCCGCTGCCGCAGTGGCTGCGTCAGGCGCTGCGCGTCTTCGCGCTGATCGGTTTCCTGTTTGCCGTCTGGTCGATCGGCGCGTTCGCATGGGCGGCCGGCTGGCGCGGTGCGCTGCATGCGGTGACGGCGACCAATGGCTGGCTCGTCGCTGCGCCGGCGCTCTATGCGGCGATCGTCTGGATCTGCCGCCCGCGGCCGCTGTGGCGCACCAACGTGGCGGCACGCCGCTTCGCGGTCGGCCGTTATGCGATTTCGCTCGACGTGCTGACGCGCACCGTGATCGTCTGGATGGAAAGCCGCAAGGTCGGCCAGTACGACGCGCGCGAGCTGTCGGTGCGCTGGCCCGGCCGGGCGGCGCCCGCCGCGGGCGAGCAGGGCGAGCAGGGCGAGCAGGGCGCGCCGGACGTGCAGCCTGCTGCCGTGCCGCCGCGTCGCGGCGGCCTGTTCCAGCGGCCGAAGGTGGAGCTGCTGTGGGATTCGCCGGCGGCCGTCGGCCATAACCGGCAGACCGTGATGCGCGCGCCGCTCGCGACCGACGGCGACCGCGTCGCGGTGCTCGCGCTCGACGCGGCGCTCAAGCAGATCGTCTGACAGGGCCTGCGCACGGGGCGCGGGCGACAAGGAGGCGCGATGATCGTCCGTTGGTTGCTGGCTGCCGTTCACCTGAGTGCGTTCGCTGTCGCGTTTGCCGCGATCGCGGGACGCAACCGCGCGTTGCGCCGGCTCGTCGCGTCGACGCAGGCTGCCGACTTGCCCGGCGTATTCAAGGCCGATGCGGCCTGGGGGCTGTCGGCGCTCGTGCTGATCGTAACAGGGCTGATGCGCGCATTCGGCGGGTTCGAGAAAGGTTCCGCGTACTACCTGCACGAACCGCTCTTTCATCTGAAGATGACCGCGCTCGTACTGATCCTGCTGCTCGAGGTCGTGCCGATGCTCGGGCTGATCCGCTGGCGTGTCGCCGCGCGGCAGCAGCAGATGCCCGATATCGGCCGGGCGCGCACCTATGTGCGGATCGGCCATTGGCAGGCCGTGCTGCTGGTCGTCATCGTGTTCGCCGCATCGGGGATGGCGCGGGGGATTGGGGCGGCCGGCTAGGTCTGGCCGGATAGGTGCGGCCGGCCAGGCCCTGGCCGCGCAGGTGCGCTATCGCCGCAACCATCCGGATCCCGCTCCACCGACGCAACATCTCCAGCCCGGCACCAGCCGAGCCGGCCGCGCGCTGCGTCATTCCTTCCGCGTCCGTCCCGACCGGGCGATCCCGCCGCCCGGTCCTTCCCGTGCTCAGCGCACGAGGCAGGGGCGCTTGTTGTCGAACGTCCACCCCGGGATCAGATACTGCATGGCCGCCGCGTCGTCGCGCGCGCCGAGCCCGTGCTGCTTGTACAGCTCGTGCGCGAGCGCGACCGCATCCATGTCGATGTCGATGCCGAGCCCCGGCCGCTTCGGCACTTCCACCAGCCCGTTCTCGATCTTCAGCGGCTCGCGCGTCAGCCGCTCGCCGTCCTGCCAGATCCAGTGCGTGTCGATCGCGGTGACCTGGCCCGGCGCGGCGGCCGCGACATGCGTGAACATCGCGAGCGACACGTCGAAGTGGTTGTTCGAATGCGAGCCCCACGTGAGGCCCCAGTCGCGGCACATCTGCGCGACGCGCACCGAACCCTGCATCGTCCAGAAGTGCGGATCGGCGAGCGGGATGTCGACGGACTGAAGCTGCACCGCGTGGCCCATCTGCCGCCAGTCGGTCGCAATCATGTTGGTCGCCGTCGGCAGCCCCGTCGCGCGGCGGAATTCGGCCATCACCTCGCGGCCCGAGTAACCGTTCTCCGCGCCGCACGGATCTTCCGCATAAGCGAGCACGTGATGCTGGTCGCGGCACAGCCGCACGGCCTCGGCGAGCGACCACGCGCCGTTCGGGTCGAGTGTCACGCGCGCGTCGGGGAAGCGCTCGGCGAGCGCCGTCACGGCCTCGATCTCGCTGGCGCCTTCGAACACGCCGCCTTTCAGCTTGAAGTCGTTGAAGCCGTAGCGCGCATGCGCGGCCTCGGCGAGTCGCACGACGGCCTCGGGCGTCAGCGCGGCTTCGTCACGCACGCGCGTCCAGTCGTCGGTCGCGCCGCTGCCGTCGCGATAGGGCAGCGCGGTCTTCGTGCGATCGCCGACGTAGAACAGGTAGCCGAGCATTTCGACGCGCTCGCGCTGCTGGCCCTCGCCGAGCAGCGCGGCGACCGGCACGCCGAGATGCTGCCCGAGCAGGTCGAGCAGCGCGGCTTCGAGCGCGGTAACCGCGTGGATCGTCGTGCGCAGGTCGAAGGTCTGCAGCCCGCGGCCGCTTGCGTCGCGATCGGCGAAGGTGCGCCGCACTTCGTTGAGCACCGCGTGGTAATTGCCGACCGGCTGGCCGACGACGAGCGCGCGCGCATCGTCGAGCGTGCGGCGGATGCTTTCGCCGCCCGGCACTTCGCCGACGCCGGTCCGGCCCGCGCTGTCCTTCAGGATCACGAGGTTGCGGGTGAAGAACGGGCCGTGAGCGCCGCTCAGGTTGAGCAGCATGCTGTCGTGGCCGGCGACCGGAATCGCTTGCAGGTCGACGATGCGCGGCGTGTCGTGGGAAGGCGAGGCTGTGACGGCGTTCATGGGCGGCGATGGCAAAAGAGTGGGCAATGCCGTGCGGCAAAAGCTTTGCCGCGCGCGGCGGGAGGTGCGATCATTCGACAACCGACGTGCGCGGCGCGCAAGGCCTGCATGTCGACAGCAACCCGGAACGGGGTGGGAGCGGCAACCGGACCAGCGGAGCGCAGAACGCGAACGCTGGCTGATCGTAACGCATGGGACCAGGCAGGCGCCGGAACGCCGGCTTGCGTCGACAGGAGATCCGTGCATTTATCATCAGTCGTCGGATGACTTGTGACGCAGTATAATGAATCATCGGCTTTCGCTCAAACCCCGCGTAAACCCTCGGCTCACATTACGATCATTCAAAAAGGAACCGGCCTCATGTCCGTGCCTACGTTTCCCGCAGCGCCGCGCCGTCGCGCACGCAGCCTCGCACAAGATGTCGTCGACGCGCTGACCGCGCAGATCGAAAACGGCACGCTGCGTCCCGGCGACAAGCTGCCGACCGAAACCGAAGTCATGGCGGCGCAAGGCGTGAGCCGCACGGTCGTGCGCGAGGCGATCTCGCGGATGCAGGCGAGCGGCCTCGTCGAGACGCGCCACGGCATCGGCAGCTTCGTGCTGGAGCCGTCGCGCCGCCAGACGCTCGGCATCGATCCCGCGACGATCACGACGCTGCGCGACGTGCTCGCGGTGCTCGAACTGCGCATCAGCCTCGAGAGCGAGTGCGCGAGCCTCGCCGCGCAGCGCGCGAACGATACCGACCTCGCCGCGCTGCGGCGCGCGCTCGACGCGATCGCGACGGGGGCGGGCGGCGGGCGCGACACGGCGCAGCTCGACTACCAGTTCCACCTGCAGATCGCGCAGTCCACCGGCAACCGCTATTTCGTCGACATCATGACGCAACTCGGCACGTCGATCATCCCGCGCACGCGCGTGAATTCGGCGCGCTTTGCCGGCGACGACCTCGAGCGCTACGTCGGCCGGCTGAACCACGAGCACGAGGATATCTACGAGGCGATCGCGCGCCACGACCCGGAGGCCGCCCGCGCCGCGATGCGCACGCACCTCACCAACAGCCGCGAACGGCTGCGCCGCGCGCACGAGGCGGCCGAGGCCGAGCGCGACACGCAGGCCAGTTGATGAACCGGGCAGCGCGGCCCGCGTTGCCGCCGGCCCGATCGAAGCGCGTCAACATCAGTCGTCATACGAGATCGAGGTGACTGCGTCGATCCCCGGGGCCGGGCGGCGTTTCCGCCGCCGGCCGCCGACACCGCCGATCAGCCTCCCTTCGTCACGATCGTCTTCCACGCGCCGCTCTTCACCTGGTACAGCGTCGACATCCCGCTCTTCAGCGAGCCGTCGTTCGCGAACGAGATGCGGCCGGTGACGCCTTCGAAGTCGATCTTCTTGAGCGCCGGGCGATAGACCTTCGGGTCGGTCGAGCCGGCCGCCTGCATCGCCTTGATCGCCGCCCAGGCCGCGTCGTAGCCGAACTGCGCGTACGACAGCACGTCGACACCGTAGCGCTTCTTGAAGCGCTGTTCGAAATCCTTCCCTTGCGGCAACTCGTCGAGCGGCCGGCCGTATTCCCACGCCATCGCGCCTTCGGCGGCCGGGCCCGCGATCTTGATGAACTCGTTGTCCTTCACGCCGCCGCCGCCGACGAACTGCGCGTTCAGCCCGAGCTGGCGCATCTGCTTGATGAAGTTCGCGGCGAGCGAATCGAGGCCGCCGAAGAAGATCAGGTCGGGGTTCTTGCCCTTCAGGCTCGTGATCTGCGCGCGAAAGTCGACCGCCTGGTTGCTGGTGAACTCGCGGCCGATGATCGTGCCGCCGGCGGCCTTCACGGCCTTCTCGAACTCGTCGGCCTCGCCCTGGCCGAACGCAGTGCGGTCGTCGATGATCGCGATGCGCTTCGCCTTCGTCACGTCGACCGCGTACTTGCCCGCGTTGCCGGCGTTCTGGCCGTCGGTCGCGATCACCATGAACATGTTCGCGAGCCCGCGCGACGTGAGCGTCGGGTTGGTCGCGGCCGGATCGATCACCGGGATGCCGGACTTGTCGTAGACGACCGATGCCGGAATCGTCGTCCCCGAGTTGAAGTGGCCGACCACGACCGACACGTTCTGGTCGACGAGCGCCTGCGCGGCCTGCACGCCGATGCGCGGGTCGGCCTGGTCGTCCTGCACGACGAGATCGAAATGCGCAGGCTTGCCGGCGATCTGCACCTTCTGTGCGACGGCGTCGTCGAGCGCGAGCTGCACGCCGTTCTGCAGATCCTTGCCGTAGCCGGCATTCACGCCCGTGAGCGGCGCGGCGAAGCCGACCTTCACGTCGGTTGCGTCGGCAGCCCGGGCGGCCTGTTGCGAGAGGAGGGCAAGCGCGGATGCAATCGACACTGACAGCAGGGAATGACGGAATTTCATGTTGTTCCTCTTGTTCGACACCTGCGAGTGGGTACCGCACACGTTCGGGCGGGCCGGGCGCGTGCGACGGGCGGGCGGTTCGACCGCTTCTCGGAATCGGGCGGGGAGGTCGGCATCGTGATCCTCGGAAGAATCTCCCGTCAGGCTCCGCGAAGAGCCCCGATCGCCTCGATATATAGGTCGCCGATATGCACGGGTCTTGGCAATTTGCCGCGCATTCGGTGAGGATTTGCGCATAGCTTCCGCGTGTGCGGTGGCAGCCGGTATCGGGAGTTTCCCGTCGCGAGCGGAACGGGCACGGAGGAGGGAGAGCGGTGCGGGGCGAAGCGGCGGCGCGGCCCGCCGGGGCCGCGCCGCGCGTGGGGCGCCGTCAGTCGGACAGGGCGTCCGATGTGGCTTGCGCGTCGTCGTGCGACGCGGTCGTGCGGATCAGCGGATCGCTGGCGCTCGGGCGGCCCGTCTCGACGTGGCCGGCAAAGCGACGCTGGAAGCCGAGCGGCTTGCCGTCGCTGACGGTCAGGTCGTACCAGCCGTGGCTGCCGCGCAGGTCCCAGTAGTCGTCGACGTGCGTACCGGGCTTGAGATCGAACTCGCGCGCGTGGCCGTGGCCGTACGCGTTCGTCACCGTGAGCCGTACCGTGCGGTGGCCGCGGTTCATCAGGCGCAGCGTGATGTTGCCGTTCGCGACGTCGTAGCCGTAGATCACCTCGGGGTTGACGCTCGCGGGGCCGACCGCCGACGCGGCAGGGCTGCGGAAGTGGCAGTAGAAGCCGTTCGGGCCGTACACGTCGAGGTCGTACAGGCCGAGCGACGGCGCGGGGCTCCACGTGTCGGTGAGCCGCTTGCCGGCGTCGACCGTGTAGGTCCACGGGCCGTCGACGCGGTTGCGCGCCTGGACCTGGAACGCCGCGCCCGCGGTGCCGGTGTTCGCGAAGGTCAGCCGGAACTGGCCGCTCGCGTTGTCGATCCGCCCGTGCACGAACAGTTCGTACGGCAGCGCGCGCGCCGGACGCAGGCCGTGCTCCTGCTTCGGCAGATGCTGGACGACCGGCGGCACCGGGATGTAGTCGGGGTGACGATTGCGGTCGGGCGGCGCGTAGCCGGTCGTGTCCGGGAGCTGCGGCCAGCTTGCGTCGGGTGTCGAGAAGTCGAACGCGGACGTCAGGTTGCCGCACACCGTGCGGCGCCACGGCGACACGTTCGCCGCCGTGACCGGATACTGCGCGCCGAACCGCGCCTCGATGAATTGCAGCAGCGACGTGTGATCGAAGGTCTGCGAGCAGACCCAGCCGCCCTTCGTCCACGGCGACACCACGAGCATCGGCACGCGCGGCCCGAGCCCGTACGGGCCGGCCATGTGCGACGCGTCGCCGGCGAACACCTCGTTGGTCGTCGCGACCGTCGACAGCCCGTTGTCGCGCGACTGAGGCGCGAACGGCGGCGGCACGTGGTCGAAGAAGCCGTCGTTCTCGTCGTACGTGATGAACAGCGCGGTCTTGCTCCACACGTCGGGATTCGACACGAGTGCCTGCAGCACCTGCTCGATGTACCACGCGCCGTAGTTCGCGGGCCAGTTCGGGTGCTCGGAATACGCTTCCGGCGCGCAGATCCACGACACCTGCGGCAGCGTGCCGTTCTTCACGTCCTGCTGCAGCACGTCGAACAGCGTGCCGCCCGCGCTGATGTTGGTGCCGGTGCGCGCCTTGTCGTACAGCGGCGTGCCGGGCAGCGCGGTGCGGTACTGGTTGAAGTAGAGCAGCGCGTTGTCGCCGTAGTTGCCGATGTACGGGTTTTGCGTCCAGCCCCACGAGCCGTTTGCGTCGAGCCCCGTGCCGACATCCTGGTAGATCTTCCACGACACGCCGGCCTGTTCGAGCACTTCCGGATAGGTGGTCCAGCCGTAGCCCTTTTCCTCGTTGCCGAGCACCGGGCCGCCGCCCGTGCCGTCGTTGCCGACGTAGCCCGTCCACATGTAATAGCGGTTCGGGTCGGTCGAGCTCGGGATCGCGCAGTGGTACGCGTCGCAGATCGTGAACGCGTCGGCGAGCTGGTAGTGGAACGGGATGTCGTCGCGCTTCAGGTACGCCATCGTCGTGGTGCCCTTGTTCGGCACCCACTGGTCGTAGCGGCCCTTGTTCCACGCGGCGTGCATGTCCTGCCAGCCGTGCGGCAGGTCCTGCAGGAACTGCAGGCCGAGCTTGTCCGCACCCGGGTGGAACGGCAGCAGCTCGGCCGGGCCGACCGGCTGGTGGAACACCGACTTGCCGTTCGCGAGACGCAGCGCGCGCGGGTCGCCGAAGCCGCGGACACCGCGCATCGTGCCGAAGTAATGGTCGAACGAGCGGTTCTCCTGCATCAGGATCACGATGTGTTCGATGTCGCGGATCGTGCCGGTGCGGCGGTTCGCGGGAATCGCAAGCGCATCGCGGATCACGGGCGGAAAGAGGTTCAGCGCGGCGGCGCCGGCGGTGCCGGCGGCGACGCGCAGGAAGTCACGACGGTTCGATCGGGTCATGGTCGTTATCGTGTGATAAAGGGGGGAGCCGATTGGCAGGACCTACGGGAAGGGCGCGCCCGGGTCGCAGGATGCGGCTGCGCCAGTTCGTGCCGTCGCGAGCATAGCGAGGAATCGGTGTCATTCATGTGAAGTCCGGAAACGTTTGCACGTGAATCGGACCGGCATCGGAACGCGTATCGCCGGTGGTCATGACGCAGCATGGAAAGCAGGAAAGCAGGAAAGCAGGAAAGCAGGAAAGCAGGGCGGCGCGCATGCGCGCCGGTGAAGCGGGGGGCGGTGCGGGCGCGTCAGGCGTCCGTCACCCACGCGCCGAACCATTCGCTCGGGCGTGCGATCTCGTCCTGCGCGGCGACGAGTTCGAGCTCGTAGCGGCGCGCATCGTAGGTGGCCTTCACGACCGCGTGCACGGCCGCGAGCGTGTGCTCGAACGCGGCGCGCACGGAGTCGCCGCGCAGCCGGCGCGCGACGAAGACCGCGCTGGTCAGGTCGCCGACGCCGACCGGATGGCGCGGAAACGCATACAGCGGGCGCTGGCCGATCCACGCTTCGGTTTCGGTGACGGCGAGCATGTTGAAGCGGTCGGCCGGGCTGTTGCGGTCGTGCAGGTGCTTGACGAGGATGATCTGCGGGCCGCGGCGGATCAGCGCGCGGCACGCGTCGACGGCTTCGGCGACGGTTTCGATGCGCCGCCCGACGAGTTTCTGCAGTTCGGTGTGGTTCGGCGACATGCCGTCCGCGAGCGCGGGCATCTCCTGGACGATGAATTCCTCGACGCCGGGCTCCGGCCGGATACCGCCCGTCTGGCCCATCGCCGGATCGCAGAAGTACCACGCGCCGGGATTCATCGCCTTCACCGTGCGCACGATCTCGACTGCCGCGCGCGCCTGCGGCGGCGACCCGAGGAAGCCGGACAGCACGGCGTCGCAGCGCTTGAGCGCGCCGATCGCGGCGATCCCGTCGACGAGCTGCTCCATCTTCGCGGCATCGATCGCGCTACCGGCCCAGTGGCCGTACTGCATGTGATTCGACAGCTGGACGGTATTGAGCGGCCAGACGTTGACGCCGAGGCGCTGCATCGGGAATACGGCCGCACTGTTGCCGGCATGGCCGTAGATGACGTGCGACTGAATGCTGAGGACGTTTTTCATGGGAATCGCCTGCACGCGTTTCAGGGTCACGTCACACGATACCCGAGTTCGTCGCGGGCGCGGAAGTCGCGTGGCCCCGGAGTGTTGTGCGCCGTCGTCAGCCGACCGCGTAGAATCGCGGGGCGCGGCGCCGTCCGGCTGCCCGCATGCGTTTCCAATCACCGTGATCGCCATGCTGCCGATTTGCAAGATGTTGTCCGTCGCGCGCGCCGCCCTGTTCGGCGCGGGCGTTGCCTTCGCGTGCGCGACTTCCGCCGCCGAAGCCGCCCCGGTGCCCGCCGGCAACGACGGGCCGGTGTACGGCCCGCGCCTGGAGGGCTTTGCGTACCCGGAACCCGAGCACCGCTACGCGTTCGTGTCGCAGCGCGAAACCCTCGAGATGGTGTACATGGACGTGCAGCCGGTGCACCCGAACGGCCGCACCGTCGTGCTGCTGCACGGGAAGAACTTCTGCGCGGGGACCTGGGAAGACACGATCGGCGTGCTGAGCCGCGCTGGCTATCGCGTGATCGCGCCGGACCAGATCGGCTTCTGCAAGTCGTCGAAACCCGATCGCTACCAGTACAGCTTCCAGCAGCTCGCGCGCAACACGCACGCGCTGCTCGAATCGATCGGCGTGAAATCGGCGACGATCGTCGGCCACTCGACGGGCGGGATGCTCGCGATGCGCTACGCGCTGATGTACCCGAAGGCGACCGACCAGCTCGTGCTCGTGAACCCGATCGGCCTCGAAGACTGGAAGGCGCTCGGCGTGCCGCCGCTGTCGGTCGACTACTGGTATGCGCGCGAGCTGAAGACGACGGCCGAAGGCATCCGCCGCTACGAGCAGAGCACGTACTACGCGGGCAAGTGGTCGTCGTCGTACGAGCGCTGGGTGCAGATGCTCGCCGGGATGTACCGCGGCGCCGGTCGCGACGCGGTCGCGTGGAACTCCGCGCTGATCTACGACATGATCCTCACGCAGCCGGTGGTCTACGAACTCGGCGCGATCCGCGTGCCGACGCTGCTCATGATCGGCGACAAGGACACGACCGCGATCGGCAAGGACGTCGCGCCGCCCGACGTGCACGCGAAGCTCGGCCACTATCCGGAACTCGCGAAGCGCACGCAGGCGGCGATTCCCGGCGCGCAGCTCGTCGAATTCCCGGCGCTCGGGCACGCGCCGCAGATCCAGGATCCGGACGCGTTCCACAAGGCGCTGCTCGACGGGCTGGCGGCCGCGCACCCGCAGTGATGGTGGGCGGGCCGCCGACGATGCGCGCTCGTGCCGTCAGCGCGCTTCGTTCGCGAGTTCGTCGCGGATCTGCGCGGTCAGTTCGAACGAGTGCAGCCGCGCGGCATGATCGTAGATTTGCGCGGTGATGATCAATTCGTCCGCCCCCGTCTGCGCGATGCGGTCGCGCAGCTTGTCGCGCACCGTGTCGCGCGAGCCGACCGCCGCGAACGACAGCGAATGCGCGACGTTCGCGAGTTCGAGCTCGTTCGCCTCGAGCGCGTCGACGGGCGGCGGCAGCTTGCCCGGCGTGCCGCGCCGCAGGTTGATGAACTGCTGCTGCAGCGACGTGAACAGGCGCCGCGCTTCGTCGTCGGTGTCGGCCGCGAACACGTTGACGCCGACCATCGCGTGCGGCTTCGGCCATGCAGCTGACGGCCGGTACTGCGCGCGGTAGATCTCGAGCGCGCGCATCAGGTAGTCCGGCGCGAAGTGCGACGCGAACGCGAACGGCAGCCCGAGCATCGCGGCGAGCTGCGCGCTGAACAAACTCGAACCGAGCAGCCACACGGGCACGTCGAGCCCCGCGCCGGGCACCGCGCGCACGCGCTGGCCGGGCACCGGCTCCGCGAAGTAGCGCATCAGCTCGGCGACGTCGTCCGGAAACGAGTCGGCGCTGCCGATCAGGTCGCGGCGCAGCGCGCGCGACGTCGTCTGGTCGGTGCCTGGCGCGCGGCCGAGGCCGAGGTCGATGCGCCCCGGATACAGCGACGCGAGTGTGCCGAACTGCTCGGCGATCACGAGCGGCGCATGGTTCGGCAGCATGATGCCGCCCGAGCCGACGCGGATCGTCTGCGTGGCGCCCGCGACATGGCCGATCACGACGGCGGTCGCCGCGCTCGCGATGCCGGGCATGTTGTGATGCTCGGCGAGCCAGTAGCGTTGGTAGCCCCAGCGTTCCGCGTGCTGCGCGAGATCGACGGTGTTGCGGAAAGCCTGCGAGGCGTCGGCGCCGGCCGGAATGGGGGCGAGATCGAGTACGGAAAACGGAGTCATCGGGTGGCCTTCGAAAGGGGGCGCGCGGTGATGCGCTTACGCAACAAATGCCAAGGATTTTGCCAAAGGGTTCCGGAACGTGCTGGGGGCGCACCGATACCCATGCGCGTGACAGGGATGCAGGGTCGAATTCGGTGATTGTTGCGAAAATCAATCTAATCGCTGATTAATTACCAATCTTTACCGCGATTGGATGTGAATCCGCATCGACCTACAAATTTGCACGAAACGTTTGATTTTCAAGACTGCAATACGCCTGCAAACCGCTTACGCTAACGTGAACGCGATTGCGCCCAAATGGTTCTCCGGCTGCGCAGCTTTGCCGGAATTGCACCAGTCCGTTTCTCGTAGCGCCGAGCGCGGGGTGCCGCGGGCTGCTAAAATCCGGCGCCTGCCCATGTTGTGCCGATGGTCGCTATTCGAGTCTTCCCGCATCCCGTCCGGGCGTCGCGCGGAGATGCGCCACGCGAAGCCGGGCATGGCAAGACCCGAAAACGGGTCGTGCTTCCCCTATACACAGACGCTGCTGGAACAAGGAGTCGGGTCGTGCCCGCGTTCGTCGCTGTCCGAATACCGCATCACGCTCAATCACGCGCAAGCGTTCGCCGCGGCGTTCAGGTCGCCGGGAGGCGTTGCGCATGACGCCAACCGCCACGCTGCTCGACTGGCTCCTGATCGTGTTCACGCTGGCCGCGGCCGGCTATGCGCTCGTCGCCGCCTTTGCGCCGCGGCCGCGCACGCCGCGCACGGCCGCGCGCGACGGCTTCGAGCCGGTCAGCGTGCTCAAGCCGCTGTGCGGCGCGGAGCCGCACCTGTACGAAAACCTCGCGACCTTCTGCGAGCAGCGCCATCCGCGCCATGAAGTGCTGTTCGGCGTCGCGTCGGCGGCCGACCCGGCGGTGGCCGTCGTCGCGCGGCTGCGCGCTGCCTATCCGGAGTGCGACATCACGCTCGTGATCGACGCGCGCGTGCACGGCAAGAACCTGAAGGTCAGCAACCTGATCAATCTCGCCGAGCGCGCGAGATACGATCGCATCGTGATCGCGGACAGCGATATCGCGGTGAAGCCTGACTATCTGGAGCGCGTGACGGCGCCGCTCGCCGATGCGTCGGTCGGTGTCGTCACGTGCCTGTATCATGCGCGCAGCGTCGGCGGGTTCTGGACGCGGATCGGCGCGCAGTTCGTCGATGCATGGTTCGCGCCGTCGGTGCGGATCACGCACCTCGGCCGCTCGAGCCGTTTCGGCTTCGGCGCGACGCTCGCGCTGACGCGCGACACGCTCGACCGGATCGGCGGCTTGTTCGCGCTGAAGGACGAGCTGGCCGACGATTTCTGGCTTGCCGAGTTGCCGCGCCGCCTCGGGCGGCGCACCGTGCTGTCGGAGGTCGAGGTTGCGACCGACGTGATCGAGCCGTCGTTCGGGCCGCTGTGGCACCGCGAGACACGCTGGCTGCGTACGATCCGGTCGCTGAACCCGGCCGGCTTCGCGTTCCTGTTCATCACGTTTACCGCGCCGTGGCTCGCGATCGGTGCGACGCTCGCGCTGCGTCTCGACGGGACGTTTGCGGGTACGCTGGCCGGTTCCGCGGCCGCCGTCGGCGCATTCGGGCGGCTCGTGCTGCACGCGCGCGGCGAGGACGGCTGGCGCGCGTTCTGGCGCGACCTGCCGCTCGTCGCGGTGCGCGACACGCTGCTCGCGCTCGAGTGGCTCGCGGCCGCGTTCGGCACGCACGTCGTGTGGCGCGGCGCAAGAATGACGGTCGTCGGCGGCGAACGCGCGACGGCGGCCGTGGAAGGGGCAGACGGCCGCTAGGGCCGCGCCCGGACAACCCGGCCCGAGGGCCACGCGCTGCGCGGCGAAGCCGCGCGACGCGACATGACAGAGAGGCGGGCGCCGGCAGGGCGGCCCGCGGTTTTTTGACTGAATCGTTGAATCGAAACGAACTATGCAGGCTACCGGAGCATTCATGAAAACGCTGTTCTTGCAGGCCCCTTCGTATGACGGCTTCGACGGCGGAGCCGGCTCGCGCTATCAGGCGAAGCGCGAAATCCGTTCCTTCTGGTATCCGACGTGGCTCGCGCAGCCGGCCGCGCTCGTGCCGGGCAGCCGCGTCGTCGATGCGCCGGCCGACGGCCTGTCGGTCGAGGAAACGCTGAAGATCGCGAACGACTACGACCTCGTGATCATCCACACGAGCACGCCGTCGTTCCCGACCGACGCGATGTTCGCGCAGGATCTGAAGAAGATGAAGCCGTCGATGCTGGTCGGCATGGTGGGCGCGAAGGTGATGGTCGATCCGCACAACTCGCTCACGGCGAGCGAGGCAATCGACTTCGTGTGCCGCGAGGAATTCGACTACACCTGCAAGGAAATCGCCGAAGGCAAGCCGTTCCCCGAGATCAAGGGCTTGAGCTGGCGCGCGAAGGACGGCTCGATCGAGCACAACGAAGCGCGTCCGATCCTCGAGAACATGGACGAACTGCCGTTCGTCGCGCCGGTCTACAAGCGCGACCTGAAGATCGACAACTACTTCATCGGCTACCTGAACTACCCGTACGTGTCGATCTACACGGGCCGCGGCTGCAAGTCGCGCTGCACGTTCTGCCTGTGGCCGCAGACGGTCAGCGGCCATCGCTACCGCACGCGCTCGGTCGAGAACGTGCTCGCGGAAGCGAAGTGGATCCGCGACAACATGCCGGAAGTGAAGGAGCTGATGTTCGACGACGACACCTTCACCGACGACCTGCCGCGTGCCGAAGCCATCGCCATCGGTCTGGGCAAGCTCGGCATGACGTGGTCGTGCAACGCGAAGGCCAACGTGCCGTACAAGACGCTCAAGGTCATGAAGGAAAACGGCCTGCGCCTGCTGCTGGTCGGCTTCGAATCCGGCGACGACCAGATCCTCGTGAACATCAAGAAGGGCGTGCGCACCGATTTCGCGCGCCGCTTCAGCGCGGACTGCAAGAAGCTCGGCATCAAGATCCACGGCACCTTCATTCTCGGCCTGCCGGGCGAGACGCAGGAAACCATCAAGAAGACGATCGAGTACGCGAAGGAAATCAATCCGCACACGATCCAGGTCTCGCTCGCCGCGCCGTACCCGGGCACGACGCTCTACAAGCAGGCCGTGGAAAACGGCTGGATGGAAGAGAACAAGACCATCAACCTGGTGAGCAAGGAAGGCGTGCAGCTCGCGGCGATTGGCTACGCGCACCTGTCGCGCGACGAGATCTATCACCACCTCGAGCAGTTCTATCGCCAGTTCTACTTCCGTCCGTCGAAGATCTGGGAGATCGTCCGCGAGATGCTGACGAGCTGGGACATGATGAAGCGCCGCCTGCGCGAAGGTGTCGAGTTCTTCCGCTTCCTGCGCGCGCACGAGGCCTGATTCGTGACGACGCAGCCGGCGGCGCGGGCGCTGATCTTCACCGCGGACGACTTCGGGCTGCACCCGCGCGTCAACGCGGCGGTCGAGCGTGCGCACCGCGACGGCGTGCTGAACGCCGCGAGCCTGATGGTCGGCGCGCCCGCCGCGCAGGATGCGATCGAACGCGCGCGGCGGCTGCCGTCGCTCGCGGTCGGCCTGCATCTCGTCCTCGCGGACGGGCCGGCCACGCTGCCTGCGCATGACATTCCCGCGCTCGTCGGCCCCGACGGGCGGTTCGGCGACGCGATGGCGAAGGACGGCTGTCGTTTCTTCTTCCTGCCGCCCGTGCGTGCGCAACTGCGCCGCGAGATCCGCGCGCAGTTCGACGCGTTCGCGGCGAGCGGCCTGCCGCTCGACCACGTGAACGCGCACAAGCATTTCCATCTGCATCCGACCGTGCTGTCGATGATCATCGAGATCGGCCGCGACTACGGGCTGCGCGCGGTGCGGCTGCCGTACGAGACGAGCGCGCCCGCGCTGCTCAAGCCGTGGATCGCACTCGTGCGCGCGCGGCTCGACCGCGCGGGGCTCGCGCACAACGACTACGTGGTCGGGATCGAACACACGGGCGCGATGGACGAGGCCGTGCTGCTCGACGCGCTCGCTATGCTGCCGCCGGGTGTCGGCGAGATCTACTGCCATCCGGCCGAGGCCGGCGACGGTCCGATCACGCCGACGATGGCCGGCTACCGTCCGGTGGACGAACTGGATGCGCTGCTGTCGCCGCGCGTTGCCGCCGCGCTGAAGGCGGCGGGCGTCGCGACCGGCGGTTTTGCCGACGTGTTCGGCCAGCGCGCGGCCCGGCGCGGCGCACACACGCCGCGCGCACCGGGAGCGCAGCCGTCATGACCAAGTGGATCAAGTGGCTCGGCTGGCCGATCGGCATCGGCATCCTGCTCGCGCTGGGGCTGCATGAAGGCGTCGGCGACGTGTCGCAGATGCTCGCGCGCGCCGGTTACGCGCTGCTGTGGCTCGTGCCGTTCCACGCGCTGCCGCTGCTGCTCGATGCGTATGCGTGGCACCTGCTGCTCGACCGGCGCAGCTCGCTGCCGTTCCTGTGGTGGATCGCGACCGTGCGCGAAGCCGTGAACCGGCTGCTGCCCGTGGTCGGGATCGGCGGCGAGCTGGTCGGCATCCGGCTCGCGCGCTGGCAGGTGCCCGACGCGAGCCGCGTGACGGCGTCGGTGATCGTCGAGGTGCTCGTGACGATCGTCGTCCAGTATGCGTTCGCGGCGCTCGGTCTGGTGCTGCTGCTTTCGACGACGGACAACATGGGCGGCGGCACGATCGGCCTCGCGCTGTTGCTGACGCTGCCATTGCCCGTGCTTGGCGTCGTGCTGATGCGGCGCGGCGGCATCTTCCATGCGATCGAGCGTTTCGCGGGCCGCCTGCTCGGCGATTCGCACCGGCTGCTGCAGGGCGTCGACGGCCGTCGGCTCGACGCCGACATCGACGGGCTGATGTCGCGCACCGGCCTGTTGTTCAGCGCATTCTTCTGGCAACTGGCCGGCTACGTGCTCGGCGCGCTCGAGATCTACTGGGCGCTCGCGTTGCTCGGCCATCCGGTGTCGATCGGCGGCGCGATCGCGATCGAGGCGATGACGCAGGCCGTGCGGCATGCCGCGTTCATGGTGCCGGGCGGCCTCGGCGTGCAGGAGGCGACCGTCGTGCTGCTCGCGCAGATGTTCGGCGTCGACCGCGAGACGGCGCTGTCGCTCGCGCTGGTCAAGCGCGGCCGCGAGGTGCTGTTCGGCTGCCTGGCGCTCGGTTCGTGGCAGCTCGCCGAACTCGTGCGCACGCGCCGCCGCATCGGCGTGCCGCCGGCCGTGCCGCGCGCGCCGCATCCGGCGAGCCGCGTGCCCGAAGCCGAAACTGAAACCGAAACGACGCATTGAACACGAGACGGGCCGCGCGCCCATCTCGCGCTTTTGGCGTTGCGCGGGTATGCTTGCCGCGTGTTTTCTCGACGCGCATTTCTTCCGATGATTTTCCGTTTCCGGCTGCTTCCCGTGACGATGCTGGCTGCCGCGCTGGCGCTGACTGGCTGCGACGACAAGCAAGGCGAGCTCAACGTGCAACGTATCAGGGACTTCTTCAACGCGATCAAGCCCGCGCCGCTGCTGCTGAAGGGGCTGAAGGTCGGCGAATCGACCGAGGCCGACGTGCGCGGCACGATGGGCAAGCCCGAGACCGAGCGCGAGTTCACCGACGGCTCGAAGCGTCTCGAATACCCGCGCGGCCCGATGGGCAACCAGACATGGTTCGTCGATCTCGATGCGAACGGCCGCTACACGGGCGCGACGCAGGTGCTGACCGCCGAGAATTTCGCGAAGGTGCAGCCCGGGATGAACGAGGACGAGGTGCGGCGCTTGCTCGGCAAGCCCGGCGACATCGCGCAGTATCCGCTGAAGCCCGAGACGGTGTGGAGCTGGCGCTGGCTCGAGGACGGCGTCAACACCGACGCGTTCTTCAACGTCCATTTCGGCCCGGACGGGCTGGTCTATACGACTTCGCGCTCCGACATCCTGAAGGGACGCTGAGCCGGCCCGCGTTCGGTGCTATATCGAAAAAGCGACCGGAAAATTGCAAAAAGTCCGCTTCCCTGCGTGTTATCCGACTGTCAGGAAGCGGCTTTTTTCCTTTTGAAACAGCGGCGTAGGCCGTGGTTGCAAATGGTGGGGCGGGTTGCTGCGACGCAGCAATCGCACGCAAGGTGATTTGAGGCAATCAATTTCGCTTGCGACTATCCGCGTCAGCCCGGCGCGGGACAGGCATTCGCGTCGGCATCCATTCCAACTCTGGAGACGCGCGTGTTCCTTTACGGCTTTGGTCCTGTCCTCTGGGCGGGCACCGTGCAGACCATCGAGCTGTCGGTGCTGTCGCTCGCCACTGCGGTGGCGCTGGGGCTGATCGGCGCGGTGGCGAAGCTGTCGCCCAACCGGGTGCTGCGAGCGATCGCGACCGGTTATACGACGCTGATCCGCTCGGTGCCCGATCTTGTGCTGATGCTGCTGCTGTTCTACAGCATCCAGATCTGGCTGAACCAGTTCACCGACCTCGTCGGCTGGGACCAGATCGACATCGACCCGTTCGTGGCCGGCGTGCTGACGCTCGGCTTCATCTACGGCGCGTACTTCACCGAGACCTTTCGCGGCGCGTTCCTGTCGGTGCCGCGCGGCCAGCTCGAGGCGGGTGCCGCGTACGGGATGAGCGGCGCGCGCGTGTTCGCGCGGATCATGTTTCCGCAGATGATGCGCTTTGCGCTGCCGGGGATCGGGAACAACTGGCAGGTGCTCGTGAAGGCGACCGCGCTGGTGTCGATCATCGGCCTCGCGGACGTCGTGAAGGCCGCGCAGGACGCCGGCAAGAGCACGTTCAACATGTTCTTCTTCATCCTCGTCGCGGCGCTGATCTATCTCGCGATCACGACCGTTTCCAACCTCGTGCTGATCCAGCTCGAGAAGCGTTATTCCATGGGCGTGCGGCACGCAGAACTATGATCGAGATCCTCCAGGAATTCGGCAAGGCGTTCCTTTACTGGGACGGCCAGCGCCTCTCCGGCCTTGCGGTGACGCTGTGGCTGCTCGTCGCGTCGATTTCGCTCGGCTTCGTGTGCGCGGTGCCGCTCGCGGTCGCGCGCGTGTCGAAGAAGAAGTGGGTGTCGATGCCCGTGCGGTTCTACACGTATGTGTTCCGCGGCACGCCGCTCTACGTGCAGTTGCTGCTGATGTATACGGGCATGTACAGCCTCGAGTTCGTGCGTTCGCACTCGCTGCTCGACGCGTTCTTCCGCAGCGGTTTCAACTGCGCGATTCTCGCGTTCGCGCTGAATACCTGCGCGTACACGACCGAGATCTTCGCGGGCGCGATCCGTGCGATTCCGCACGGCGAGGTCGAGGCCGCGCGTGCCTACGGGATGACGCCGTTCACGATGTACCGCCGCGTGATCCTGCCGTCGGCGCTGCGCCGCGCGCTGCCGCTGTACAGCAACGAGGTGATCCTGATGCTGCACGCGACGACCGTCGCGTTCACGGCGACCGTGCCCGACATCCTGAAGGTCGCGCGCGACGCGAATTCCGCGACCTACATGGCGTTCCAGTCGTTCGGAATCGCCGCGCTGATCTATCTTGCGGTATCGTTCGCACTCGTCGCGGCGTTTCGCCGTGCGGAGCGCCACTGGCTCGCGTATCTCGCGGCCGGCCGTCATTGATTTCACTTCGAGGAGAGCCAGATGGCCGAGATCACTCAAACGAGCGCTTCCGCTTCCACCAAGCTTGCGGCGGTCGACATCCACAAGCGCTATGGCGACAACGAGGTGCTCAAGGGCGTGTCGCTGAGCGCAAAGGCCGGTGACGTCATCAGCATCATCGGCGCGAGCGGCTCGGGCAAGAGCACGTTCCTGCGCTGCATCAATTTTCTCGAGCGGCCGAATGCGGGGCAGATCGTCGTCGACGGCGAGACCGTGCGCACGAAGACCGACCGCGCCGGTGCGCTCGAAGTCGCCGATCACAAGCAGTTGCAGCGTATCCGCACGAAGCTCGCGATGGTGTTCCAGCACTTCAATCTGTGGGCGCACATGAACGTGCTCGAGAACGTGATGGAAGCGCCGGTGCACGTGCTCGGCATTTCGAAGAAGGAAGCCGAGGAGCGTGCGCGCGAATACCTGGAGAAGGTCGGCCTCGCGCCGCGCGTCGAGAAGCAGTATCCGTCGCACCTGTCGGGCGGCCAGCAGCAGCGTGTCGCGATCGCGCGTGCGCTCGCGATGCATCCGGACGTGATGCTGTTCGACGAGCCGACGTCGGCGCTCGACCCGGAACTCGTGGGCGAAGTGCTGAAGGTGATGCAGAAGCTTGCCGAGGAAGGTCGCACGATGATCGTCGTCACGCACGAGATGGGTTTCGCGCGCAACGTGTCGAACCACGTGATGTTCCTGCATCAGGGGCGGACCGAGGAAGAGGGCGATCCGAAGGAGGTGCTGGTGCGCCCGCAGAGCGAGCGGCTGAAGCAGTTCCTGTCGGGCAGCCTCAAGTAACGCGACAGGGCGGGTTTCATACGTGGTACCGGTGTCTCGTCCCGCAGGCGCCACCCGCACGACGCAGGTGGCGATCGTTGCACTGCCGCCCGTGTCGATGTCGGGCGTGGGTCCGATCGTCGACGCGCTGAATCTTGCGAACGAGATCGACGGGCGGCTGCTGTATCGCTGGCAGGTGTGTTCGTGGGACGGGCGGCCCGTGCCGCTCGCGGGCGGTGCGCAGTGGCATGCCGATGCGGCGTTCAACGATGCGATCGCGTGCGACTGGCTGATCGTCGTGTCAGAGCGGTTCCAGCAGTTTGCCGATTACCGGTTGTTTCTCGCGAGTCTCGCGCGGGTCGGGCAGCGCACGCCGGTCGTGACCGGCATTCACCACGGCGTGTGGTGGCTTGCGATGGCCGGGCAGCTTTCCGGTTATCGCGTGAGCGTGAACTGGGAGACGTATCAGCAGTTCGCCGAGCAGTTCGAGCGGTCGATCGTCACGCAGCAGATCTTCGAGATCGATCGCGATCGCGCGACCTGTGCCGGTGGGCAGACTACCGTTGATTTCATGCTGGCCATGATTGGCCGGGAACATGGTGTCGATCTCGCCGAGAGGATCGCCGATGCGCTCGGTGCGGGGACCTTGCGGAGTGGCGAGGAACGCCAGCGGATTCCTTTTGTGACTGCGCCCGGCGAGCGGCATCCTCAGTTGAACGATGCGTTGCTGTTGATGGAGGCCAATGTCGAGGATCCTTTGACGACCGACGAGATCGCCGAGCTCGTCGGCGTGTCGCGGCGGCAGCTCGAGCGGCTCTTTCGACAGTATCTCGGGGCGATGCCCTCGAAGTATTACCTCAATTTGCGGCTGCTCAAGGCTCGGACCCAGTTGCAGCGGACCAGCAAGTCGGTTGTTCAAGTCAGCCTCGCCTGTGGGTTTTCTTCTGCTGCGCATTTCTCCAATGCTTATCGGGAGCGGTTCGGTGTTACGCCTCGGGAAGACCGGCGAGCGTGGCTCGAAAAGCAGACCGGCGGCGGTGCGGAGCCTCGGGGTGGCGCGCTTGTCGAGCGCGGTGGGAAGGAGTGAGTTTTTTGGGGGTTCGCTCGCGTTGTTCGTGAAGCACCTGTGATGTTGTCGGTCTATTAGCGTCGCCCCTGCGCGGGGCGGCGGTTACTTTTCTTTGTCTTGCCAAAGAAAAGTAACCAAAAGAAAGGCGCTGTGAAAACGCATGACTTCCCGGTGCCGCGGTCATCAGAGTGGCCCTCGCCTAAGTGTCCGCGCCAGGACAGAACCCGGAGTGGTTCGAGCAATGGTTCTGACCCGCCACACCACCCAACAAAGCGGTATACCGCCCGCTAGCTCCATCCTCGCTACGCTCGGCTGCAAGGTGCTTCAAGTCGCGCAGCTTGCGCTCATGTGCTTCCACCCGCGAAGCATTGCCGGGGCCGGCATTCTCACCATTCGTGCGGCCGGGCCGGTTGCCCGCTATCAGTGCTGGCTCAGCAGCGCTATGCGGGCGCGTGTTTCCGTGTTCGTCGAGTGCCCCCCTTTTTTCTGCAGCGAGAGGTGCGGATCACGCGCGCATCGGGTTTGGGGCGTGGGTTATTTCGATTGTGCTACTTGAGGGATGCGTACCTGTCGGCCGAGCGTAGCGAGGGCGGAGCTGGCGGGCGGTATACCGCTTTGTCGGGTGGTGAGTGGTGTCAGAACCATTGCTCGAACCACTCCGGGTTCTGTCCTGGCGCGGACACTTAGGCGAGGGCCACACTGATGACCACGGCACCGGGAAGTCATGCGTTTTCACAGCGCCTTTCTTTTGGTTACTTTTCTTTGGCAAGACAAAGAAAAGTAACCGCCGCCCCGCGCAGGGGCGACGCTAATAGACCGATAACAATGCAGGTGCTTCACGACGCCAACCGCAGACCCACCGCCCAAAACCCCCAAAAAACACGAACACCCAAACACGAAGCCCCCGCCGGGAGGGCAAAATAAAGCGAACTATCCGCTTCCGATAGAACCCGTCGCAATTCCGCAAGACGCTTGCGTCACCCTTACCTAAACTTGATCCTGTTGAACCCTCTTACGAAACCGAAAGGAACGACCATGACGACCTCGACCGTGAACCGCCAGACATTCGACGAAGTGATGGTGCCGGTATTTTCCCCCGCGCCGTTCGTGCCGGATCGCGCAGAGGGCTCCCGTGTGTGGGACACGGCCGGCCGCGAGTACGTGGATTTCGCATGCGGGATCGCGGTGACGTCGCTCGGCCACGGCCACCCGGAACTGCTGAAGGTGCTGGACGAACAAGGCCGCAAGCTCTGGCACATCGGCAACGGCTACACGAACGAGCCGGTGCTGCGCCTCGCGAAGCGCCTCGAATCGCTGACCTTCGCCGACCGCGCATTCTTCGCGAACTCGGGCGCGGAAGCGAACGAAGCCGCACTGAAGCTCGCACGCCGCGTCGCGTTCGATCGCCACGGCGCCGATAAAGCCGAAATCATCTCGTTCGTGCAGTCGTTCCACGGCCGCACGTTCTTCACGGTCAGCGTCGGCGGCCAGCCGAAGTACTCGGAAGGCTTCGGCCCCGTGCCGGCCGGCATCACGCACCTGCCGTACAACGACATCGAAGCCGCAAAGGCAGCGATCGGCCCGCAAACCTGCGCAGTGATCGTCGAGCCCGTGCAAGGCGAAGGCGGCGTGATCCCGGCCGATCCGGCATTCCTGAAGGCGCTGCGCGAAGCCTGTGACGCCAACAACGCACTGCTGATTTTCGACGAAGTGCAAACGGGCGTCGGCCGCACGGGCCAGTTCTACGCGTACATGGACACGGGCGTCACGCCGGACATCCTCACGACCGCGAAGGCGCTCGGCAACGGCTTCCCGATCGGCGCGATGCTGACGACGAACGAACTGGCCGCGCACTTCAAGGTCGGCGTGCACGGTACGACGTACGGCGGCAACCCGCTCGCGTCGGCGATCGCCGACAAGGTCGTCGAACTGATCGGCGACCCGGCACTGCTCGAAGGCGTGCGCGAACGCAGCGTGCGCCTGAAGGGCGCGCTCGAACGCATCAACGCGCGCTTCGGCATCTTCAAGGACATCCGCGGCAAGGGCCTGCTCGTCGGCGCGGAACTCACCGCCGCGTTCGACGGCCGCGCGAAGGACTTCGTCACTGCCGCAGCCGAGAACGGCCTGATCATGCTGATCGCCGGCCCGAACGTGCTGCGCTTCGTCCCGTCGCTGGTGATCCCGTTCGACCTGCTCGACGAAGGCGTCAAGCGCTTCGAGAAGGCAGTCGAACAAGTGCTCGCCGCACAGGAAGCCACCGCGCGCTGATCGGCGCACCCATCGCAGACAGGAACGACGATGCTATTTGTTCGCCCCGGCAAACTCACGGATCTCGATGCGCTCGCGCACATGGCGCGCACGGCGCAGCCGGTCCTGCATTCGCTGCCGCAAGACCGCGCGGCGCTCGAAGCGCGCGTGGCGCTCTCCGAGGATTCGTTTCGCGCGGACGTCGACTTCGCCGGCGAGGAGTTCTACCTCTTCGTGCTCGAAGATTCGTCGACGGGCAAGCTGCTCGGCACGGCGAGCATCGTGGCCGCGGCCGGCTACTCGGAACCGTTCTACGCGTTCCGCAACGACGCACTGATCCACGCGTCGCGCGAGCTGCACGTGAACCGCAAGATCCACGCGCTCACGATGTCGCACGAGCTGACCGGCAAGAGCCGGCTCGCCGGCTTCTACGTCGATCCGTCGCTGCGCGGCGACGCGGCCGCGCACCTGATCTCGCGCGCCCGGATGATGTACATCGCCGCGAACCGCCGGCGCTTCACGCCCGAGGTGTTCACGCTGCTGCTCGGCGTGAGCGACGGCAACGGCGCATCGCCGTTCTGGGAAGCGGTGGGCCGCAAGTTCTTCGGGCGCGACTTCACCGACGTCGACATCGCGTCGGGCGGCCGCAGCCGCACGTTCATCGCGGAAGTGATGCCGGCCTATCCGCTCTACGTGCCGCTGCTGCCGGAAGCCGCGCAGCGCGTGCTCGGCGAGCCGAACGAGACGGCACTGCTCGCATACGACATCCATCTCGAAGAAGGCTTCGAACCCGACCGCTTCGTCGACATCTTCGACGCGGGCCCGGTGCTGACCGCGCAGGTCGACCGCACCGCGTGCGTGAAGCACGGCACGGAGCGCGTCGTGCGCGAGGCCGCGCACCAGCAGGGCGACGTCGCGTACATGGTGTCGACGGGCAGCGGCGAATCGTTCCGCTGCGTGCTGGCCGACCTGCCGGGCGACACGGTCGATGCACCGCTGGCCGGCGACGTGCGCGCGGCGCTCGATGTGAAGGATGGCGATGTCGTGCGCTGCGTGCCGCTGCACCGCCGCGACGATGAAGATTTGAAGGGAGACGCAGCATGATCGTCGTTCGGGTCGTACAAACGGGTGACGTCGACGCGCTCGTGTCGCTCGCGAAGGAAACCGGGCCGGGCCTGACCACGTTCAAGCCCGACCGCGACGCGCTCGCCGCGCGCATCGAACGCTCGCGCCGCACGCTGGAAGGCCAGGCGGCGCCGGGCGAAGCCGGCTACTTCTTCGTGATGGAAGAATCGAAGACGGGCGACATCGCGGGCGTGTGCGGGATCGAGACGCAAGTCGGCCTCGAACAGCCGTTCTACAACTATCGCGTGAGCACGGTCGTGCACGCGAGCCAGGAGCTCGGCGTGTGGACGCGGATGTCCGCGCTGAACATCTCGCACGACCTGACGGGCTATGCGGAAGTATGCTCGCTGTTCCTGAGCCCGCGCTATCGCACGGGCGGCGTCGGCGGCCTGCTGTCGCGCTCGCGCTTCATGTTCATCGCGCAGTTCCGCGAGCGCTTCCCCGAGCGCATCTGCGCGGAACTGCGCGGCCACTTCGACGAAGACGGCACGTCGCCGTTCTGGCGCGCAGTCGGTTCGCACTTCTACCAGATCGATTTCAACGCGGCCGACTACCTGAGCTCGCACGGCCGCAAGTCGTTCCTCGCGGAACTGATGCCGCGCTACCCGGTGTACGTCGACCTACTGCCGCAGGACGCACAGGACGCGGTCGGCCTCACGCACCGCGACACGCTGCCGGCCCGCAAGATGCTCGAGGCGGAAGGGCTGCGCTACCAGAATCACGTCGACATCTTCGACGCGGGCCCCGTGCTCGAATGCCACGTCAACGACCTGCGCACGGTGCGCGAGAGTGTCGTCGTACCGGTCGCGATCGGCGTGCCCGACGCGGGCGATGACGGCCCGAGGTCGCTCGTGTCGAACACGTCGCTCACCGATTTCCGCGTCGGCGTCGCGCCGGGCGTGGTCGCGAACGGCTCGTTCGTGCTGTCGGCCGACGATGCCGTCGCGCTCGACGTGAAGGCCGGCGATCCGGTCCGCGTGCTGCCGCTCAAAGTCAAACAGGGATAAACGAATCATGACGGAACTCTTCATCGACGGCGCCTGGGTCGCAGGCTCGGGCCCCGTCTTCGCTTCGCGCAACCCGGGCACCGACGAGATCGCATGGCAAGGCGACAGCGCGTCGGCGGCCGACGTCGACCGTGCGGTCGCGAGCGCGCGCCGCGCGTTCGCCGGCTGGTCGGCGCTCGATTTCGAATCGCGCTGCGCGATCGTCAAGCGCTTCGCGGCATTGCTCAACGAACGCAAGGAAGCGATCGCGACCGCCATCGGCCGCGAGACGGGCAAGCCGCTGTGGGAAGCGCGCACCGAAGTCGCGTCGATGGCCGCGAAGGTCGGCATCTCGATCCAGGCCTACCAGGAACGCACGGGCGAGAAGCGCCAGGACATGGCCGACGGCGTCGCGGTGCTGCGCCACCGCCCGCACGGCGTCGTCGCGGTGTTCGGCCCTTACAACTTCCCCGGCCACTTGCCGAACGGCCATATCGTGCCCGCGCTGATCGCCGGCAACACGGTCGTGTTCAAGCCGTCGGAGCTTGCGCCGGGCGTCGCGCGCGCGACGGTCGAAGTGTGGAAGGAAGCCGGGCTGCCGGCCGGCGTGCTGAACCTCGTGCAGGGTGAGAGGGACACGGGCATCGCGCTCGCGAACCATCGGCAGATCGACGGGCTGTTCTTCACGGGCAGCTCGGATACCGGCACGCTGCTGCACAAGCAGTTCGGCGGCCGTCCGGAGATCGTGCTCGCGCTCGAGATGGGCGGCAACAACCCGCTCGTGATCGGCGAAGTCGAGGACATCGACGCGGCCGTGCATCACACGATCCAGTCGGCATTCCTGTCGGCCGGCCAGCGCTGCACGTGCGCACGCCGCATCTTCGTGCCGCAGGGCGCGTTCGGCGACCGCTTCCTCGCGCGTTTCGCCGACGTCACGTCGAAGATCACGGCCGACGTGTTCGACGCCGATCCGCAGCCGTTCATGGGCGCGGTGATCTCGGCGCGCGCGGCGGCGAAGCTCGTCGACGCGCAGTCGCGCCTGGTCGAGCAGGGCGCGAAGCCGATCGTCGCGATGACGCAGCGCGATCCGCGCCTCGGTTTCGTGAACGCGGCGATCGTCGACGTGACGGGCGTGGCGAACCTGCCCGATGAAGAACATTTCGGCCCGCTCGCGCAGATCGTCCGCTACGCGACGTTCGACGAAGCGATCGAGCGCGCGAACGACACGGCGTTCGGCCTGTCCGCCGGCCTGCTGGCCGACGACGCGCGTGTCTGGGAGCACTTCCGCCGCACGATCCGCGCCGGGATCGTCAACTGGAACCGGCCGACCAACGGCGCATCGTCCGCCGCGCCGTTCGGCGGCACGGGCCGCTCGGGCAACCATCGCCCGAGCGCGTACTACGCGGCCGACTACTGCGCGTATCCGATGGCGTCGGTGGAAAGCACGCAACTGACCTTGCCCGCGAGCCTGTCGCCGGGCCTGCATTTCTGATCGAGGGAGCGACGATGAACGCACAAGAAGCCAATTTCGACGGGCTCGTCGGCCCGACCCACAACTACGCCGGGCTGTCGTTCGGCAACGTGGCGTCGCTCAACAACGAGAAGTCGGCCGCGAATCCGAAGGCCGCCGCGAAGCAGGGGCTGCGCAAGATGAAGCAGCTCGCGGATCTCGGCTTCGCGCAGGGCGTGCTGCCGCCGCAGGAGCGGCCGTCGCTGCGCCTGCTGCGCGAACTCGGCTTCTCGGGCAAGGACGCGGACGTGATCGCCAAGGCCGCGAAGCAGGCGCCCGAATTGCTCGCCGCGGCGAGCTCGGCCTCGGCGATGTGGACCGCGAACGCGGCCACCGTCAGCCCGTCGGCCGATACGAGCGACGGCCGCGTGCACTTCACGCCCGCGAACCTGTGCAGCAAGCTGCATCGCGCGATCGAGCACGAAGCGACGCGCCGCACGCTGTCGACGCTGTTCGCCGATCCCGCGCACTTCGCGGTGCACGAAGCGCTGACGGGCACGCCGGCGCTCGGCGACGAAGGCGCGGCGAACCACACGCGCTTCTGCGCCGAATACGGCAAGCCGGGCATCGAGTTCTTCGTGTACGGCCGCGCGGAGTACCGCCGCGGCCCCGAGCCGAAGCGCTTCCCGGCACGCCAGACCTTCGAGGCGAGCCGCGCGGTCGCGCATCGCCACGGGCTCGCCGAAGAAGCGACGGTCTATGCGCAGCAGGATCCGGACGTGATCGACGCGGGCGTGTTCCACAACGACGTGATCTCGGTCGGCAACCGCGACACGCTGTTCACGCACGAACGCGCGTTCGTCAACAAGCAGGCGATCTACGACACGCTGACCGCGGCGCTCGACGCACGCGGTGCGCGCCTGAACGTGATCGAGGTGCCCGACGCGGCCGTGAGCGTGAACGACGCGGTGACGTCGTATCTGTTCAACAGCCAGCTGCTGTCGCGCGCGGACGGCTCGCAAGTGCTCGTCGTGCCGCAGGAATGCCGCGAGAACGCGAACGTCGCGGCCTATCTCGACCAGCTCGCGGCCGGCAACGGCCCGATTCACGACGTGCTCGTGTTCGACCTGCGCGAAAGCATGAAGAACGGCGGCGGCCCCGCGTGCCTGCGCCTGCGCGTCGTGCTGAGCGACGCGGAGCGCGCGGCCGTCACGTCGAACGTGTGGATCAACGACACGCTGTTCGCATCGCTCGACGCGTGGATCGACAAGCACTATCGCGATCGCCTCGCACCGGAAGACCTCGCCGATCCGGCGCTGCTCGACGAATCGCGCACGGCGCTCGACGCGCTCACGCAGATCCTGCGCGTCGGTTCGCTGTATGACTTCCAGCGCTGAGGCATCGATGTCCGCCGCCGCGCCGCTCGACGACTTTCTCGCGTTCACGCTGGCCGGCGCCGCGCCGGCCGTGACCGACGGCGCCTGCGCGGGTGGGGCAGTGCGCTGGCAATGGCTTGGCGACGGGCTGCTCGCGCTCGAACCGGCCGCGGCTGACGTCGCGGCGCGCGCGAGCGTGCTCGTGTCGGCCGGCGTGCACGGCGACGAGACGGCGCCGATCGAGCTGCTGTCGATGCTCGTGCGCGATCTCGCATCGGGCGCGCTGCCGCTTGCGTGCCGGCTGCTCGTCGTGCTCGGCAACGTGCCGGCGATGCGTTCGGGCGAGCGTTATCTCGACGACGACCTGAACCGCCTGTTCGGCGGCCGCCACAAGCAAGTGCCCGCAAGCCGCGAAGCGCCGCGTGCCGCGCAGCTTGAAGCGGCCGCTGCCGCGTTCTTCGCGGCAGCACCGGCGGGCGGCGCACGCTGGCATGTCGACATGCATACGGCGATCCGCGCATCGGTGTTCGAGCAGTTTGCGCTGCTGCCGCATACGGGCACGCCGCCGACGCGCATGATGATCGAATGGCTCGGCGAGGCGTGCATCGCGGCCGTGCTGCTGCATACGGCGAAGGGCAACACGTACTCGCATTTCACGGCCGAGCACTGCGGTGCGCTGGCGTGCACGCTGGAACTCGGCAAGGTGCGGCCGTTCGGCCAGAACGACCTGGCGCGCTTCGCGCCGGCCGACCGCGCAGTGCGCAAGCTCGTGTCGGGTGCGTGGGGCCATTCGCCGCGCGATGCAGCGGCCGCGTTGCCGCGCGTATTCACGGTGATCGACCAGATCACGAAGCAGAGCGATGCGCTGGAGCTGTTCGTCGCGGCCGACGTCGCGAACTTCACCGCGTTTGCGCGCGGCACGGTGCTCGCGCAGGACGGCGACTACCGCTACACGGTGACGCACGACGAGGAACGGATCGTGTTTCCGAATCCGACCGTGAAGCCGGGCCTGCGCGCGGGCCTGCTCGTCGTCGACACGACGCGGGAGACGCTCGCGGCGCTGGTCTGAGCGCGTGCCCAGACCGAATGCGCGGCTGCGACAGCACGCGGCCCGCGCGTGACCCGCAACCTGTCGGTATCCCGTCGTCGTCGCCTGCATGTCGGGGCGGACGGCGGGCGGCCCCCGGCTTGCGTATTCGCGACACCGTCTTGCAAGTTCGGCGGATAGCCTGACCGGCGCCGCACACGCAGCGCAGCATCGCGCGTCGTCGCCCGCTTTGCCATACCGGGCCGCGCGGATTGGTACAATCGCGGCCTTGCGGCTGTTGCGCCGCATCACGGCGCGGCATCGCGATTGTCGCGGTCATCCGACCCTGCAATGATGCAAACGCCCGTAGTTCCGGAACATTCGAGTATCGAGGAGAGCACCTGATGAAGTTGGATTGGCGTAAAGTGGCCGCGCATGCGGTGGTGGCGGCATCGGCCGTGGCGGCAGGCAGCGCGTTTGCCGCGGATCTGAAGGAGATCCGGTTCGGCGTCGAGGCTTCGTACGCACCGTTCGAATTCAAGACGCCCGACGGCAAGCTGACCGGCTTCGACATCGATATCGGCAACGCGGTGTGCGCGAAGCTGAAGACGAAGTGCGTGTGGGTCGAGAACGACTTCGACGGCCTGATCCCCGCGCTGCAGGCACGCAAGTTCGATGCGATCAACTCGGACATGACGATCACCGACCAGCGCAAGCACGCGATCGCGTTCACCGATCCGATCTACACGATTCCGAACCAGCTCATCGCGAAGCAGGGCAGCGGCCTGCTGCCGACCCCGCAATCGCTGAAGGGCAAGCGCGTCGGCGTGCTGCAGGGCACGATCCAGGAAGCGTACGCGAAGAAGAAGTGGGCGCCGGCGGGCGTTGAAGTCGTGCCGTACCAGACGCAGGACCTGGCCTACGCCGACCTGAAGTCGGGCCGTCTCGACGCGACGTTCCAGGATTCGGAAGCCGGTTCGAAGGGCTTCCTGACGAAGCCGCAAGGCCAGGGCTTCGGGTTCGCGGGCGGCACGGTCAGCGACACCGAGATCCTCGGCTCGGGCGTCGGTTTCGGCCTGCGCAAGAACGACGCGGCGCTGAAGACCGCACTCGATCAGGCGCTGAAGGACCTGAAGGCCGACGGCACGATCGACAACCTCGCGAAGAAGTACTTCAGCGTGCCCGTGACGCTCAAGTAAGCGTTTCGTTCGACCGCGCGATGCAAGCAAACCGGCCGCTTATGCGGCCGTTTTGCTTTTGGGAGGCGGGAAACGGCGGGGGCGGGTCGGCAGGCCCCCGCGTTACGACGGGAAGAACCGGCCCAGTTCGCGCGCGAGTTCGTTGAGCACGCTCATCTCCTGCTGCGTGATCTTGCGCGCGGGCTGCGCGCCGGCCCAGTCGCCGTACAGCAGTGCGACGGTCGTCGCGCCGACGCGCACGGGCAGCAGCACGAACGCGCGCGTGTCGTCGAACGCGTCGAGATACCACGCGGGCAGGCGCTTGAGCATCTTCGGTTCCTGCGCCTGCTCGATGAAGATGCCGACCGAATTCGTGATCGCGAGATGAAACACGTCCGGCTCGAAGCGCTCGTCGAAGCGCAGCCGGTCGAGTGCCGTATCGACGCCGGTGCCGAAGCCGAGGCGCGCGGCGAACGTGCCGTCGTCGTGACGCACGAACATCACGGTGCGCGTGAACGCGAGGCCGGCCAGCAGGCTTTCCGACGCGAGCGCGAGCACCGGCGTCAGCACATGCTCGGACGGCAGCGCGCGCAGGTCCGCGAGGCCGGCTTCGAGGCATGCCTCGGGCTCCGCCTGTGCGCGGGCGATCGCATCGGCGTTCGCGCGCAGCTCGACGATCTCGCGCATCACGGTGTCGCTCGCTTCCTCGCGCGCGAGCCGGTCGGCGATCTCGACGAGCGTGTCGGGTTCCATGTCGAGTTCCGTGCCGTAGTGCTGCGCGAGCGCCGCGATGCGCGCGTCGCGCTGCGGGCTCGCGGGCATCGTGAGCGCGCTCGCGACATCGGTCGAGCAGCGGCTCACCGCGCGCAGCCAGCGTACTCGGTCGGCCGGGCCGTCGTCGGCCGCATGACCGGCATTGCGGTCGTCGTCGTATTCGTCGTCGAACGCGTCGGCGCGGGCCGCGTGGCTGTCGTCGTTGGCCATCCCCGCGCGGATCACGTCGGGCAGCCGCCAGCGTGCGGCGGCTTCGAGCCCGATCTCGTCGAAGCCGACGCCGAGCACGTCCGCGCAGGCGGCCGCTTCGTCGCCGTTCAGCTCGGCCGCGCGCCGGCGGATCCGGTCCCATTCGCTGTCGAGATAGCAGACCACCAGCAGCTTGCCGACCTGGCGCATCAGCGTGCAGACGACGGCTTCCTCGCCGCCGCGCAGCTCGGCGTGCTCGGTGAGCTTGCGCGCGACGCAGCCGGACAGCAGCGCGCGGTTCAGTTCGAGCTTCGCGTCGATGCGCCGCGGCGTGCTGTGGTGGAAATGGTCGACGAGCTTCAGCCCGACGACCAGATGGCCGACCGCGTCCATGCCGAGCACCATCAGTGCGCGGGTAACGGTCGTGATGTTGCCGCCGAACGCCATGTACATCGCGGAGTTCGCGAGCCGCAGCACTTTCTGCGTGAGCGCGAAGTCCGACAGCACGACGCGCACGAGCGCGGTGAAGTCGAGGTCGTCGTTCTTCATCGCGGCCATCGTCGCGCGCAGCGATTCCGACAGCAGCGGGAAGTCGCCCCGTTCGCTCATCCGGGCCCACAGCTTGTCGAGCAACGCGGTGCGGGGCAGGTGTTCGGTGATTGACATACGGATCTATCCGGTTCGCCGCGCGCGTCAGGCGGCGGCGTGCAGGTGCAATTGCTGCGCCTCGAAGCGCCGTGCGAGTTCCTCGGACGGTAGCGCCTGGCAGACGAGCCAGCCCTGGATGTGATTGCAGCCCATCTCCGTCAGCAGCTCGCGCTGCGCCTCGGTCTCGACGCCTTCGGCGACGAGCTCGAGATCGAGCGTCTGCGCGAGGCCGACCACCGCCGACACGATCGCGCGGTCGTTGCGCGACGTCAGCAGGTTCTCGACGAAGCTGCGGTCGATCTTCAGCTTCGCGAGCGGGAAGCGCTGCAGGTACGCGAGGCTCGAATAGCCGGTGCCGAAATCGTCGATCGCGAAGCGGATGCCGAGATCGGTCAGCTCCTCGAGCAGCCCCTTCGCATGCGCGGGATCGTGCATCAGCAGGCTTTCGGTGATCTCGAGCACGATGCGGCGCGGGTCGATGCCCGTCAGCGTGATCGCCTCGCGCACGCTCTGCGTGAAGCGCGGGTCGCGGAACTGCTGCGGTGACACGTTGACTGCCACGTACTGCAGCGCGAGCCCCTGGCGGTCCCACGCGACGAGCTGCATGCACGCGGCCTTGAGCACCCAGTTGCCGAGATAGTTGATCAGGCCGATCGATTCGGCGAGCGGAATGAAGGTCGCCGGCGGCACGAGGCCGTGCACCGGATGGCGCCAGCGGATCAGCGCCTCGACGCCGACCACCGCGCACGACTGGCTGTGCGTGATCGGCTGGAAATGGAGCGAAAACTCGCCGTTGCGCACGCCGTCGTACAGGTCGGCTTCGAGCTTCAGCCGCTCGGCGTCGGCCGGATCGTCGACAGGCGCATGGAACGCGAGCGCGTTGCCGCCCGATGCCTTCGCCTGCGCGAGCGCGTGGTCGGCGCGGCGCAGCAGCGGGCTGTGGTGCTGCGCGCGATGCGGCGCGGCACGTTCGTCCGGATAGAGCGCGATGCCGATGCTCGCGGACAAATGCACGGTCTGCCCCTGGTACGCGTAGGGCTCGCGCACCGCGGCCTGCAGCCGGCGCGCGAGCGCGTCGGCGGCGTTGCTCGCCTGCGTGCGGTTCGACGCGCTCAGCACGACCGCGAACTTGTCGCTCGCGACGCGCGCGAGCCGTTCGTTCGGCGTGACGAGCGCCTTCAGCCGCTGCGCGGTCTCGCGCAGCAGCGTGTCGCCCGCGTCGTAGCCGAGCGCGCGGTTGATCCGCTGGTAGTCGTCGAGGTCGAGCAGCAGCAGCGCCGCGCAGGTGCCGTCGTCGTCGGCGGTCTGCTGCGCGCGCATCAGCGCGGGCACGAGCGCGGACAGGTTGTCGAGCCCCGTCATCGGGTCGTGGTGCATTTCGTACGTCAGGCGCGCCTCGAGCGCGCGCCACGACGATACGTCGAACGCCGCGATCGCGAAGCCGTCGACTCCGTGATGGCGGCTCTTGAACGCGCGGATCTCGACGTCCAGCGGGTAGGTGAGCGACTTGACGATGCACATCGTCGCCTTCTCGACCTGGCCCGAACGCGCGGCGCGCGCAAGCAGGCCTTCGAGCGCCGCGGTATCCTGTTCGGCGATCAGGTCGCGCAGCGTCAGCGTGTGCAGGTAGTCGCGGTGGTAGCCGATGAAGCGCAGGCTGGCATCGGACACGTACAGAAAGCGCAGCTCGCGGTCGACATGGGCGAGGAAATCCACCGTGCCGACCGTCTGTTCCAGCCAGTCGCGCACGGAGTCGTCGCGGCGCGGCGCGCCGGCGCGTGCGGGCATCAGCGCGCCGCCCGACCAGGCGAAGCGGCGCAGCGTATGCAAGGCACTGCGCCAGGAGCCCTTGCGTGACGTCTGTTTCCTGTTGGCTTCCATGTTTCTCGCTGACGTGAAGGGCTGGAACCGGTTGTCCGGAAGGAATAACGGCAGACTGTGCGGAATCTTTAACGGGCCGGGCGCGGATGGCGCTGCCGCAGGACCGGATCAGGCATGCGCGTTCGACAGGCGAACGCCGACTTGGCCTACATCGAGGCTGACTTTATAAGAAATGAGGACGCAGATGAAGCGAAAACTGTTGCTGGGCGCCGTGGCGGCGCTGGTGGCCGGTCATGCGCTGTTGGCTCAGGCGCAACTGAAGCCGGGCGCCGCGGCGCCGGACTTCACGACGCAGGCGTCGCTGGGCGGCAAGACTTACACGTACTCGCTCGCCGACGCGCTGAAGCAGGGCCCGGTCGTGCTGTATTTCTACCCGGCCGCGTTCACGAAGGGCTGCACGATCGAGGCGCATGCGTTCGCGGATGCGGTCGACCGTTACAAGGCTTATGGCGCGACGGTGATCGGCGTCTCGGCAGACAATATCGACACGCTGACGAAGTTCTCGGTGAGCGAGTGCCGGAGCAAATTCCCGGTCGCGGCCGACCCGGACGCGAAGATCATCCGCGAATACGACGCGAAGCTGCCGGCGCTCGACCGCGCGAACCGCGTGTCCTACGTGATTTCGCCGGAAGGGAAGATTCTCTACGAATACACGAGCCTGTCGCCCGACAAGCACGTCGAGAACACGCTCGCCGCCGTGAAGGCGTGGGCCGACGCGCATCCGAAGCAGTAAGCGGCCGGAACAGACCCCGGGCGTCGAAGCGGCCCGTCGTGCGGGCCGCGGGCAGGGGAAAACGCGCGGCGCCGCGGCGGCGGCGCACGGGGCGCTGCGCTACGCGCGCAATGCCTGCTCGATCGGCACGCCGCCGCCGACGAAGCCGACGATCTTGCGCGAGATGCCGAGCTTGATCGCCTCGATCGCGGCCCATGCTACGTCCTGGCGCGACACCGGCGGCGCGGGGTCGAGCCACGCGTCGGTCAGCGCGATCTTGCCGACGCCCGGCTCGTCCGCGAGCGGGCCGGGGCGCAGGATCACGTAGTCGACGCCCGACGCGATCACGCGCTCGTCGCCTTCGCGCTTCATCTGCGAATAGTGGCGCAGCGCGTCGGGGCCGTGCTCGGGCCGGTACGCGGACAGCGAGCTGATCACCACGAGCTTCTGCGCGTTGTAGGCAAGCGCGTATTCGGCCGCGCGGGCGACCGCGTCGCGGTCGACCTGTTCCTCTTCGACCGCGCCGTCCGTTTCGGCCGAGCCGGCCGCGTAGATCACGTGCGCGATGCCCTGGAACGCGTGCGAGAAATCGTTCGTCAGATCGGCCTCGACGACCCGCGCGCCCGCCAGCGCATAGCCGTGCCGGCGCACGAGCGCCGTGACCTCGAACTCCGGCTGCTTGAGCAGCAGATCCGCGCAGGCCTGACCCGTGCGGCCGGTCGCGCCAATCAGCAGTACCTTCGTCGTCATGAAACTGCTCCTTGCTCGATACGTCATCCTTCCAGATAGGGACGGACGACCAATAACTCAAGTGTAATGTCGATTTGGCCCGACGGCGGACAGGTATTAAGGGGCATACCGGCGCGGACATACCGGCGCGGGTCCGCGGTTCCCGGCGACACGGCGGGCGTTCGGGCGGTCATTCATTCACACGGATTCGGGAATGACGCGCCGACCGGCTATCATGTGCGCGATGCATTTTTCGCCGCTACGCTCTATAACGCGTCGGCCCACTGGTTGGAGTACACATGGCATTACCTCTGGACAACGTCAGCATGGCCGTGTTCTGCGACTTCGAGAACGTCGCGCTCGGCGTGCGCGACGCGAAGTACGAGAAATTCGACATCCAGCCCGTGCTGGAGCGCTTGCTGCTGAAGGGCAGCATCGTCGTGAAGAAGGCCTATTGCGACTGGGATCGCTACAAGGGCTTCAAGGCGTCGATGCACGAGGCGAGCTTCGAGTTGATCGAGATTCCGCACGTGCGCCAGTCGGGCAAGAATTCGGCCGACATCCGGCTCGTCGTGGACGCGCTCGACCTTTGCTACACGAAGTCGCATGTCGATACGTTCGTGATCATCAGCGGCGACTCGGATTTTTCGCCGCTCGTGTCGAAGCTGCGCGAGAACGCGAAGAAGGTGATCGGCGTCGGCGTGAAGAAATCGACGTCGGACCTGCTGGTCGCGAACTGCGACGAATTCATCTTCTACGACGATCTGGTGCGCGAGCAGCAGCGCACGCTCGCGAAGCGCGAACAACAGCAGCGCGCCGGTAACGGCGGCGCGAAGCGGCCCGACGAGCCGTCGCGCAAGCACGACATGGACGCGCGCAAGGCCGAGGCGATCGCGCTGGCGGTCGAGACGTTCGACGCGCTCGCGTCGGAGCGCGACGATGTGGGCAAGATCTGGGCGTCGGTGCTCAAGAGCGCGATCAAGCGCCGCAAGCCGGATTTCAACGAGTCGTACTACGGGTTCCGCGCGTTCGGCAACCTGCTCGACGAGGCGCAGGCGCGCGGCCTGCTCGAAGTGGGGCGCGACGACAAGTCGGGCGCGTTCGTGTCGCGGGCACGCCAGTCTGCGGCCACGGAGCAGGCCGCGGCAGGCGGTGAAGGCGCCGCCGCCGCGCACCACGGCACGCGTGCGGCGGAGCCGGCGCGGGCCGGGCGCGAGCCGCGACGTCGCGGGCAGCGGGCGGAAGCGGTCGTGCACGAAAGCGTGCAGGTCGAAGCGCAAGAGGCGGTCGTTGCCGAAGTCGCCGACATAGCGGGGCTCGCGCCTGCCGTCACGGCCGACGCGGCTGAACCGCACGGCGACGCGAAGGATGGCCGCAAGCGTGCGCGCAAGAGCGCGGCGAAGAAGACCGGTGCGAGGAAGGGCGCCGCCGCGAAGAGCGCCGGCCGTCACGAGGCCGGGAAGCCGGACGACACCGCGCATGACGCGGCGAAGCACGGTGGCGACAAGCACGCGCACGGCAAGCATGCCGACGACGCACATCGCGACGCGGAGCCGGGCGATGATCGGCATGCCGCGGTGACGCACGCCGAGCCGGCAGCAGGCGATTTTGGCGGCGAGGTTGCCGCTGCCCAGCCGTCGCATGGCGCGGCGCCGGTCGAATCGGTTGCTGAATCGGCTGCCGAAGCACCGGCCGCCGCGAAGCCGAAGAAGCCGGCCCGCAAGGCGGCGCCGCGCGCGCGTCGTCCGCGCAAGACAGCGGCGACCACCGAGTAACGGCAGCCGGCCGGATGTCGCCCGAAACAGGTCGGCACCCGCGCCGCGCAATACCGGCCGGCGCAACGCCGGCCGGCCTGCCTGCCGAGCTAGCCGTTCAGCGCATACGGCCGCGTCATCACTTCGAGGAAGTGGCCGTCCGGATCGTCGAAATACACGCCGCGGCCGCCGTTGTGGCGGTAGATGTCGCCGGGTTGCCGCTTTGCCGGATCGGCCCAGTGCGGCAGCCCGCGCTCGCGAATGCGCGCGAACACGCGATCGAAGCCGGCTTCGTCGATCAGGAACGCGTAATGCTGCGCCGCGATCTCCCCCGTTTTTTCGTAAAAATCGAGCGACACGCCGTTGTCGAGCGGGACGACCAGCATCGCGCCGAACGGCGTCGGCGGCGGCAATTCCAGAAGCTCGGTGAGGAAGCGGCTCGACGCGCGCTTGTCGCGGCACCAGACGATCGTATGGTTGAGCTGGGCGTTCATGGCGTGTTCCCGTGAAGGGCACCGCGGTGGGCATGGACTCACGATAGTCGATCGCCGTGCGCGGTCAAGGCGGGATCGCGCGTAGCGCCGATCGGCGGCCGATGCCGTCGGCAGCGTGGCCGCATCGTTCCCGCCGTGCCGGCCATTCCCCCGCACCGCGCGCACGCGGTTGCCGGCACCGCTTCCGCCGCGAATCGTCAGCGGAAACGATCTGGACGATCGGTGCCTTTTTCGGGAACAAAGGTCATTGGCGTGGCTTTTTGCGCCGCGAAGAATCTCCCTCAATCCATCGCCGTCACCCACCGGGTGGCGAACGGGCGATGCGGAACAAGGGAGGTGGACGATGCGCTTCACGCTGAACGGGCAGCCATTCGATTTCGACGGCGATCCCGATACACCGCTGCTGTGGGTCATTCGCGACGCGGCGAAACTGACCGGCACCAAATTCGGCTGCGGGATCGGCGCGTGCGGTGCCTGCACCGTGCATCTGGACGGCGAGGCAACGCGTTCGTGCGTGCTGCCGGTCGCGAGTGTCGCGGGCCGGTCGATCACGACGATCGAGGGGTTGTCGCACGATCGCTCGCATCCGGTGCAGCGCGCGTGGATCGAAAAGGACGTGCCGCAGTGCGGCTACTGCCAGTCGGGCATGGTGATGGCCGCCGCCGCGCTGCTCGCGCAGCACCGCAAGCCGACCGACGCGCAGATCGATCAGGCCGTCACGAACCTGTGTCGCTGCGCGACCTATCAACGCATCCGCGAGGCGATCCATGTCGCGGCGGGCTGACGCGGTGCAAGCGGAGCGCACGCCGAACGCGTCGCGGCGGATGTTCCTGACGAGCGGCGCGGCGCTGGCGGGCAGCCTGTTGCTGCCGCTGTCGATCAGCGGCGTCGTGCAAGCGGCCGGCGACGGCGCACGCTTTCGCGAGATCAACGACTGGGTGCGCGTCGATGCCGACGGCCGAACGATCATCGGCCTGTCGCAGGCGGAGGTCGGGCAGGGCGTGTATACCGGGTTGCCGCAGGTGCTGGCCGACGAGATGGATGCGGACTGGCGCAGCGTGACGGTCGAGTTCGTCACCGGGCGCGACGCGTACCGGATCCACGCGGCGAACGAGCCGCCGCAACAGTTCGTTGGCGCGTCGATGTCGGTGACGATGTTCTACACGCGGCTGCGAATCGCGGGCGCACAGGCGCGCGCGGCATTCCTGAAGGCGGGCGCCGCGCGGCTCGGCGTGCGTGCGACGCAATGCGCGACGCGCGACGGCCGCGTGATCCACTTGCAGAGCGGCCGTTCGCTGTCGTACGGCGCGCTCGTCGACGACGCGGCGAAGCTCCCGCCCGAATCGAATCCCCGCTTGAAGCCCGCCTCCGCGCATACGCTGATCGGCGCAGCGCTGCACAAGCTCGACGTGCCGGCCAAGGTCGACGGCAGCGCGATCTACGGCATCGACGTGCAGGTGCCCGACATGCTGGTCGGTGCGCTGACGATGGCGCCGACGCTGAACGGCAAGCCCGTGGCGGTGAAGAACCGCGACGCGGTGCGCGCGATGCCGGGTGTGGTCGACGTCGTGCTCGCGAAGGATGCGGTGATCGTCGTCGCGCAGAGCTACTGGCAGGCGAAGAAGGCGTGCGACGCGGCCGACGTCGCGTGGGACGCGGGCCCGACGGCGGCATTCGACAGCGCGACGATCCTTGCGCAGCGCAAGGGTGCGCTGCAGGCCGCACACGCGGTCGTCGCGACGACGATCGGCGAGCCCGAACGCCGTCTCGCCGAGGCCGGCACGGTCGTCGAAGCCGATTACCACACGCCGTACATCGTCCACGCGACGATGGAGCCGGTGAACGCGACCGTGCACGTGCGGGCGAACGACATCGAAGTGTGGGGGCCGGTCCAGGGGCAGGACAAGGTGCGCTGGGCGCTGTCGTCGCTGTTCGGCGTGCCGGCGGACCGGGTCGTCGTCAATACGACGTTTCTCGGCGGCAGCTTCGGCCGCAAGTACGTGCCCGACTTCGTCGTGCACGCGGCCGTCGCGTCGAAGGCGGTCGGCCGGCCGGTGAAGGTGATCCGTTCGCGCGAGGACGACATCCGGCACGGCTTCTACCGGCCGTGCGCGTCCGCGCGCCTGCGCGCGGCGCTCGGCCGCGACGGGCTGCCGGTCGCGCTGCATGCACGCGTCGCCGGGCATTCGCTGTACGCGGCGATCAAGCGCGACATGTACGAGAAGGCCGGCGGCTGGGACGAGACGATGCTCGACGGTCTCTACGACCTTTGCTACGACGTGCCGAACCTGCTCGTCGATTCGGTCACGGTGATGCAGCCGATCCCGGTCAGCTTCATGCGCAGCGTCGGCAGCACGTCGAGCGTGTTCTTCCTCGAAAGCTTCGTGAACGAGCTCGCACACACCGCGCAGGCCGACCCGGTGCGATACCGGCGCGCGCTGCTCAAGCACGACCCGCTCGCGCTGCGCGTGCTCGACGCGACGGCCGTGCGCGCGAACTGGTTCGGCCGCGCGCCGGCGGGCGTGTCGCGCGGCGTCGCGTATTCGCTGTACACGGGGCGAGGCGGCGCGTTCAGCACGCACGTCGCGACGATCGCCGAAGTGCGCGTGACGGGCGGCAAGGTGAGGCTCGAGCGGATCGTGTGCGGCATCGATTGCGGCCGCCCGATCAATCCGCTGCTGATCCGCGAGATGGTCGAAGGCGGGATCGGCTTCGCGCTGACCAACACGTTCCGCAGCGAAATCACGTTCGAGCATGGCGCGGTCGTGCAGGGAAATTTCGCCGACTACCCGCTGCTGGGCCTGGCCGACATGCCGAAGGTCGAGGTCGTGATCGTCGACAGCGACCGCGAACCGCAGGGCTGCGGCGAGGTTGCGCTGCCGCCCGTCGCGCCGGCGGTTGCCGACGCGATCTGGCGCGCGACGGGCGAGCGCCCGCGTTCGATGCCGTTTTCTGTTCCGCTCGCGTCCTGAGCGGCCCGTTTCTCCACTCATCCGGTCATCACCATGTTCCGAATTCAATTACGGGCCATCTCCGTCATCGCGTCATGCGCGGCGATCGTCGCGACACCGGCCGTCGCGGCGCCTCCGGCCGACGGCACGCTCGCCCGGCAACTCGCCGAACGCCATGCATGCCTGGGCTGCCACGCGATCGACCGCAAGCTGGTCGGCCCCGCCTATCGCGACGTCGCGGCGCGCTACGCGAACGACCCCGGCGCGGCCGACAGGCTTGCATCGCACATCCGCAACGGCAGCACCGGCGCATGGGGCGCGGTGCCGATGCCGCCGAACCGCATCGACGCCGGCGACGCGAGGCGGCTTGCCGACTGGATCCTGGCCGGCGCGCATACGCCGTAACGACGGTTTGCGCCGGCGCACGCAGGGCCGGCGCAAACCGGGCAGCACGGCAGTCCCGGTTTGTCGGAAACGGGCTGCCGATCAATATCAAGCACAACTACACGACAGGTCTGGAGACTCCCATGAAACAATTCCGCACGGCCGCGACGGCCGTTTCGTTCGCGGCGGCCGCCGTCGCGTCGCCGCACGCGCAGGCACAAAGCAGCGTAACGCTATACGGCATCGTCGACACCGGCGTGCAGTACTACAACCACGCGGCAGGCGGCGGATCGGTCGTCGGCATGCCGTCGCTGACGGGCGAGGTGCCGTCGCGCTTCGGCCTGCGCGGCGTCGAGGATCTCGGCGGCGGCTACCGCGCGTTCTTCGTGCTCGAGAACGGTTTCGCGATGAATTCCGGCGCGCTGAACTACGGCGGCCGGATGTTCGGCCGGCAGGCGAACGTCGGCATCGATTCGCCGTACGGGGCGGTCACGCTCGGGCGGCAGATGAACATGTCGATGCTCGTGCTGCTCAACGCGGACGTGATCGGCCCGTCGATCCATTCGATGGCGAGCTTCGACAGCTACCTGCCGAACGCGCGCAGCGACAACGCACTCGGTTATCTCGGCCGCTTCAGCGGGGTGACGGTCGGCGGCACCTACAGCACGGGCCGCGACGGCGCGGGCCCGGCCGGCCCGTCGGCGACGAACTGCGCGGGCAACGTGCCGGGCGACCCCGTCGCATGCCGGCAATACACGATGATGGTTGCGTACGACGCACCGCAGTTCGGCGCGGCCGCGTCCTACGACGTCATGCACGGCGGCACCGGCGCGTCGGCGCCGCTGTCGAGCCCCGGGTACACGGATACGCGCACCATCGTCGACGCATACGTGAAGTTCGGCGCCGCGAAGCTCGGCGCGGGCTGGATTCGCCGCAACACGGCGGCCGCGAGCCACGCCCAGTCCGACATCTTTTTCGCCGGCGGCACGTACGCCGCGACGCCGGCGCTATCATTCGATGCACAGGCGCTGCGCTACCTGCTGCGCGGCCGCTACGATTCGAACCTGTTCGTGGCGCGCGCGAACTACCTGCTGTCCAAGCGCACGTTGCTGTACACGTCGGTCGGCTACATGACGAACAGCGCGCTCGGCACGTCGTCGGTCGCGGCGGGCGGCACCGTTGGCGCGGGGCGGAACCAGACCGGCGTGATGGCCGGCATCCAGCAGCGCTTCTGACGCGGCGGCGCGAACCACGGGGCATCGACGATGGCGACCGATCTTCTCAGCGACGTACTCACGGACCTGCGGGCCGACGCGGTCGTGACGGGACGCTTCACGTTGAGCGCGCCGTGGGCGATCCGCAAGCCGGCCGTCGCGGGCGCGCCGTTTCGCACCTGCGCGGGCAGCCCGTTTTTCCTGTCGGTCGCCGGCGTGGAGCCCGTGCATATCGAGCCGGGCGACTTCGTGCTGCTGCCGCACGGCGACGAGCACGTGATGGCATCGTCGCTCGACGAGCCGCCCGTGCCGTTCGATACGCTGATGGCCGACAAGGGGATTCGCCCGCGCTTCGATACGCCGCTCGAATTCGTCGCGGGCGGCGGCGGCGCGACGAGCGAGCTCTACACCGGCATCGTCATATATCGCGACATCGTGCGCAGCCCGCTGTTCTCCGTGCTGCCGCCGCTGATCCACGTGCGCGCGAACGACGCGGCCGTCGCGCCGTGGCTCGCGAGCACGCTGCAGAGCTTCATCGCGGAGTCGATGGCGTGCCAGCCCGGCTGGGCGGTTGCCGCGACCCGTCTCGCGGACGTGCTGTTCGTGCAACTGCTGCGTGCGCATCTGCAGTCGTCGGCCAATCACACGGGCTGGCTGCGCGGCCTGACCGATCCGCAGATCGGCCGCGCGATGGCGCTGATGCATCGCGACCCGCGCCGCGACTGGCATCTGGCGAGCCTCGCGGCCGAGGCCGGCATGTCGCGCTCGCGCTTTTGCGCGCGTTTCGCCGAACTGGTCGGCGAAACGCCGATCGTCCACCTGACCGCGTACCGGATGTATCTCGCGAGCGGCGATCTTGCGCAGGGCAAGCGCCGGCTGATCGAGATCGCCGAGCGGGTCGGCTATACGTCCGAGAAGGCGTTCGCGCGGGCGTTTCACCGCTGGTCGGGCATGGCCCCGCGCCGGTATGCGCGCAATGCGCAGGATCTGTATGACCTTGCACGACATGGATGACGGCGCGCCGCGCTATCGGGTGCCGGCGCTCGAACGCGGGTTGGCGATTCTCGATATGCTGGCGGCCGGGCAGCCGCCGGCGACCGGCGCCGAACTCGCGGTGCGGCTCGGCGCACCGCGCAACTCGGTTGCACGATTGCTGAAAACGCTCGTTCGGCAGGATTTTCTCGTGGTCGACGTGCGTGGCCGCTATCGGCCGGGGCCCGCGGTCGCGCGCGTCGCCGCGGCTTATGTCGGCGCCCGGGCGGAAGTCGTGCACGCGCGGCCCGTGTTGCGGGCGCTATGCGAGCGTAGCGGGCTGGCCGCGCAACTGCTTCGGCGCAACGGCGCGGAGGCCGTCGTTCTCGCGCAGGCGGTGCCTGATGCGTCCGGGTGTCTCGTTGCGCGCATCGGCGCGCGTTTCGTCGGGCGGCCCGCGGACGCGGGAGACGTTGCGCGTGTCGGTGCGCACGAGGTCTGGCGGCTCGGCGGGCACGATGCGCCGCGGCAGGGGACCGGCATCGTCGCGATGCCGGTCGATGCAGCAGGGCCGCTTGCGATCGGCGTCGCGCTCGGCGAGTCGGACGGCGCGCGACGGCGACAGGTGCTCGGGATGATCGACGACGCGGCGCGGCGGTTGTCGTGCGCGCTGGCCGGGCTCGCCGAGCGACGCTGATCGCGCGTGCGCGCCGATGCGCGCCGCAGGGCCGGCGACACGGCGCGCGGCGCGTCGCAGGCTGGCCGCCGTTTGTGCGCGATTTCGCGGCGGTGCCGGCCGGCATGCGGGGCAGGGCAATCCGCCCCGTTCGCGCTGCGCCGGCCCGGCGTTCGATGCCGCGTGATCATTCTCCGGCGACGGCCGGCCCACCCGAATTCCCGCGGCGATTGCGCCGTTTCTCGGCCCACACGCGCAGCCGGTCCATGTACAGGTAGACGACCGGCGTCGTATAGAGCGTCAGCACCTGCGACACGATCAGGCCGCCGGCGATCGCGATCCCGAGCGGCGCGCGCAGCTCGGCGCCGTCCCCGTTGCCGAACGCGAGCGGCAGCGAGCCGAGCAGCGCCGCCATCGTCGTCATCATGATCGGACGGAAGCGCAGCAGGCACGCCTCGTGGATCGCGTCGAACGACGACTTCCGGTTGTTGCGCGTCTGGTCGATCGCGAAGTCGACCATCATGATCGCGTTCTTCTTCACGATGCCGATCAGCAGGATCACGCCGATCAGCGCGATGATGCTGAACTCGGTCTTGAACAGCAGCAGCGCGAGCAGCGCGCCGACACCGGCCGACGGCAGCGTCGACAGGATCGTGATCGGGTGGATGTAGCTCTCGTACAGGATGCCGAGCACGATGTAGACGGCCAGCAGCGCGGCGAGGATCAGGATCGGCTGGTTGTCCAGCGACTGCTGGAACGCCTGCGCGGTGCCCTGGAAGCTGCCGACGATCGTCGGCGGGACGCCGACCTGCGCCATCGTCTGGTAGATCACCTGTGTCGCCTGCGACAGCGACACGCCCGGCGGCAGGTTGAACGAGATCGTCGTCGCGACGAACAGCCCCTGGTGGTTGACCGACAGCGGCGTCGTGCTCGGCCCGAACGTCGCGATCGCCGACAGCGGGATCATCGTCGACTTCGACGTGGACACCGACGCGCCCGACGACGCGCTCGACTTGCCGCTCGCGGCGATCGAGTTGAGCGCCTGGTTGCGCGCGGAATCGGACGCGATCGCCGCGGCGCTCTGCGCGGCCGTGCCGGCGCTCGACGTGCCGGCCGACGTCGCGACGTAGGTGCCGGCGGCCGCGTTGGTGGTCTGCGCGCCGTTCGCGCTGCCGCCCGACGTGCTGACCCACACCTGGTTCAGCATCTCGGGGCTCTGCCAGTATTTCGGCGCGACTTCCATCACGACGTGGTACTGGTTCAGCGGGTTGTAGATCGTCGAGACCTGGCGCTGGCCGAACGCGTCGTACAGCGTGTTGTCGATCTGCGCGGGCTTGATGCCGAACCGTGCGGCCGTCGCGCGGTCGATCGTCACCATCGCCTCGAGGCCGCCTTGCTGCTGGTCGGAGTTCACGTCGGTCAGCTCGGGGCGCTTTTGCAGCGCCTCGGTCAGGATCGGCCCCCACTTGTACAGGTCGGCGCTCGAATCGCCGAGCAGCGTGAACTGGTACTGCGCGTTGCTCTGCCGGCCGCCGACGCGGATGTCCTGCGCGGCCTGCAGGAACGTGCGCGCGCCCGCGACGTCCGCCAGCGGCGGGCGCAACTGCTGGATCACCTGGTCGGCCGACAGCTTGCGCTCGGTACGGTCCTTCAGCGTGACGAACATGAAGCCCGAGTTGGTCTGCGTGCCGCCGGTGAAGCCCGCGACGCTCTTCACGTTCGGGTTGCCCTGCACGATCCGCATCATCTCGGAGAACTTCAGCTTCATCGCCTGGAACGACGTCGACTGGTCGGCCTGGATGCCGCCGATCATCAGCCCGGTGTCCTGCTGCGGGAAAAAGCCCTTCGGCACGATGATGTACAGGTAGACGTTCAGCCCGATCGTCGCGAACAGGGTCAGCAGGATCAGCAGCGGGCGGCGCAGCGCCCACGACAGCGAGCGCTCGTAGCCGCGCTGCATGCGCGTGAAGCAGCGCTCGAGGAAGCGCCCGAAGCGGCCTTCGCTTTGCGGGTCGTGCGACTCGCGCAGCAGGCGCGCGCACATCATCGGCGTGACGGTGAGCGACACCGCGAGTGACACGGCGATCGCGAGCGACAGCGTGAGCGCGAACTCGCGGAACAGGCGCCCGACGATCCCGCCCATCAGCAGGATCGGCAGGAACACCGCGACGAGCGAGATGCTCATCGACAGCACCGTGAAGCCGACCTCGCGCGCGCCGTCGAACGCGGCCTGCATCCGCGACTTGCCGTTCTCGATGTGCCGCGAGATGTTCTCGAGCACGACGATCGCATCGTCGACGACGAAGCCGGTCGCGACGATCAGCGCCATCAGCGACAGGTTGTCGATCGAGAAGCCGAGCAGGTACATCGCGCCGAACGTGCCGACGATCGAGATCGGCACCGCGACGCTCGGGATCAGCGTCGCGCGCCAGTTGCGCAGGAACAGGAACACGACCATCACGACGAGGCTGACCGCGATCAGCAGCGTGTGCTCGGTGTCCTTCAGCGATGCGCGGATCGTCGTCGACCGGTCGAGCACGGGCGTGACCGTGATGTCGGCCGGCAGCGACGCGGTGAGCTGCGGCAGCGCCGCGCGCACGCGGTCGATCGTCTCGATGATGTTCGCGCCGGGCGAGCGGTAGAGGATCACGAGCACCGCGCGCTTGCCGTTCGACAGGCCGAGGTTGCGCAGGTCCTCGACCGAATCGACCACGTCGGACAGGTCGGACAGCCGCACGGCCGCGCCGTTGCGGTAGGCGACGACGAGGTCGCGGTATTGCGACGCCTCGGAGGCCTGGTCGTTCGTATAGAGCTGGTAGCGCTGCGGACCGAATTCGATCGCGCCCTTCGGCGCGTTGGCGTTCGCGGACGCGAGCGCCGCGCGCACGTCCTCGAGGCCGATCCCGTAGTGGAACAGCGCTTGCGGCTCGAGCTCGACCCGCACGGCCGGGTTGGCGGAACCGCTCACCGAGACCTGGCCGATCCCGTCGATCTGCGACAGCGACTGCTGCAGCACCGTCGACGCGGCGTCGTACAGCTTCGCGGGCGACGAGGTCTCCGACGTCAGCGACACGATCATGATCGGCGAGTCGGCCGGGTTGACCTTGCGGTAGGTCGGGTTGCTCTTCAGCGCGGCGGGCAGGTCGGCGCGCGCCGCGTTGATCGCGGCCTGCACGTCGCGCGCGGCGCCGTCGATGTCGCGGTTCAGGCCGAACTGCAGGATGATCCGCGCATTGCCGACCGTGCTCGTCGACGTCATCTCGGATACGTCGGCGATCGAGCCGAGGTGCCGCTCGAGCGGGCTCGTCACGCTGGTCGCGACGGTCTCGGGGCTCGCGCCCGGCAGCGACGCCTGCACCGAGATGGTCGGGAAGTCGACCTGGGGCAGCGGCGACACCGGCAGCTTGATGAACGCGAACAGGCCCGCGAGCGCGACGCCGATCGCGAGCAGCGTCGTCGCGACGGGGCGGGTGATGAAGGGGCGCGACAGGTTCATGGATTACGCGTCCGTGCGCTTGCCGGCATCGGGGCCGTGGCGTTCGAACCAGCCGCGCACGCGGCGCGCGAGCGAGTCGAAGCCGAGGTAGATCACGGGCGTCGTGAACAGCGTCAGCACCTGCGACACGATCAGGCCGCCCGCGATCGCGATCCCGAGCGGCTGGCGCAGCTCGGAGCCCGCGCCGGAGCCGACGATCAGCGGTACCGCGCCGAGCAGCGCGGCGAGCGTCGTCATCAGGATCGGCCGGAAGCGCAGCAGGCACGCCTGGAAGATCGCCTCGCGCGGCGGCTTGCCTTCCACGCGTTCGGCCTCTAGCGCGAAGTCGATCATCATGATCGCGTTCTTCTTCACGATGCCGATCAGCAGCACGATGCCGATGATCCCGATGATGTCGAGATCGTGCCCGGTGATCATCAGCGCGAGCAGCGCGCCGACGCCGGCCGACGGCAGCGTCGACAGGATCGTGATCGGGTGGATGTAGCTCTCGTACAGCACGCCGAGCACGATGTACATCGTGATGATCGCCGCGAGGATCAGGAACAGCTGGTTCGACAGCGAGGCCTGGAACGCGAGCGCCGCACCCTGGAAGCGCGTCTGGAACGACGCGGGCAGGCCGATGTCCTGCTCGGCGGCCTCGATCGCCTTGACGGCTTCGCCGAGCGACGCGCCGGCCGCGAGGTTGAACGAGATCGTCGTCGACGGGAACTGCGACAGGTGCGCGACCAGCAGCGGCGACGGCCGCTCGTGGAACGACGCGATCGACGACAGCGGCACCTGGCCGCCACCGGCCGACGGCAGGTAGATGTCGTTCAGCGATTGCGCGTAGTGCTGCTCCTTCGGTTCGGACTCGAGAATCACGCGGTACTGGTTCGATTGCGTGAAGATCGTCGACACGATGCGCTGGCCGAACGCGTCGTACAGCGCGTTGTCGACGGTCGCCGGCGTGATGCCGAAGCGTGCGGCGCTCGCGCGGTCGATCTCGATGTAGACGGACTGGCCGTTGCTCTGCAGGTCGGTCGCGACGTCGGCGAGCGACGGCTCCTGCTGCAGCCGCGCGACGAGCTTCGGCACCCAGGTCGCGAATTCGTCCGAGTTCGGGCTCGTCAGCATGAACTGGTACTGCGTCGGGCTGACGGTGGAGTCGATCGTCAGGTCCTGCACCGACTGCATGAACAGCGAGATGCCGGTGATGTTCGCGACGCGGTGCTGCAGGTCGCGGATGATCTGCGCCGCCGTCTCGGTGCGCGCGTCGCGCGCCTTCAGGTTGATCAGCATCCGGCCGCTGTTCAGCGTGATGTTGCTGCCGTCGACGCCGATGAACGACGTGAGGCTGTCGACGTTCGGATCCTTCAGGATCTCGGCCGCGAGCGCCTGCTGGCGCTCGGCCATCGCACCGTACGAGATCGACTGCGGCGCCTGCGTGATCGCCTGGATCACGCCGGTATCCTGCGCGGGGAAGAAGCCCTTCGGCACGTACACATACAGCAGGCCGGTCAGCGCGAGGGTCAGCAGCGCGACGACGAGCGTCGAGCGCTGGCGGTCCAGCACCCATTCGAGCGCGACCGCGTAGCGCGCGATCACCCGGTCGATCGCCTGGTGCACGCGCGCCTCGAAGCGGTGGCTCTCCGGCGGCGGCGAATGGCGCAGCAGCTTCGCGCACATCATCGGCACGAGCGTGAGCGACACGATCGCCGAGATCACGATCGTCACCGCGAGCGTGATCGCGAATTCGTGGAACAGGCGCCCGACCACGTCGCCCATGAACAGCAGCGGGATCAGCACCGCGATCAGCGACACCGTCAGCGAGATGATCGTGAAGCCGATCTGCTTCGAGCCCTTCAGCGCGGCCTCGAGCCCCGATTCGCCTTCCTCGACGTAGCGCGCGATGTTCTCGATCATCACGATCGCGTCGTCGACGACGAAGCCGGTGGCGATGGTAAGCGCCATCAGCGACAGGTTGTTCAGCGAGAAGCCGGCCATGTACATCACCGCGAGCGTGCCGATCAGCGACAGCGGCACCGACAGGCTCGGGATGATGGTCGCGTAGACGTTCGCGAGGAACAGGTACATCACCAGCACGACCAGCCCGACCGCGAGCAGCAGTTCGAACTGCACGTCGCGCACGGCCGCGCGGATCATCGTCGTGCGGTCGGTGACGATCTGCACGTCGAGCGCGGCCGGCAGCGTTTCCTGCAGCTTCGGCAACTGCGCCTTGATCGCGTCCACCGTCTGGATCACGTTCGCGCCGGGCTGGCGCTGCACGTTCAGGATGATCGCGGGCTCCGCATTCACCCACGCGCCGAGCTTGGTGTTCTCCGAGCCGGCGACGACCGTCGCGACGTCGGTCAGCATCACCGGGCGGCCGCTCTTGTACGCGACGACGGCGCTGTTGTACTGGTCGGCGCTCGTGAGCTGGTCGTTGGCGTTGATCGTGTACGCGCGCGTCGGGCCGTCGAAGTTGCCCTTCGGCGTGTTCACGTTCAGATTCGAGATCGTCGTGCGCAGGTCGTCGAGGTTCATCCCGTACTGCGCGAGCGCGGTCGGGTTCGCCTGGATCCGCACCGCCGGGCGGTTGCCGCCCGACAGGCTGACGAGGCCGACGCCCGCGACCTGCGAGATCTTCATCGCGAGGCGCGTGTCGGCCAGGTCCTGCACCTGCGTGAGCGGCAGCGTCTTCGACGTGACGGCGAGCGTGATCACGGGCGCGTCGGCCGGGTTGACCTTCGCGTAGATCGGCGGGGCAGGGAGGTCGGACGGCAGCAGGTTGCCGGCCGCGTTGATCGCGGCCTGCACTTCCTGTTCGGCGATATCGAGCGGCAGGTCGAGCGAGAACTGCAGCGTGATCACCGACGAGCCGGCCGAGCTTTGCGACGACATCTGGTTCAGCGACGGCATCTGCCCGAACTGCCGTTCGAGCGGCGCGGTGACCGACGAGGTCATCACCTCCGGGCTCGCGCCCGGGTAGAAGGTCTGGACCTGGATCGTCGGGTAATCGACTTCGGGCAGTGCGGCGAGCGGCAGGAAGCGCAGCGCGACGAGACCGGCCAGCATGATCGCCGCCATCAGGAGGGCGGTGCCGACCGGCCGGAGAATGAAGAGGCGGGATGGATTCATCGAGCGGCCCGCGCGTTATTGGGCCGCTGCTTGCGACGCACCGTGCTTTTGTCCGCCGCGATGGCCGCCGGCGCCCGATGCACCCGACGCCGCGCCGGCGCCGCGCGCGCCCGACGCGCCTTTCGGCTTGTCGGCCGGAATCGAGATCTTCGCGCCTTCGCGCAGGCGGTCGGAGCCGTCGGTCACCACGCGCTCGCCGAGCGCGATGCCGCTGACGATGCTCGTGCGTTCGCCGTCGACCGGGCCGATCGTGACCTTGCGCACCGTCACCGTGTTGTCGGGTTTCACGACGTAGACGAACTGGCCGATCGAGCCCGTCAGCACCGCGGACGTCGGCACGATCGTCGCGTTGCGCATCACGTCGACGAGCAGCCGCGTGTTCACGAACTGATTCGGGAACAGCATGCCTTCCTTGTTATCGAAGTTCGCGCGCAGCTTGACCGTGCCGGTGCTCGTGTCGATCTGGTTGTCGAGCGTCGCGAGCGAGCCCGTCTCGAGCGGCACCGTGTTGTTGCGGTTGTACGCGGTGACCGACAGCTTCTGGCCCGCGTTCACCTGCTTGAGGATCTGCGGCAGGTTGTCTTCCGACGTCGTGAAGATCACGCTCATCGGCTGCAGTTGCGTGATCACGACGATGCCGCTGGAGTCGCCCGGCGTCACGTAGTTGCCGGGGTCGACCAGGCGCAGGCCGACGCGGCCCGACACGGGCGCCGTGATGCGCGCATACGTGAGGTTCAGCTTCGCGGAATCGATCGCGGCCTGGTCGGTCTTCACCGCCCCTTCGTATTGCTTGACGAGGGAAGCCTGCGTATCGACGGTTTGCGACGCGATCGAATCCTGCGACAGCAGCGTCTGGTAGCGCTTCAGGTCGAGGCGCGCCGTCGCGAGCAACGCCGAGTCGCGCGCGTGCGTGCCTTCGGCGTTCTCGAGCGACACCTGGTACGGACGCGGGTCGATCTGCGCGAGCACGTCGCCTTTCTTCACGATCTGGCCTTCCTGGAACGACACCGACTGCAGGTAGCCCGACAACTGCGTCTTCACCGTCACGTTCGCGAGCGGCGTCACGGTGCCGAGCGCGGACAGCACGATCGGCATTTCACCCTGCGTCGCGGTCGCGACCGACACGGGCTGCGGAACGTTCGCCATCGCGGCGGGGCCGCCGCGGCCGCGATGGCCGCCGGCGCCGCTGCTGGCACCGCTGCCGGCGCTTGCGCCGGTCGCAGCGCTGGCTGCCGCCGGCGTGCGGTTCCACGGGTGCCACCACAGCAGGCCGCCGACGACGACCGCGAGCGTCCCGATCATCAGTGTGCGGCGCGGACGCCGTGCAGCGGGGGAGACGGGGTCTTGCGAAGGGGGCGTGGGCTTTTGTTCGTTATCCATCGTGTTCTGTCAGGAAGACGGCGCGGCGGGCCGGGATTCGGACTGCTCAGGGCTGCGCGTGGGCAAGCGGTACCGGGATGGGGGCCCGGCTCGGTCCGGGGCCCTCCCGGCCCGCGCGGGAAAAGAGCTGTGCGCACCGCGAATGCGGCGCGACGATGGGCATGATCCTACGTGCCGTCCCCGTTACAGTCCAGCGGTCTATCTTTCAACGGGTTACGATCGTTACAGAACACGACAGGACGATGACGGAACGATTACACGCTGACGCGCCGGGCCGGCGCACCGCCGATCTCGCGGGTGATTTTCGCGATGCATTCGTGCAGTGCGGGCACGACATGTTCCTGCAGCCATTCGGGCGGACACTGGTGCGCCGCGCCGCCGCAATTCACCGAATAGCGCTGGCCCGACGGGCCGACGAACCCGGCCGCGACCGCATTCAGGCCCTCGCGCCATTCGCCGATCGCGATCGCGTGGCCTTCGCGCATCGCTTCGTCGAGCGCGGGATTGAGCCTGGCGGACACATGCGGCCAGTCGTCGCCCGCCGTGGTGCGCAGCGAATCGAGCAGCAGGCGCCGCTCGTCGTCCTCGAGTGCCGCGAGATACGCGCGGCCTACCGCCGTGCGCGCGATGTCCATCCGCGAGCCGATCTCGAGGCGCGTGACGAGCACGGCGGAGCGCGGCCGGATCACGTCGATCGCGACCATGTCGAGCCGGTCGCGCACCGCGAGGTGCACGGACAGCGACGTGCGTTCGGCCAGCTCGATCATGAACGGCCGCGAACGCGCGCGGATGTCGAAGTTGCGCAGGAAGCCGTGGCTCAGCTCGAGTACCGACGCGGTGAGCACGAAGCGCTCGCTGTCGGGCAACTGGAACAGGAAGCCGGCGCTGACGAGCGTCGCGGTGATGCGCGACACGGTCGGCTTCGGAATGCCGGTCAGTTCGGTCAGCTCGCGGTTGCTGACGGGCGCGTCGGCGGCCGCGATGCGGCGCAGCACGGCAAGGCCGCGGGCGAGCGCGGTGATCTCGTCGGGCGACGATTCGCGTTCCCGCGATACAGGAGGGGTTACAGTGATCGACACGGGGTTCTCTCTATTTCCGAAACTCGATTTCAATTTTGTTGGAATTGTAGGACGATTGTCAAAAGATGCATGTTCCGTGGGCGAACCGGTCATTGGATGAGATTTTACGGGTTCACCCTTGGTTTATTAGGAAAATGCTCAAATGAGCGTTGCCGGAAAGTGCATGAACCGGTGCAAATACCGCTTGACTTGTCGGGCGGAAACGGAAAGAATGTCTCACGTTTTCGAAACATCGTTTCAAGAGTTTAACCGGCAACGATGTTTCGCGCAGTCTCTCAGGTTCTAGCACGGCCCTCGGAATGGCTAGAACTTTTTTAGCGCCACGGTCTCCGTGGCGCTTTTTTTTGCCCGTTATCCGGTGGCAGCCCAGTCGGCCGGGATCGAAAGAACACCGTTCCACGGCAGCAAAGCCCGCGGCTTTCGACGCGTCCCGCATTGCCCGGCCCATGATTTTAATTAATTTCGGCTATCGGGACGATTTCCACAATACGCCGTCGATCTTCCTTCCCCCCGCGCCGTGCGCGTGCCAGTACGCCGGCGGGCTGCTTGGACCACGGCGGTCATGACGCCATGTTCCGTCGCATGCTGGCCGTGACGCGGTCCGGGCGCGTGTCGCCCGATGATCCGTCGTGCGGCACGCACGCCGATCGCAGGTCCGCCAGGTAGCCCGCTTCGTCCGGATCCGCCCGCTGCGCCGACGCACGGCTCCGGTCCGCCGCAAGCCCGGCTGACGCCGGCCGGGCGCGACCAGCCGGCCTCGCACCCGCCGCCGTACCGAGCATGATGCCTCCGCTCGCCGGGGCCCCCCTACGCAAAAGTAGGGGGGTGACCCATGCCGGGCCGACGCGCGCATCTGCAGAATCCAGATACGGGTCGGTGCGATGACGTCGCCAGCCCGCGTCCGCAGCAGAGCATGACGTCCAGCGCGTATCGCTGGTTGACCCCTAGGATGGAGGTCATATGTTCAGTACCCGCGCGTATTGCAGCAGTGTGGCGGCACTGTTGCTCTTCCTGTGCGCTGTTCCTTCGTTCGCCCAGTCGTTTCGCGTTCAATGCCCGCCCACCACGCCGTCCCATCCGACCGCGCTGGCGCCCGGCGTCGGCGAGCCCGCCTACACGCAGCCGTCCTACACGGGCCAGAATTCCACGTCGACCGGCGCCGTGAACGGCGCGATCAAGTGCCAGCAGATCTCGGGCGGCGACGGTTACGCCACGATGGCCAACGGCGTGCAGACCTACCTGTTCGCGTTCGGCCCGCTGTCCGGGCTCGCGGACATCAAGGCCGGCCTGCCCGGCACCGAGCTCGCGTCGGTGTTCAACACCGTCGGCGACCCCAGAACGGACCCGACCTACAACGGCGCGGTCGGCCTCGCCCCCGATCCGGATGCCGGCGGCGCGCTGACCGGCCACGTCGACCCGCGCCCGATCATGGACATCGGCGTGATGAACGGCAACCAGCCGGCGCCGATGATGGCGATCGACGAGGACGACGAGTTCTTCCTCACGCTCACGAACGTCGGGATGATCATGCGCCCGGACCTGTTCGAACGGCACACGGTGCACTTCCACGGCTATCCGAATGCGTCGTCGTTCTATGACGGCGTGCCGGATGCGTCGGTCGCGATCAACATCGGCGCGAGCTTCACCTACTACTATCTCGCGCCGGATGCGGGCACCTATTTCTGGCACTGCCACATCACGCCGCCGGAACACCTGCAGATGGGCATGGTCGGCCAGATCTACGTGCGGCCGCGCCAGGACCGCGTGCCGAAAGGCGTCTCGCTGTACGAGGCGCTGGTGACGCAGCAGTCGGACCTGCGCACGCGCTGCGGCAACGACATTCTGTGCTCGACGCCGCTGCCGAAGCAGAACAACGGCCTGGTGCGCGCGGCGAACGCGAGCATCCCGCCGACCGTGCCGGAGACGCTGTCGCTCTACGCGTACAACGACGGCGACGGCTCGACCGCGTACGACGTCGAGTACCCGATCCAGATCCACGGCTTCGATCCGAATTTCCACTTCGTCGGCATGACGTTCAATCCGGAGCCGTTCACCGACATGAAGGACAAGTTCTTCCTGCTGAATGGCCGCAGCTATCCGGACACGGTGACCGAAGGGGCGATGTCGACACCCGCGTCGGACAGTTCGATGCATCCGTCGCAGCCGCTGGCGACGCTGATCAACATCCCGGCCGGCGGCCGGGCGCTGCTGCGGATCTCGGATCTCGATGTAACCGAATACCAGACGCTGGCATCGCTCGGCATCCCGATGCACGTGGTCGCGATCAATGCCCGCGTGCTGCGCGACATGGCCGGCAACAATCTGGCCTACGACACGAACTCGATCACGCTCGGTGGCGGCGAGTCGCTCGACCTGATTCTCGACGCCAGCGACAAGTCGAAATACCACTCGGGCCAGGTGTTCTACCTGTACACGCCGAACCTCGACCACCTGTCGAACGACCAGGAGAATTTCGGCGGCCTGATGACCGAGGTTCACATCTGCAGTGCGGTGGATCCGATTACGAAGCATTGCACTCTTTGATGACCGGGGCCTGCCCGAGTCGTCGGGCGGGCCCGGCCGGGAAGTCCTGCACTGAGGAGAAAAGCCGTGGGACACATCACTCACCATGCGTGGACCGCGACGCTCGCCCGCCTTGGACGGCTCGCCCGCGTCGGCGCTGCGACGCTCGTCGCGTTGCTGTCGATGCACGCGCAAGCTGCGGCGCCGGGCATCACCGGCAAGGTATTCAACCTCACTGCCCAGGAGGCGCGCATCACGCAGCCCGATGGCACGAGCGTCTATTCGTGGGGCTACGGCTGCGCGGCGACCAGCGCGACGCCGCTTGTGTTCTCGCCGTCGACGATTACGGGCGCGACCTGTCCGACGATGCAGATTCCCGGTCCGACGCTGATCGTCAGGCAGGGCGACATCATCACCGTGACACTCACCAACAATCTGCCGGCGGCGGCCGGCAACACGTCGATGTTGTTTCCCGGCTTCGTCGTGTGCACGGGCACCCTGAGCCCGGACGGCAAGACCTGCACCGGCACCTCCGGCGTTGCCGGGCTGCTGGCGCAGGAAGCGCAGCACGGCGCGACGGTCACCTACACGTTCGTCGCGGCGACGCCGGGCACGCACACGTACTACAGCGGCACGCAGGGCGATCTGCAGATCGAGATGGGGCTGTACGGCGCGATCATCGTGCTGCCGAATACGGCGGTCAACACGGCGGGCTGCATGGCGCTGCCGGATTCGGGCAGACCGTTCGGCCAGCGCGATTTCCGCAACGCAGCGGCGGCATTCGACAACAGCGCGGCCTGCTATGACCGTGAGTATCTTTTTCAGTTCTCCGAAATGGATCCGCGCATCCATCAGCAGGCGGAGCAGCAGGTCGCGGCGAATACGTCGTGCACCAGGCCGACCGGCTGCATGACCGTCGAGACCGAGCCTTATCACCCGGCCTATTTCATGGTCAACGGCCGCTCGATGCCGGACGACATGGATCCGAACTACGCGCCGCAGTACCCGCACCAGCCGTACAACGGCAACCCGCACATGCATCCGGGCGAACTGGTGCTGCTGCGGATCATCGGCACCGGCCGCTGGCAGCATCCGTTCCACGAGCACGGCAATCACGTGCGCGTGCTGGCGCGCGACGGCAACCTGCTGCTCAGCCCGGTCGACCCGAGCCACCCGGCGAACCCGCGGCAACCGGCCGGCCCGCTGCTGTTCACGACCACCACGACGCCGGGCGTCACGATGGACGGGATTTTCTACTGGACCGGCAAGGGCCTGAACTGGGACGTCTACGCGCACTACGCGGGCGACGGCTCCGTCTGCGTGCCGGACGCGAACGGCTACTACACGACGGCGTCGAATCCGCCGGCCCCGCGCAGCGCGCCGAACTACTACGAGTGGTGCCAGGACCACGGCAAGGCGCTCGAGAAGGCGCCGTTCGGCAAGGTCGCCAGCGGCGGGCCGGTCACGCTGCCGGACTCGAACATCCTGACCAACGGCGCCTGGTATGGCGGCAGTCCGTATCTCGGTCCGGACGCCACTACGCGAGCAACGGCCCCGACGGGAACGACGCCGCCGAGCGGCGTACAGCTGAACCCGGCAGCAACGGAAGCAGGCTTCGCGTTCATGTGGCACTCGCATAACGAGCGCGAGATCACGACGAACAACATCTTCCCCGGCGGAATGATGATGATGATGCTCGTTGATCCTCCGGTATTTCCGATCGACGAATCCAATTAGGGGTGGGGAGAAAGGCGATGAGATCCACCAAGCTCACGGCGACGTTCCTTGATCTGGTCAAGGCGGGGGTCGCGGCATCGATGTTGCTGACGGCAGGCGAGGCATGTTTCGCGCAAGCGGTCGTCAATCTGACGGCGAAGGCGTCCACGGCGTTGATGCCGGACGGGCAGTCCGTGCCGATGTGGGGCTACAGCTGCACGCCGGCCGCCGTCGCGACGGTGCCGGCCGCGAATGCCACCTGCGCGGCGGCGAATCCGGCCGCCGGCGCGAACTGGTCGCCGGTGGTGATCACCGTGCCGGCAGGGCAGTTGCAGATCAACCTGACGAACAACCTGCCGGCGCCCGTGCCGACCTCGCTCGTCATCGTCGGCCAGCTGGGCGGCGGTCTGGGCGACAAGCCGACGACCACGCCGAGCCCGCCCCATCCGACGCAGACCGCCACGACCTGGCCGATCGTCACGGCGACCTCGACCGCGCCGCTGGCATCGTTCGTGCCGCCCGTGCAAGGGCCGCGCGTCGAGTCGTTCGGGACCGAGGTGGCGCCGTCGACCGATCCGAAATCGCACACGACGCTCACCTGGGCCAATCTCAAGCCCGGCACCTACCTGCTCGAGTCGGGCACGCACCCGTCGATCCAGGGGCCGATGGGCCTCTACGGGGTGCTGGTGGTGAAGAGCCCGAGCGTCCCCAGTTCGACGTGCGCATCGACGAACCAGGCCTATCCGAACACGGCGTCCTGCTATGACGCCGACGTGCCGCTCGTGATGGGCGAGATCGATCCGGTGCAGAATGCCGCGGTCGCCGCGGCCGTCGCGACCAAGGGCTTCAGCGAAACCGCCGCGTGGTCGGGTCAGCCCGGCGGATGCGGCGACTCGAAGTCGATCACGTTCGGCACCTGCTATCCGCCGGTGGTGAACTACGATCCGCGCTATTACCTGATCAACGGCGTGGCCTTCGATCGCACCAACCCGAACGCGTCGGCCTTTGCGCCGAGCGCGACCGTGCCGGTGTCGACCGGGCAGGTGCTCGTGCGCCTGGTGAACGCCGGGCTGCGCATGCACGTTCCGGCCGTGGTCGGCGCGCAAACGGGCAATCCGTCCGTTCCCGGCTTCACGCTGATCGCCGAGGACGGCAACGTGATACCCGGCGCCGCGCGCATCCAGAACGCCGTATTCATGGCGGCCGGCAAGACCTACGACGTGATGGTGAACGCGCCGGCCGCGGGTGCGATGCCGGTGTACGACCGCGAGTTGAGCCTGTCGACCAACAATCTGCGCGACGGCGGGATGCAAGGCTACATCGCGGTCAACAACGCCCAGCCGTCGGCGACCGCCGGCATCGGCGAAACGCCGACCGCCGCGGGCGCGAACTACTACTTCGTACCGGGCACGACGCTCACCGTGTCGGACCCGGCCAAGGGCGTGATCGCGAGCGACTCCGGCGTGTACGGCGTGAAGGTCCAGACGCCGCCCGCGAGCGGCACGCTCACGCTGAACCCGGACGGTACGTTCACGTATCTGTCGAGCAGCGCGACGAACGACAGCTTCGTCTATCAGTCGACCAACGGCACGCCGCCGGTGACGGCGAAGGTGACGTTGACCGCCTGCACCACGAGCAACAAGTGCCTGTCGGTCCCCACGGCGGGCAATGCGAGTTTCGCGAGCAACATCGCGTCGCAGATTCAGGTCGGTGCGCCCGGCGTGCTCGCCAGCGCGAGCGATCCGGCCGGGTTGCCGCTCAGCGCGCAGATCGTCGCGTCGAGCGCGACGAACGGCACCGTGACGCTGAATCCGGACGGATCGTTTACCGCGGTGCCGACGACGCCGCCGCTGGCCGGCAACGGCGCGGCCGCGCAGACGATGACGTTCCAGTACAAGGTCACCAATACGCAGAAACAGACGAGCGCGAATGCCGGGACGGTGACCGTGACCTTCAATCCCGGCAGCGGGCTGGTCGTGAACGTGATGGATGCACCGAGCATGGCGCCCGATGCGACCGCGCCGAACAAGGCGGTCCAGCTCACCGACTATCGCTGGATCATCGAGGAAGACCGCACGATGCAGATCGATCCGGCCTGCCAGGTGAATTCGGCGACGTCGCGGCCGGCGAACTGCCCGCCGCTGCCGGTCCCGAGTCTCGGCACGAACTTCCACACGAGCTACATGCCGGTGGTGGCGGCGGGCTGCGTCGGCACCGTGGCATGCGAATCCGGGCAGACCGTGTACGACCCGGTCTCCAACACGCACCTGGCGACCGTGTGCGACGTCGGCAACGGCGTGTGCCGTACCGGCACGAACGTCTCGCAACAGGCGCCGGTCGATCCGAAGTACGTGGCACTCGATCCGACCAAGCATTACTACATCTCGATCCTGCCCGGCGATGCCGGCAACACGTTCACGAACGGCGGCGGCGTGCCGCCCAACACCACGCGGCAATTCAGCATCGCGCTCGACTGCCCGTCGGGTCCGAGCGGCGCGGATTTCGCGCCGGGCACCGGCAAGTGCGGCCACAGCATGGGCGGCGCGCCGATTTCGCCCGCGCAGATCGCGGCCGCGACGGCAGGGCAGACTGCCGCCGGACAGGCCGGGCAGCTCAACGTGCTGCTGACGGAAACGCCGTACCAGACCGCGAAGCTGTCGGTGTTCGTGTTCGAGGACGATGCGCCGCTGAACGGCGAAGTGGATGTCAGCGGCGGGTCCGACGGATTCGGCACCGCGCGCGAGCCGGGGCTCGGCGGATTCGAGGTCAAGCTCTGGGACGATGCCGGCGGCACCGGTGACCCGACCGGGCAGATGACCTACGACATGTTCAACATGCCGCTGTCGAATTCGCTGCAGGGCACCATCGACCCGCTTACCGGGCTCAATGCGTGCCCGATCACGACGGCGACCGACGGCCTGGTCGGCATGATTCCGACCTGCCCGAAATACGAATCGGATGGCAAGACGCTGTCGCCGCTCGTCGGCCAGGCCGTCATCGCCAACCTGATGCCGGGCCGCTACGGCGTGATCGCGACGCCGGCGGCCGACCGGATCGGCCGCGGCGAGGAATGGCTGCAGACCAACACGCTCGACGGACAGAAGGCGCACGACGCGTTCATCAAGGTCGGCGGACCCGCGTACTTCCAGGAGTTCGGGCCGGCCGGCTATCACGTGTCGATCGGCTTCGCGAATCCGAAGACCATCAACGCGCGCAGGACCAACGCGGCCAAGACGGGGCTGTGCGACACCGGTGCGTGCCCGAACACGCTCACGGGCCGCGTGACGAACCTGCACTACAGTCGCCCGCCGAACGAGAACCTGTACAGCAGCGGGTCGCACGATTCTCTGGCGTTCTCGCAATGCTATGTGAGCGTCGGCGATCCGGACAGCGAGGATTACGGCTTCACGAAATGCGACAGCCAGGGCCGGTTCACGATCAGCGGCCTGCCGAGCGGCACGACGCGCATCACCGTGTTCGATCAATGGAACGACCAGATCGTCGACGGGCTGGCCAAGGCGGTCCAGTTGCCCGCGGCCAACGGGAGCACGACGGTCGACGTCGGCGACCTGTCGGTGCTGCAGTGGCAGACGAACCTCTATACGCGGACCTTCATCGACCTGCACGGCGACGGCGTCTCGCATCCGGACGACCCCGGCATTGCGCAGGCTTCGGTCAACATGCGGTTCCGCGACGGCAGCTTCTCGAACTTCAATTCGACCGACGCCAACGGCTATGCGCCGTTCAACGAGATCTTCCCGCTGTTCAACTGGTATGTGGTCGACGACGACCTGACGCGCTTCAAGTCGACCGGTACGCACGTGGTGTATGACGCGGGCGGTCCGGTGGACGGCACCGGCGTGCCCGGCAGCGGGAATTCGACGCTGGCCGCGAATTTCGCGAACACGGTCGAAACCCTGTCGCTGCCGTCGAACCTGCAGGTGCCGGGCGCCCGGTATTGCGCGGACGCGGACTGCGCGTCGACCGGCACCGGCTCGACCGGGCGGGTCGATCCGCCCTGGGTGGGCACGGAGGCATGGCAGGGCTTCTCCGGCCAGAACTCGTTCATCGAGTACGGCAAGACGCCGTTCGCGAAGGGTGAGAACGGCGGGATACGCGGCGAGGTGATCTACGCGTCGACGCGGCCGTTCGACGATCCGACGCTGCTGATCCACACGAAGTGGACCCCCAACGTGCCGAACGTCACGGTGAACCTGTACCAGGAGGGCACGGCGACGGACGGCACCACCAACCTGACGCTGGTCGATACGACCAAGACGGCGAGCTGGGACGACTGGGCGCAGGGCTTCCGCGCGGACGGCGTGACGCCGAACATGAACTGCCCGGGCCAGGATCCGAACGACCCGTTCTATTTCACGCTGAAGAACAGCACCAACTGGCTCGATCCGCAACATCGCCAGCTGCCCGCGAGCGCGCAGTACAAGTGCTACGACGGCATGCACGTGTTCAACCAGATCCAGCCGGCGCCGTATGACGGGATGTACAAGTTCCCGAGCGTGACGGCGACGGATTCGAGCGGCAAGCCGGTCGCGTCGAACTGCACGATCTGCGTCGGGAAGAACCCCGTCGACGGCACGCCGATGCTGCCTGCCGGCAAGTACGTGGTCGAGATCATCGTGCCGCCGGGCTACGAACTGGTGAAGGAGGAAGACAAGAACATCCTGATCGGCGACAACTACATCGCCCCGGTGACGCAGCAGTTCGGCGGGATCGGCGCGATCTTCATCCTTCCCGACCAGGCCGCGGTGAACTCGACGTACAACAAGAACAACGCGCAGAACATGACCACGGACCTCGGTTCGACGCCGCATGCCGAAGGCGACACCGGCAGCGTCGAGCGGTTCTGGCCGTGCGTCGGTGAGTTGCGCATCGTGCCGGACTACATCAGCCTGTTCCCGGGATCGAAGGAAGTCGCGCCGTTCGCGGGCGCGTCCCGGCATCTGTGCGACCGCAAGGAGGTGATGCTCACCGACGAGGAATCGGTGCTCGCGAAGTTCTGGATCTTCAGCTCGACGCATGTCAGCGCGCACTACACGGGCTTCATGCTCGACGACTTCTCGTCGGAGTTCGATCCGTACTCGCCGCAGTTCGGCGAAAAGTTCGCGGTGCCGAACGTGCCGGTCTCGTTCAAGGATTTCTCCGGCAACGAAATCTCGCGCACCTACTCGGATCAATGGGGCATCTACAACGGACTGACGTTCTCGACCTGGGAAGTGAACCCCCCGAACCCGACCGGTTATGCGCCGACGATGATGGTCACGTGCATGAACGATCCGGGCCCGATCCCCGATCCGCAGCACCCCGGCAAGATGATGACCGATCCGTTGTACAACCCGGCATACAGCCAGTTCTGTTACGAGATTCCGTTCATGCCCGGACAGACGCAGTACATGGATACGCCGGTGGTGCCGGTGCAGGCCTTTGCCGATGGCTACAACCAGCCCGATTGCGCGTATCCGGATGCGACGCCGGCGATCTCGAGCGTGACCGGCGACACGATCGGCGCCGGTGCGGGCCCGTGGGTCAGCGCACCCGGCAAGCAACTGACGATCACCGCGCTGGGCGACCAGCAGGTGCCGAACCATGCGTACACGGGACCGAACCAGAGCACGGCGCCGTTCAACCAGAAGTTCATCACGCGCCACTACGGCTTCGGCGGCACGCAGGGCACCGGTACGGTCACGATCGCGGGAGTCAATGCGCAAGTCGTGTCGTGGAGCGACTCGAAGATCGTCGTCCTCGCGCCCGACCTGAGCATTCCGGCGCTCCCGTCGCTGACGGTGCCGTCGACCTGCACGATCCAGCAGATGGGCGCGCCCGCGACGCAGTGCGGCGAGCTCGTGATCACGGCCGGCAACGGCAAGCGGTCGATCGATGCGATCACGGTGACGATCGGCGGCAAGGCGCCGACCTACGTGAGCGGCGAGAACGGCGCGAGCAATGCGCTCCAGACCGCGATCAACAATGCGAGCGCGGGTGACATGATCGTCGTCGGTCCGGGCACGTACAACGAGATGCTGGTGATGTGGAAGCCGGTGCGGCTGCAAGGCGTCGGCGCCGGGTCGGTGACGGTCAATGCGAACACGCATCCGTCCGGCAAGCTCGATCCGTGGCGCAGGCTGATCGCGTGCCTGTTCGGCACGTCGCTCGATGGCGGGCTGATTTCGGCCGCGTACGATCCGACGAAGCCGATCTCGCCGACCAACAACCCGTACGATCCGTCGGGCACCTATCAATGCTCGACGCAGATGCAGGGGCACGTGGATCCGATCCCGTTCGAGCCGACGATCGGTTGGGACAGTACGCAAAACGGCAATCTCGGCGAGTTGCTGATTGAGCCGTCGCTGATGGGCGCGTATGAAGGCGCAGGCATCACGGTGCTGGCCAAGGGCGTTCAGCCGAGCACGAACTGCACCGCGAACGGCATCTGCACGCTGCTCACGAAGCACGACTGCACGACGGACCCGAACAACCCGAACTACAGCAACTTCCTGTGCAACCCGTCGCGCATCGACGGGATCACGGTCACCAACAGCTCGCAGGGCGGCGGCGGGATCTTCCTGCACGGCTGGAACCACTACACGGAGGTATCGAACAACCGCGTGACCGGCAATGCGGGCACGCTGTCGGGCGGCATCACGGTCGGCCAGGTGGAAGTGCCGGACGGCACCATCGCCCCGGACGGCGTGACGCAGTTGCCGTTCATGTACAACACGTTCGTCAACGTCCACCACAACGCCGTCACAGGAAACGCGTCGTATGGCGACGAGATCAACTCGACCACGCCATCGTCGGCCGGCGGCGTGACGCTCTGCACGGGCGCCGACTACTACCACTTCAACTACAACTGGGTATGCGGCAACATCAGCAGTGGTGACGGCGGCGGCGTCGCGCACTTCGGGTTCAGCTACAACGGCGACCTGTCGCACAACGTGGTGTTGTTCAACCAGAGCAACAACCCGACGCTGCCGACGTATGGCGGCGGGATCATCGCACAGGGCGTGCCGCCCGACGGCACGTTCTGCGAGAACTCGCTCGTCGACGTCGATTGCGCGCCGCAGCTGTCCGACGGCATCGGCCCGGATCTCGTGATCGACGGCAACCTGATCATGGGCAATACGGCGGAAAGCGGGAAGGGCGGCGGCCTGCGGCTGCAGAACGTCAACGGCACGGACGTGCAACGCAACCTCGGCAACCCGAACAAGTGGTACCAGGTGCGCGTGATCAACAACATCATCGCGGACAACGTGGCCGGCTGGTCGGGCGGCGGCGTGTCGCTGCAGGATGCGGTGCGCGTGAACTTCATCAACAACACGGTGATCGCGAACGATGCGACGGCGTCGGCGGGCGTGCTTTTCAATACGCCGGCTGCGTCGCAGTCGAACGTGCCGCCGCCGGGATGCACGAGCAGCCCGAACAGCGCGGACTCGACGTGCACGAGCTTCATCGAGGCATCGACGCAGCAACCGGCCGGGCTGGAGACGGCGGGTCATACGCAGAACCTGCTGGCAGCGTTCGTCCCGCCCGCGAATTTCAGGGGGAACGTCCGTTGTCCCCCGAATGAGCCGAACTGCACGAAGTTCTCGAACCCGGTGCTGACCAACAACCTGTTCTGGCAAAACCGCTCGTTCTACATCTCGGTGAGTTCGCAGCCGAACCCGAACATACCCGGGGTGCAGAACGCGGTCACGCTGAACCCGATCCTGAACCAGAAGGGGCAGTCGACAGGCTACTGCGTGACGGGCGGCACGACCCCGCCGTTCTATTGGGACATCGGCGCGTACGGCGACACCGGGCCGGCCAATCATCAATCCGGGCTGACGATGAACCCGCAGCATTCGATCATGACCAGCACGGCGGGCTACGGCGCGACCAACATCGCGGCGAATCCGCAGACGGTGGGCCAGTACTGCAACGGCTCGCGGGTGCCGCCGGAAGCCGGCGGAAACGGCTTCGCCGTGCCGCCCGGGATTGCCGATGCGGTGTTGCCGAACCCGCTGTTCGGCCTGATGCCGACGGCCACGCCCGATGAAGGCAACCAGTGGATCAACATGTCGTACGGGCCGTTGTCGCTGTTCAACGAGGCGCTCACACCGGGCAGCACGGGTTACAACGTGATGATGGGCAACTACTCGATCACGGGCACGTCGCCGGCGATCGGGGCGGCCACGGGTGCCGGCGCGCCGAATCACGACATCTTCGGCACGCCGCGTCCGCAAGGCAACGGCTACGACATCGGTGCTGTCGAGTACGTGATGCCCGGCCTGCTCGGCGGCACGCCGATCGATCCGCTGGCGCTGGGCAGCCAGCCGACCGGCCTGGCCGCGCTTATCCCGCAGGGCCTCGGCGGGATCGCGGGCCTGCTCAATGGCGGCGGGCTGCCGGCCCAGTTCCGCGCCCCGGCGCTGCGGCGGCCGCTGGCCGGTGCGCTGCGGCTGGCTCCGGCGACGCGGCCGCTGCCGGCTGGCGCGTTGACGCAGTCCCCGGCGCTGGCGCGGCCGCCGTCGGGCGTGCTGTTGCAGAACCCGGCTCAGACGCCGCTGCGCAACCGCGCGCAAACCCAGACGCAGACGCGTGCGCAACCGCGCACGCCGCTGCGGCCGCCGGCGCCGACCCCGGCACCGGCGGCGCCCGCGCCGCTCGCGGGAGCGCTGCAATGAAGCCGGCGGCCTTCCGTGCGGCGTCGATGCTGCTGCTCGCGGGCGGCGCCTGCCTCGCCGCGGTCCGGCCTCAGCCGGCCGCGGCCGGGCAGGATGCGCCGGCCGAGCCGGTGGCCCGCCGGCACTCGCCTTACCTGCCGGTGAGCCTGCCGCGGCAGGCGAAGGCCTATTACCAGACGGCGAAGGGCATCGACGACCTGCACGTGCGCAGCACCGCGTCGGGCAACCTGATCCGCTTCAGCTACCGCGTGACCGATCCGGAGAAGGCGCGGCTGCTCGGCGACACGAAAGCGACCGTCTATCTTTACGGCGAAACGAGCCACGCGCTGCTCGTGATTCCGGTGATGGACCAGATCGGTGCGCTGCGGCAGACCGGCCAACTCGAGACCGGACACGAATACTGGATGGTGTTTTCCAACAAGGGAGGGCCGATCAAGCGCGGCGAACGCGTCAGCATCCTGATCGATTCGCTGCATATCGACGGGCTGGTGGTCGAGTAATCACATACATGCGCATGCCGCCGCGCATCGACAACGGGCGGCCTGCATGCGGGGAGAGCAGTCATGAACCGGTTTCTTTTCAAGTCGATTTCGGCGGCGTGCGCCGCCGGCTTTTTGACTTGCGGCCAGGTCGCATCCGCGGCCTCGGCAGCGGGGAATGCGCAAGCGGCGTCGGCGTCGCATATGGACGCGGCGCAGATCGCCGAGCGCAATGTCGCGGCCCGTGGCGGGCTGCAGGCGTGGCGGGCCGTGTCGTCGATCAGGATGACGGGGCAGCTCGATGCGGGCGGCAAGAAGAACGTCAGGCTGCCGTTCACGCTGACGCTGAAGCGTCCGCACAAGAGCCGGCTCGAAATCCAGTTCGAGCAGCAAACCGCGCTGCAGGTGTACGACGGCTCGCAGGGCTGGCTGGTCAGGCCGTACCTCGGCCGCAACGATGTCGAGCCGTATACGCCGGCGCAACTCAAGTCCGCGGCGTCATCCGCCGAACTCGACGGTCCGCTGATCGACTACGCGAACAAGGGCACCACGATCCAGGCGCTTGGCACCGAGCAGGTGGAAGGGCATCGCGCGTATGTGCTGAAGCTGACGTCGAAGGATGGCGCGGCGCGCCGCCTGTGGGTCGACGCGGCGAGCTTTCTCGAACTGAAGATCGATGGCGAGCCGCGCGTGCTGGACGGCAAGACGCACAGCGTCGCCGTTCTCTATCGCGATTACAGGAAGGAGAACGGTCTCGTCATGCCGCACACGCTCGAGACGGTTGTGAGCGGCGTCAAGGAGACGCACCGGATCACGATCGAGCATGTCGCGCTCAACGCGACGGTCGACGACGCGATGTTCGGCAAGCCGCCGCTTACCTTCGCGAAGGCGCCGAGTCACGCGGCCGAGATCCGGACGAGGTGACGGCCATGGGACGGATCGGATCGTGGGTGCTCGCCGGCTGCGCGATGGCGGCCTTGTGCGGGTGCGAGCAATTGCCGGGGCAGGGCCTCGGCGCGGACCAGATCGTCGAGAAGAATATCGCGGCGAGAGGCGGGCTCGACGCGTGGCGCAAGGTCCAGACGATGGTCTGGTCGGGCCATGTGGATAGCCCGAACGCACCCGTGCGCGACATGCCGTTCATCCTCGCGATGAAGCGGCCGAACAAGACGCGCTTCGAGATCACCGTGCTCAACCAGAAGGCCGTACGCGTGTTCGACGGTCGCGAAGGCTGGAAGCAGGGCGCGAGCGGTGGCGCCGGCCTGCGGCCGTACACGCCGGGCGAGCTGATGTCCGCGCGCGACGAGCAGGTGATCGACGGCCCGCTGATCGACCACGATGCGAAGGGCATCGGCGTGACGCTGGACGGTGTCGACTCGCTCGGCGGGCACGATGCGTACCGCCTCGCGGTGAAGTTGCCCTCCGGTGCGGTGCGGCATGTGTGGATCGACGGGCGGACGTTCCTGGACGTGAAGGCCGACCGCCAGGTGCGCGGGCCGAGCGGCCCGCTCACGGTGGAGGTGAACTACGGCAACTTCAAGCTCATCGACGGCCTGCAGATCCCGCTCAGGATCGAGAGCGGAACGGCGGCCTCGCCGACCAAGGACACGCTGATCATCGACAAGGTGTCGCTGAATCCGCCGCTCGACGATGCGCTCTTCGCCCGACCCGTATCGCCGGGCGGACGCCGTCCAGCGTCGATCGATGCGCACGTGTCGCCGGCGCCGCCGGGCGCCGGCCGGCCGACGGTACGGCCATGAACGGCATCCGGGGGCGACTGCGCGCCCTCGCGGCGGCGTGCCCGCCGGCCTTGCGCGGGCGGCTGGCGCGGCGGGTGGTGCTGGCCGCGTTGTGCGCAAGCGCGGGCCACGCGATCGGCGGCGAGGCCGCGGCGCCCGTCGTGCCGGCGGACGCGGGAGAAGCGATCTTCCAGCGCGGCATCCTCGGTTCGGGCGCACCGCTCGAAGCCGTGCATCAGGACGGCGTGCGCCTGCGAGGCGCCGCCGCCGCCTGCATCAATTGCCATCGGCGCAGCGGGCTGGGCTCGAAGGAGGGCAACAACACCATCCCGCCGATCACGTGGCGCTACCTGGTGCATCCACGCGCGCAGACCGCCGAGGATCTCGACATTCCGTACGTTCCCGGCATGCGCACCGACCGCGAGCCGTACACGGAAGAACGGCTCGCGCGCGCCGTGCGCGACGGGATCGACCCGGAAGGCAGGCCGCTCGGCAGCCTGATGCCGCAATACGCGCTCGGCGACGCCGACATGGCCGCGCTGACCGGCTATCTGAAGCGTCTCGATCGCCGCAAGCCGTCGGGCGTGACGGACACGGTGCTGCATTTCGCGACGATCGTCACGCCGGACGCGGACCCGGTGAAGCGGGCGGGCATGCTCGACGTTCTGCAGCACTACTTCGCGGACAAGAACGCGTTTCCGTTCGGCACGACGCCGCCGCTGCGTTCCACGCGAAAAATGATGTTCATGGTCAATCGCCGCTGGGAACTGCATGTGTGGGAACTGAAGGGGCCGCCGGACACGTGGCGTGCGCAATTGACGCAGTTTATCGCCCGGCAGCCGGTGCTGGCCGTGGTGTCGGGGCTCGGCGGCAGGAACTGGGCGCCGGTCCACGACTTCTGCGAGGCGGAGGCCGTGCCCTGCCTGTTTCCGAACGTCGAGGTGCCGGTCGAAACCGACCACGATTTCTATTCCGTGTACTTCTCGCGCGGCGTGCTGCTCGAATCGGACCTGATCGCGAAGCGCATCCTGGACGAAGCCGGTGCGCGGCCGGCGCGGCAAGCGGTGAAGACGGTCCGGCAGGTCTATCGCAGCGGCGACAACGGCGAGCGCGGCGCACGTGCGCTGGCTGCCGCGCTGCAGGCGCACGGCATCGTCGTGTCGAATCGCGCGCTCGCGTCCGGCGACAGCGTCGCGCGCGCGTTGCGCCGAATGCCGCACGACGACGTGCTCGTGCTGTGGCTGCGGCCGCCGGACCTCGCGGCGCTCGCTCATATGCCGCCCGCGTCGGACACGGTATTCATGTCGGGGCTGCTCGGCGGGCTCGACAATACGCCGCTGCCGACGAGCTGGCGCGGCGTGACGCGCATCGCCTATCCGTTCGATCTGCCCGAAGGGCGGCGCGTGCGCGTCGACTATGCGTTCGGCTGGTTCTCGATCCGGCGGATTCCGATGGTCGCGCCGCAGGTGCAGGCTGACACGTATCTCGCATGCGGCCTGCTCGCCGAGACGCTCAGCCATATGGTCGATGCGTTCGTGCGCGAGTATCTCGTCGAGCGCATCCAGGACATGCTCGAGCGCCGCATCCTGACGGGCTACTACCCGCGCCTGACGCTCGCGCCCGGACAGCGCTTCGCGTCGAAGGGCGGCTATATCGTCCGCTTCGCCGGGCCGGATCGCCTGAAGCTCTCCGCCGACGGGAGCTGGATCGTCCCCTGAGCGGCCGCGCGCGCCGAGATGGAGTAGGGATCAGACCGCGTAAAGAGGGAGTCGCCCCATGTCGGCTTTCACGGGGGCTTCGCACAATGAAGGCATCGTCCGACGTGCGCATATCGCGTCGGAATGGGGCGACACACGGCATGGGGGGAAACAGCCATGACAACGTTCCTAGTCGGCCATCGCGCGCGTCCTCGCTGGAGACATTACGGCTGGATGGCCGTGCTCGCGACGCTCGCGTTGCTGCAGGTGTCGGCCGCGCGGGCGCTGCCGATCTTCGCGCGCCAGACCGGGCAGAGCTGCGTCGCGTGTCATGCCGGCGGACAGTTTCCGGAACTCACGCCGTATGGACGCATGTTCAAGCTGAACGGCTATACGTTGGGCGAGCGCACGATTCCGATCGCCGCGATGGCCATCGGCGATCTGAGCACGACGCGCGGCAACACCGACGCCAGCGGCAACAAGATCAATCCGAAGAACGCCCTGCCGATCTTCGATTTCGCGAGCGTGTTCCTCGCCGGGAAGATTACCGACAAGATCGGCGGATTTGCTCAGTTCACCTATACGAACTACGATCATCAGGACGGTAGCGGCAAATGGAAAGGCCACTGGTCGTCGGACAACACCGACTTCCGCTTCGTCGACCGGATCATCTCCAGCGCAAACGACCTGATCCTCGGCGTGACGGTGCACAACAATCCGACCGTGCAGGACGTCTTCAACACCGCGCCGGCCTGGGGCTATCCGTAC